>NZ_MLFN01000005.1 GCF_002095315.1 Pantoea conspicua
CCGGTGGGCTTCTGCGGCAGCGCGGCCGGCACGACAGGCCCGGGACGGGCACTGTCAACCGCCTGCTTAAAGATATCCTCCAGTATCGCTGCGGCCTGATCGTTTTTCATCGTTATGCACTCTCGGCAACGGTTGAACGGGATTCGATGAACTGCACCATGGCACGCGTAACATCGGCGGTGCTTGCCGTGCCGCCCACATCGGGCGTCAGGATGCCGTGGGTGCAGACATGTTCAATGCCTTCCATGATCAGCGCGGCGGCTTCATGCTCGCCCAGATGCTCCAGCATCTGTACCGCCGTCCAGAAGGTGGCGATCGGGTTGGCGATGCCCTTACCGGTAATATCAAAGGCTGAGCCGTGGATCGGCTCGAACATCGATGGAAAGCGCCGTTCAGGATCGATGTTCGCCGTCGGCGCTACGCCGAGGCTGCCCGCCAGCGCGCCCGCCAGGTCAGATAAAATATCGGCATGCAGATTAGTAGCGACTATCGTGTCCAGGCTCTGCGGGTGCAGCGTCATGCGGTGCGTCATGGCATCCACCAGCATTTTGTCCCACTGCACATCCGGAAACTCCTGCGCCACCTCAGCGGCAATTTCATCCCACATCACCATGCCATGACGCTGCGCATTGGATTTGGTGACCACCGTCAGCAGCTTACGCGGTCGGGATTGTGCCAGTTTAAAGGCATAACGCATGATGCGCGTGACCCCTACGCGGGTGAAAATCGCCACTTCGGTACCGACTTCTTCCGGCAGACCCTTATGGGTGCGACCACCGTTACCGGAGTATTCCCCTTCGGAGTTTTCGCGCACGATCACCCAGTCGAGATCGCCCGGCCCGCGGTTGCGCAGCGGCGAGGTGACGCCAGGCAGAATTTTGGTTGGCCGCACATTGGCGTACTGATCGAATCCCTGACAAATCGGCAAGCGCAGCCCCCAGAGGGTGATGTGGTCAGGCACATCTGGCGCACCGACCGCGCCGAAATAGATCGCATCGAATTTTTTCAGCGTCTGCAGGCCATCTTCCGGCATCATCACGCCGTAGCGTTTGTAGTAGTCGGAACCCCAGTCGAAGGTCTGAATATCAAATTTAAGCTGCGGATCGCGCTGTGACAGCGCCTTCAGAACCTCAATGCCGGCTGAGATGACCTCAGGGCCGATACCGTCAGCAGGAATAGCGGCAATAGAGTAGTTACGCATGATGTTTCTCCGTATCGATTAATGAGTGTGAGGTTGATGAAGTTCAGTGGTCTGTGGCTTTTTCGCTTTTCCGGACAGAATCAGTACCGTCAGGGCTGAAATCAGCAGCAGTCCGGCCACGAAATAGAGTCCCCAGGTATAACTGCCGGTTTGCTGGCGGATGATGCCAATCATCATCGGGCCGACAAAGCCGCCGAGGTTGCCAATCGAGTTGATGGCAGCGATGCCGGCAGCGGCCGCCGGCCCGCTCAGGAACAGGGTCGGCATGCTCCAGAGCGGCGGCTTAGACGCGCTGATCCCGACGGTGACCAGCGTCAGGGCGATAATCACTGAGAAAAGGGTGCTGACGCTGCCGGCATAAATCAGTCCGGCCGCGGCCAGCAGACAGGCAGCAATAACGTGCCAGCTGCGCTCGTTGGTCCGGTCGGAGTGGCGCGCCCAGAGGATCATGCCAAGAACGCCGATCACTGCCGGGAAGGCATTGAGGAAGCCGATTTCTAACGATGAGGCGCCGAAGCTGTGAATAATCTGCGGTGCCCAGATACCCAGGGTATAAAGGCCGGCGAGGTGCCAAAATAGACCAGCGCCAGTGCCAGCACCCGCTTATCCGCCAGACCGCGCCATGCGCTGCTGTGGCTCTGTCCCACCGCACGCGCCTGCTCTTCGGCCTGCATGGTATTTTGCAGCCAGGTCCGCTCTTCTTCGGTCAGCCATTTCGCTTTGGCCGGACGGTCGGTGAGCCAGAACAGAACCACGATGCCCAGCAGTAACGCAGGGATCGCCTCCAGCACAAACATCCACTGCCAGCCGGCAAAGCCCATCAGCCCGTGCATCTCCAGCAGTGCAGCGGAGATGGGGGAGCCAAGCGCGGTAGAGAGCGGTGCTGCGGCCATAAAAATGGCGGTAACCTGCGCACGTTTTACCGCCGGGAACCAGTAGCTGAGATAAAGAATGATGCCAGGAAAGAAACCGGCCTCGCTACGCCGAGCAGAAAACGCAGAATATAGAAACTGGTGGTGCCCTGCACAAATGCCATACAACCGGAGACCAGTCCCCAGGTAATCATGACGCGGGCGATCCAGATCCGGGCACCGACTTTATGCAGAATCAAATTAGACGGGACTTCAAACAGAAAGTAGCCAAGAAAGAAAATCCCGGCTCCCATCCCGAAGACCATCGGCGAAAAACCCAGGTCCTGATTCATGGTCAGGGCGGCAAAGCCAATGTTAACCCGGTCTAGAAATGCGATGAAATACAACAGCATGATAAAAGGAATAATCCGCAGCGTTACTTTGCGCATCACCTTTTTTTCGAGGTCATTGTGCATATCAGGATGCTCCACAGTCAGGTAGGGTTGTTATCGTTTTGTTGTGAACTCAGTATGCTGTTTTGACTGGCGTTATCATCGGCAAGGGTTTATATAAATAAGTTGTATAATCTGAAGGCGGGCGAAAAATGGATATAAATCAGCTGAGATGCTTCGTGGTAGTAGGTGATGAACTTCACTTCGGCAGGGCAGCCCGGAAGCTTGAAATGATGCCTGCGTCACTCAGCCGTTTTATCCGCTTACTGGAAGAGGATCTGGGTATACGCCTGCTGAATCGTTCGACCCGGAATGTAACCCTGACCCGGGAAGGCGCAGAATTTTTGAGTGAGGCTAAGTCTGTTGTTGCCGATTTTGATGCGTTACGGCGGAGGTTCCATAAAAACATCGCTTCGCAGAAAAAAACATTGCGGATCGGTGCCATTGACAGCGCGGCGAGAGGATTACTGCCGAAACTGCTCAACCTGTTCGTCAGCGCCTTTCCCGATGCGGATATCCATATCAGCGAAGATAAATCGCACAGTCTGATACCACGACTGACCTCCGGCTGGCTGGATCTGGTATTTGTCCGGCCGCCAGAACAGACAGACGTCACCCTGACCACGCGCTTTATTGCCTATGAAACCTGTGTGCTGGCGGTTCCGGCGCATCACCGGCTGGTGGATTACGATCGGGTGAGCATCGAGGATTTCTGCAATGAGCCTGTCATCGTGCCGGAGAGACGCACCCGGCCTCACAGCCATGACCTGACGATGAACCTGTTCAGAGCGGCGGGCCGATATCCGGTGATTGCGCAGTATGCCGAGGAAAAACAGACCATCCTGAGCTTTGTCGCCGCCGGGCTGGGCGTGGCGCTCGTCCCTTCCTCTTACCGCAATATGAACGCGGATGGCGTAAAGTACCTGCCGCTGACACCGGTCAATGATATTGAAATTGAAGGGCTGCCGCTCTGTGTGATGTGGCACCAGGGAAACAGAGATAGATATGTTAACGCCATGCTTAATATCCTGGCAGACAACAGTGAGATATTGACGAAAGAGCTGTAGTGACCTTCGACATTTGCGCCTGGCGTTAAATTAGCGAGCAGGAACAGACGAATGAATAAGGAAAAATGATGCCTCTGTTTTATGGATCGCCATTCCTGTGTTATGCGTAGCAGCAACGCTGTTTTATCTTGCTCTCCGGCCGCGAAATAAAAACTATCTGATACCGGGTTTTGTTCTGCTGGCTTCAGGGTTCGTCAATGTTGTCATTGGCCTGACGACGGGTTAGTGCCCGTAATGAAACAGGTTCCGCCGCACGCATCAGCGCCTGCATCAATACCAGAGGCGTTGGTCGGGGCGGAAACGGCCGCCAGATCAGACTTCCCGATAGCGTGGTGATGCTTTCAGCCAGATAAGGGCGTTGCCTGTCAGCGCGCCAGCCAGAGAGGATCACCCGCTAAACGCCTGAAAAGCCCGCCGGGTCGGTGATAAACGTAACCACTGGTAAACAAGTTTGAGTTTTACCCATTCCTGCAACCATTCCTGCAAGAAGTCAGGTTTTCACTGGCTATGCTTGTACCTGACTGGAACACGCCAGTTATTACAGGAAAAAAATATGCAGAAGTTAACGTTTGGCATCATGGTTGCCGGCCTCCTTTTCGGCATGAGCATGCAGGCTGAGGCGAAAGGATGTCTGAAGGGGGCTGCGGTAGGCGGCGTCGCTGGCCATGTTGCCCATCACGGTGTTGCAGGTGCCGCTGCTGGCTGCGCGGTAGGCCATCACATGGCTAAGAAAAAAGAAAAAAGAAGCGGACAATCAACAGCAAAGCCAGAAATAATACCCTTCAACGTATGCCACCAACTTGTCTGAATTAACCCTGGTTCAGTAGCGACTGATAGCAGCCAGACTTCAGTCGCTGGCTGGCCAGGGTTGAAAGCCGCGGCATGGTATCAATCAGCGCTGAAGAGATAACAGCCGAAAAAATAGGGGATAAAGTGAGGCGCGGCCGGGACAGGACAACTCACAGCCCGAAGCGGACGTTTATTCAGACATTTATCGAGTCCTTTTAGATGATCTGACCATACTACTCGCGCTCCCCCGTGAACCCTCCCTGAAACCGCTAAGCCCTTTTTCTTCTGCAGCAGAACCAGATATCTAATCCGTGGTAGGGCCGCGACAATCGCCCGTTCGCCGCTGTCATTCTTTTGTCATTACTCACTCACCCTGATGTCAGGGCCGGTTGCTTATCCTGAAGGTGAACTTTCACAATCAGGAGCACAACAATGAAACTGAATACCATCACCCTGGCCCTGGGTATGCTGCTGGCTGTCGCCGGCGGTGAGGCGCAAGCGCAGTCGCAGCCGGTTAAAAATATTGTGCTGGTACACGGGGCGTTTGTCGGCGGTGCGGGCTGGCGGCCGGTCTATGACCGGCTGACGCATGACGGCTATCAGGTGACGCTGGTACAGGAGCCGCTGACCAGCTTTGCAGAGGATGTGACGGCAACACGACGAATTATCGATCAGCAGAATGGGCCGGTGATTCTGGTGGGCCACAGCTACGGCGGGGCGATCATCAGTGAAGCGGGTAACGACAGTAAAGTGGCGGGGCTGGTCTATATTGCCGCTCATGCGCTGGACAACGGCGAAACCGAGGCCAGCAACGGGAAAAAATTCCCCAATAGCGCACATCCGTTTAACCGCTCGGCCGATGGTTATCTGATGATTGCGCCACGCTATTATCACAGCGATTTTGCGGCCGACCTGCCTGCCGCGCAGGCTGACTTTGAAGCCCATGCGCAGATGCCAACCAACGCCGCGGTGTTCACCGCCAACATTGCCGATCCGGCGTGGAAAACCCGGCCCAGCTGGTACATGGTGGCGAAAGCTGACAAAATTATCAGTCCCGATCTGGAGCGGCTGTACGCCCGGCGTGCGCACAGCCACACGGTAGAAATTGCCGGAGCCAGCCATTCGGTCTATCAGTCACATCCTGATGATGTTGTAAAATTGATCGAGCAAGCCGCACAACAGGCGAAGCCTGAAAACAACCCGCGGAAAGAGGCACATGAAAATTCTGGTGATTGAAGATGAGGCCAAAGCGCGTGATTACATGCGCAAAGGATTGACAGAAGCGGGCTTCATCGTCGACGTGGCGGAAAATGGCGTGGATGGTCTGTTCTATGCCCGTGAACATCACTACGATCTGATTCTGCTCGACGTGATGCTGCCCGGCATTGATGGCTGGCAGGTGATGGCGGCGATGGATAAACAGATCCACACCCCGGTGATCTTCCTGACCGCCAAAGGCACGCTGGAAGATCGCATCAAAGGACTGGAGCTGGGCGCGGATGATTACCTGGTCAAACCCTTTTCATTTGCCGAACTGCTGGCGCGCGTCCGTACTCAACTGCGGCGCGGCAGTCAGCAGAAGCTGCCGGACATTCTCTCGCTGGCCGATTTGCAGCTCGACGTATTTAAACGCCGCGTCGAGCGCGGCGGACAGCGCATCGATCTCACCAACAAAGAGTTCAACCTGCTGCACCTGTTCCTGCTGCATCCGGGCGAAGTGCTGACCCGGACGCTGATTGCTTCACGCGTCTGGGACATGAATTTTGATAGCGACACCAACGTGGTCGATGTGGCGGTGAAGCGTCTGCGCCAGAAAATCGATGGCCCGTTTGCTCAACCACTGATTCACACCGTGCATGGCGTGGGTTATCGTTGCGAAGCCGAAGCGTGAAGAGCCATTCTCTGACGCTGCGTCTGTCGCTGATGCTCAGCGTCACGGTGATAGTCATTTTTCACTCTGTGGTTATGCGCTTTATCACTCACTGGCTACACAGATTGGCGTGCGGGACGATGCCGCACTGCTGACGCGCATCGATCAGATTCGTACGCTGCTGCGCGATGAAGACGCCATCACGCTGATCCAGCAAAAACCACGCCTGTTCGCCAACATGCTCGGGAATACCGAGTCGTTACTGGTGCTGCGGTTTCCCGGCCAGCCGCCGCTGATTGTGGTGAATCCGGGACAGCGTCCTCTGCCTGCCATTACACCGATTGCGGCTGACCAGCCGCTGACGCTGTCGTCGGTGCATCACCTTGTCAGCCCAGGCGGCACACCGTTTATCTCGGCGGCGGCGCTGGCACCGACCCGCGATGGTAACGGCCAGATTGAGATCGTGACCGGCCGCCTGATGCGCGACCGCACCCAGACTCTGCAGCATTATCGTGACCAGATTGTGCTGGCGACCACGCTGGCGGCCTTACTGGTGGCCGCTATCAGCGTCTGGCTGGTGCGACGCGCGCTGTCGCCGCTGCGCAGCCTGGCGGCAGAGGCGGAGGCGATCGATGTGCGTCATTTATCACGACGGATGCCAGAGCAGGCGCAGGCAGAATTACAGCCGCTGGTTGACGCGTTTAATCAGATGCTGAGTCGCCTCGAATCCGGCTATCAGCAGCTAAGTCAGGTCTCGGCGGATATGGCACATGAGCTGCGCACGCCCGTCGGCACGTTGCTGGGGCAGACCGAAGTGGCGCTGAGTCAGACCCGCAGCGTCAGCGATTATCAGGCGTTGCTCGGTTCCAACTACGAAGAGCTGGAACGGCTGGCGAAGATGATCGACAACATGCTGTTTCTCGCCAGAGCGGAAGATGCCAGTCAGGCCGTGGATGAACAGCGTATCGATCTGGCACAGCTGGGCGAGAAACTGCAGAGCTATTTCAATGACATGGCGGAGGAAAAAGCGATGCAGCTGGAGATGGATTTAAGCGGTGAACTGCAGGCCGATCCGCAGTTGCTGCAGCGGGCGCTGGCCAACCTGATCGCCAATGCGCTGCGCTATGGCGATGCGGGTACGCCGGTGAAGGTCTTTAGCAAGGTGCAGCCGTCGGCGGTCGAACTGGTGGTGGAAAACCACGGCCCGACGCTGAGCGCTGAACAGCAGGCCCGCGTTTTTGATCGGTTCTGGCGCGCCGAGGCGTCACGTCATCAGGGCAGCAGCGGGTTAGGGCTCGCGATTGTGCGCAGCATTATGCAGGTACATCAGGGACGCTGTGAGGTGCAGAGCGAGCATGGCATCACCCGATTCACGCTGCGCTTTCCACAGCATTGAGTAAGCGCACGGCCGCTTCAGTATCAACCGGCCTGAGCGCGCCGCGCGCTGCCATTGAGACCGCCGGTGGAAGGCTTACCGGCGGTCCGATCGGGCAATCCCGGTGAACCACGACGGTGAAACGACACGCGTTGCGGTTCAGTTCAATGCCCGCTACACCACGCTACAACGGACACGGAGGCCAGAGAGGGCGAGATCGCTCAGCGCACGGGTAGGTGCTGCGCAGCCTGCTGAAATTATGTGGACTTTCATTGGCTGGCTTTGGGGAGAAAGCGCCGTATGCGTCACGCAGTGCTGGGTCATCATGCCGGTGAGATAGATATCGGTAATACCGTGCTCGCTGAGTAACGATTCAAGATTAGTGTTAAAAAAGCTGTCCGCTTCCGCCTTAACCACCACCGGTGCATTCTCCAGTGCCGCAGCGATATCCGGATGAAATGCTGCGCCTTCGCTGTCCGGACGGAAAAACGGCGCTTCAGCCGTGGCGATATGCTGAACGCCGACAATCAACCATCCTTTTTGCTGCGCGTCGTTGATCGCACTTACGGCCGCCTTGCACGCTTCTTCGGCGGCTTCAAGCGGAAAGGCTCCGCCGGGGAAATAGTCATTCTGAATATCAATCACGATTAGGGCATTTTTCATGGTGGATCCTTTATTAGTAGGGAGGGCAGAAATCTTTTTTGTCGGTCAGTCCTGTCACGATGGGGCCGATGATGAATATCCTCTTCGGCGATCGAATCACATTACCTGCCCGGTGAACAAGCAGGGCTGATGTTGAGGGAATCAGGCCCGCCTCCACACCGGTCATCGCCGGATCACGGCGACTGTGTTGTGGCTGAAGCCGTCTCCCGTTTCAGATGCCAGGCCAGCCACAGCAGCGGCAGAGCAAGCAGCACTATCCAGGGCAGCAAAAGCAGGTTCATGGTTTGCCAGCCATACAGACTGAGCAGCGGTCCGGCACTCAGTGAGCAAATCAGCGTAAAGATAAACACGCTCATGTCGTTGACCGCCTGCGCCACGCCTTTTTCACTGGCGGTATACGTGGTGGCGAGCAGCGGGTACTGTGCCGCAACAACTAAAATGGCTGTGCCACCGCGCCGTCACGGCAGGATGCGCTGGCAGGCACCCCGGCAGGGACAACCACGGGAATTAACCCGCCGTTATCGCTATTTCAGGCCCAGCTTGCGGGCCAGCCGGTGAAGGTTACCGGGATCAAGTTCCAGCTGACGCGCCACTCTGGCCCAGACTTTCCCGCTGCTTTCATAGACGTGGCGGATGTAGTCATACTGAAATTTACGGGTGGCGTCGTTGAGACTCATCACTGGCAGCGTATTAACCGATTCGGTTAATCGTGACGCAGGGTGCTGTTGATCCCCGAAACTAAAATGCTGGGGAAACAGGATCACTTCGCCGGTCGGGGATTCGGCCTGGGCGATAACTACCGCCCGATAGATAGCATGCTCCAGTTCGCGAACGTTGCCAGGCCAGTTTGCCGTCTCAAGCAGGCTGCTGGCTGCCGGACTCAGGGCCACACTCAGCAGCCCGAACTTCATCCGGCACTGCTCACAGAAGTAACCGGCAAGCATCACGATATCGTCGCGGCGCTCATTCAGCGACGGCACAAACAGCGGGAAAACGCTTAAGCGGTGGAACAGGTCCGCCCGGAATCGGCCCTCGGTGACCGCCTTACGCATATCCACATTGGTCGCAGCAATAATCCGCACATCAACGGTCAGCGCTTTGTCCTCTCCAACCCGCTGCAGGTCGCCGTACTGAAGTACGCGTAGCAGTTTGGCCTGCAGCGAAAGCGACAGTTCGCCAATCTCATCCAGAAATAAGGTCCCTTTATCCGCCAGCTCAAACTTACCCGGGCGATCATGGATCGCGCCGGTAAACGCCCCTTTTACATGACCAAAAAGCTCACTCTCCGCCACGGTTTCCGGAAGCGCAGCGCAATTGAGATAGATCAGCGGCCGGGCCGCGCGATGAGAATGGCGGTGAATCGCCTGTGCGATGAGTTCCTTGCCGGTCCCGGTTTCGCCCATGATCAATACGCTGAGGTCAGAGGGGGCGACAACGCTGATCTCTTTTTTCAGGTGAAGCAGTGAGTCAGATTCACCGATGATCTGCATCTCCTGATCCTCTTCAGGCCGGAAGGGCAACGGGGTAAAAGAGGAGGCTGGCTTTTCTAACTGTTCCATCAGTAAAGCATTATTCAACGCACCGGCGGTCAGGCTTGCCAGCACGCGCAGCTCTTCATCGCTAAAATTATCAAACTGGGTGGCGTTGATGCCATCGAGGGTCAGCGCCCCAATCAGCCGCTGTCCTGAAAAGAGCGGCATCCCGACGCAGGCATGAACATGTAATTCACCCTGCTCGGGGATCAGGCCGTCATAGGGATCGGGCAGGGTACTGTCGGCCGGGAAACGCACCACATCACCGGCGCGTGCGATCGCTTCAAGCCGGGGATGGGCATCAAGTTTAAACCGGCGTCCCATTACGTCAGGGGCCAGACCGGCCGTAGCAAGCGGTCTGAACTGCTGTTTTTCATAGCGTAATAGTGCGGTCGCGTCACAGTGCAGCGCGGTGTGGATACTCTTAATCATCTGGCTAAAGCGATCGCGGCCGCTAACACCCTTCTGAATATCCACTGCCAGTGCTGCCAGCGTCTCAACGGATAAGGCCATATTGTCACCTGTACAAGGATTGTCTTAATAACAATGAATTGCGTTGTTATAAATACAATAACACGTTATCTCTGCCAGTGATTTCAGCAGGTTAAAAAGTGGCACGTAATATGCTCCTGCTTCAGCAGCTATTTTTGCTGAGGAGAATGTATATGTCCGATCATAAAACGATGCCAGCGCTGACAACAGAACAGCTCGAAACCGCCGCAAATGCGCTGCGCTGGGCGGCGTTCGGCGGTCATCGGGGGCCCGGCTTTATTTACCAACAGAGAGAGCCGAACCGGCTGCATTTCGAAACGGTTTACCAGGGACATAAAGCCTGGGTTGATTTAGATATTCCCTACACGCCGGTATCACTTATCGTTGCAGGCGCTCTGCTGTTACAACAGCTTAATCCTTATATGGGGTAACGCTATGAACCATAGAGAAGAGGTGAACAGGGCGGTAGAGGCCGCCCTGGCGAACAATGTCATTCGCGAGATGAATATGCTGCTGTGTGAGCTGAGTGAAGATCCCGAACTGAGCCGGGAAGAGCGTTATACCCAGCAACAGCGCCTGCGAATGGCGGTATTTAAACACAGCACCGAAAAACAGGAACTCGCTGAACAGCGCCGTAACTGGCTCACTCGCGGCGGAATCATTCGCTAACCGGAGACGTGTCATGACCCGGATCATCCCGCAACATTTTGTTCATACCCGTTCTACGCCTTTCTGGAACCGGGAAAGCGTACCAGCAGCACTGTTAACTCATCACAACACCCGGGCAGGCGTCTACGGCCGGCTATCGGTGATGTGCGGAGCGGTAAAATATTTTGGATTTGCCAGTGAAAATGAGACAACCCACGAAATGGACGTCACCATTAACGCCGGGCAGTTTGGTATCAGCCCGCCGCAATACTGGCATCGGATTGAGCTTTTAACCGACGACACCTGCTTCAATATCGATTTTTTTGCCGATCCGGATGTGGCCTTAACCGGCAACGGATTTGAGCGTGAGGTGCATATCCCGCCCCGGGCAAAAAATTAATCCTCTCCTGACCCGCTGCGGCGGGTTTTTATTGGCCGCTGTATTGTCATTACAACAATTGGTTGTGAATTAGACAATTTTTAAGCGTGTCTTTATTACAATATATTGGATGTAAGCTAATAAAAAAACAATAAGTTAAAAAGTTGGCATGGCAGATGCAAAGGAATAGGGGAATATTACTGACACTGCGAGAATTTCTGATGAATATCCCTGTTAAAAATAACATTTCCTGGGTGGGTAAACGTGACTGGGAAGTCGAGCATTTTCACGGTAAAGAGTACAAAATGCAGCGTGGTACCAGTTATAACAGCTACCTGATTCGTGAAGAAAAAACGGTTCTGATCGATACGGTCGATCTCCGATTCCGCTCCGATTTTGTCAGGAACCTGGCAGAAGAGATCGATCTGAAAAAAATCGATGCCATCGTGATTAACCACGCTGAAGAAGATCATGCCGGTGCGCTGGCCGAACTACTGGCGTTGATCCCCGGCACCCCGATCTACTGTACGGCAAACGGCGTCGATTCCATCAACGGGCATCATCACCATCCTGAATGGAATTTCAACGTTGTTAAAACCGGTGACTCACTGGATATCGGCAACGGCAAGAAGTTGATCTTCATTGAAACCCCGATGCTGCACTGGCCAGACAGCATGATGACCTACATGACGGAAGATGCGGTATTATTCAGTAACGATGCCTTTGGTCAGCATTACTGCGATGAACATCTGTTCAACGATGAAGTTGACCAGAACGAATTATTCGACCAGTGCCAGCGCTACTTCTCTAATATCCTGACGCCGTTTGCCCGGCTGGTCACCGCGAAAATCACTGAAATTTTAGGCTTTGGTCTGCCGGTCAGCATGATTGCGACCTCGCACGGCGTGGTGTGGCGCGACAACCCGGTTCAGATCGTTGAGCTCTATCTGAAATGGGCTGCCGATTATCAGGAAGATCGCATCACGCTGTTCTACGACGCGATGTCCAGTAATACCCGCATGATGGCCGATGCGATTGCCGAAGGCATCCGCGAGACCGATCCGCGGGTGGCGGTTAAGGTTTATAACGTCTCTACCCACGACAAGAATGAAATCATCACCTCCTGCTTCCGCTCAAAAGGTATTCTGGTCGGTTCTTCCACCATGAATAACGTGATGATGCCGAAAATCGCTGGCATGCTGGAGGAGATCACCGGCTTAAAATTTCGCAATAAACGCGCGTCAGCGTTCGGTTCTTATGGCTGGACCGGCGGCGCCGTGGATCGGGTCGCCACCCGACTGCAGGATGCTGGTTTCGATATGACCATCGCGCTGAAAGCCAAATGGCGTCCCGATCTCTCCGTGCTGGAATCGTGTCGCGAACACGGCCGCAAAATCGCCCGTGAATGGGCGCTCTCTCCGCTGCCTGACTCAACCCCTAAGCCCGCTGATGAAATATTGTCTGCCGCGATTGTTGCTGCCGCAGCGGTAAATCGTGATGGCGTGGCGATAGCAGAAGCGGGTGAAGGCACCGGACAGAAAATGATCTGCACCGTCTGCCAGTGGGTGTACAACCCGGCAGACGGTGAACCGAACCAGGGCGTTGAACCTGGCACCGCATGGGAAGACGTACCCGACGATTTCTTATGTCCGGGATGCGCATTGGGTAAATCTGTGTTTGATCCTTTCGAGGGCTAAGCCGATGTCTGAAGATATTGTGATTATCGGCGCCGGGTTCGCCGCCCGGCAGCTGGTTAAACAGCTTCGTCAGCAGGATAAAACGGTACCGATTCGGGTTATCGCGGCCGACAGCGGCGATGAGTATAACAAGCCTGAACTCAGCCATGTCATCAGCATGCGCTGTGCGGCTGATGACTTAACCCGCCAGACGGCAGCGGACTGGGTCGAAAGCCAGAACATCATGTTGCATCCTTTCACCGCGGTCAGTGACATCGACACACTGGCGCGCAGGGTGAAAAGCAGCGCTGGCGATTTTTCTTACGGAAAGCTGGTGCTGGCGACCGGTGCCAGACCGATTATTCCGGATCTGAAGGGCGGAGATCTGCTCTGCACGCTTAACAGCCAGCAGGAATATCGCCAGTGCGCCGCCGGGCTGATGAATGCGGCACGGGTGTTGATCATCGGGGCCGGGCTGATTGGCACCGAACTGGCGATGGATCTGAATCGTGCCGGTAAACAGGTGACGATTATTGATCGCAGTGCAGGTTTGCTCGCCGCGCTGTTACCACCTGAAATCAGTGGTCGTCTGCAACACCGATTAACCCACAGCGGCGTGCAGATGATGTTCCGGACTGAAGTGACGGAACTTGCCCGTCAGTCTGATGCTGTTGAAGCCGCCTTCAGCAACGGAGAGAGAAAGCGTTTTGATGCGGTGGTGTGCGCCATCGGCTTACGTCCTGATACAGGGCTGGCAAAAAGGGCGGGTATCGCGGTGCGTGGTGGCATTGTCGTTGATCGCCAGCTCGCCACCTCAGTTCCCGATATTTATGCGCTGGGCGACTGCGCAGAGGTCGAAGGAAAACTGATGCCTTACCTGCAGCCGGCCACACTGGCGGCGATCGCTCTGGCCAAAAATCTGACCGGACAGGCCGCTAACCTGACGCTGCCCCCGATGCTGATCAAGGTCAAAACACCGGATATGCCACTTCAGCTGGCGGGCGATCCAGCTAATCCGACCTATAACTGGCAGATGATCTTTTCTTCAGCTGGCATGATCGCGAAAGGTTATGACCCGGACGGGCTTCTGCGCGCCTTTGTGGTCAGTGAAGATCACATGAAGATGGCGTTCAGCCTGCTGAAGGCGTTAAACATGCCTGCAGCGGCTTAACCGCGCCCGTGACGCCGGCATTCTCGTATCAGGGAACGTTTTACACTTTAGAACGGGGAGTCAGATGCAGATCAGCTGGCCTCTGACAGCCCCTTAAATTATGAATAGGTCACATTATGAATATGACTGAGAGCGCAATGCTTACTCCCGTCACGCTTCACAATCCCTCCTCCTGTACCTGTGGTCGCATTATCTGGTTATCCATGCACTGTGATTTTTTTGCGATGAAGATGGGGCAGGATGACGGTGAAACGCATGTTGAAGCCAGAATCGGCTCGGTTTACCGTGAAACAGCGTTTCATCCGGAGAATCTCAAAGAGACGGTTAATGACTTTTTCTGGGAGATGTGGGCAGCCTGGCAGCCTGCGGAAGGAATAAAAGTAATGCATCAGAATTAAAATAACTATTGCCATATGGGTTTCGATGGCTATATTTTTCCGCTAAGTTGAGTCAGGTTTAGTGGTTTTTTTCAGGGCAGTAAAATGGAGTGGTTGATATTATTTTCCTGTTTATTTAAATTTTTAATTAAAAAATGAGGGCGGCCGTGCGCTGTGATGTCCTCTTATATTTCAGATGCTAAATTTAAGCGGTTTCTGCATTTGAGCTATTTCTGAACGGGCAGGCAAGGGCGGCGAATCCCTATGGGGAAAAGTCGTGGGGAGCGATTGGTAAGCAGTGCCGTGGCCTAAGCCACGGCCAGCAAATCAGGCAGACTGCCACTCGCTTTCAACATCGGCCTTCGCTTTGGAGAGAATGACTTTATTATCATCCACCTCTTTAACCCAGCTAAAAGGAATAATATGGTGCTGTCCACCCGCTTCAGGATCGCTTTTTGCCAGCTTGATTTTATCTTCGCCTTCAAAATGGTCAACAACCCCGACGTGTTCACCATTAATATCAACGACCTGAGCGTGGTCTAAAATTTGTGATTTATCTACCATGGTGATTTCTCCTTATTCGTTTGTGAGGTCATTGCCTCAGACGAATTAAGCCTGGTTGCTGAACCTGAATTACGCCAGTATATTAACAAAATGAAATGTTTTTAGCGTAATAACCTGCATAATAAAGGATTATGTTACGGGAATATAAGACCACGCAATAATGAAAGTAATGATGCCGCTGCGTTGTCATAGGCCAATAGCGAACGCGAAACAGACTTTCTGAATCGCTTTCCATCGTCACTAACATCAGCGCTTCAGCGACGCATCAGTTGAAGGCCGCTAAGATAGACGACAGTTCTGCTCGGCCAGTCCACCTCAACAGGAGACGTAATGACAGTCATCGATGCTATTAGCCACCACGGCGGCGTCTGGATTAACCCGCCACCGCGCCACCGCCTTGAAAATGATCAACTGCAGTTTGAAACTGCGCTTAACAGCGATTTCTGGCAGCGCACCTGGTACGGTTTTGAGCGGCACAGCGGGCACGCTTATGGATTCTGGATCGACGAGGATTTTACCGTACAGGTGCAGGTCAGGGCGGATTTCAGCCAGCTCTACGATCAGGCCGGGCTGTTTATTCAGGATGATGAGACGCACTGGGTCAAGGCGGGAATTGAATTTAATGATGACCAGCCGGCGATAGGCTGTGTGGTGACGCGCGAGAGATCAGACTGGTCAACCGGCCTGTTTCCCGGCGATCCGCGTCTTTTCTGGCTGAGGGCGACGCTGGTCAACGAGGCGCTGCGCATTCAGTACTCGACCGACGGAGAGCACTGGCCGCTGTTACGCCTCTCTCCGTGGCCAGGCCGTGCGCGGCGCTTTGTCGGGGTGATGGGCTGCTCACCCGAACGCCAGGGGCTGGCGATCGGCTTTAGTCACTTCATCATCAGCCCACCGTCCGGCAAAGCGCTGCACGACCTGTCATAAACGGCGCTTACCCGTGAAAGGTCACCGATTCGCTGAGATCCACTCCCACGGCTGAGTATTGCAGTTTTACGGTGCGCGCTGCGCATCTTCCAGCACCGATCGCAGCGTCTTCTGGTACCGTCTGTCTGAAGCTCTGCTCAGCGGCTTCGGACGCTGTTGCGTTTAATCGGGTCGTGCTTTGCTCCTTAATACTTTTCAGGCCGTCACGGCACGGTTGCGCGCCACGATCGCCTCATGCGTCAGCTCTCCGGCAGACATAAACTCTTTGATCAACGCATCGCGGTTGAGCGGCGCGCGTTGGCGATCGGCGGCCTGCAGGGCAGCGATCAGCGCGGGCTTTGTCAGTTCGGTACAGTAGGCGGGCGTGCCCGGCTGTTGACGCCATGAGTCATTCAGCAATCCGGCATCAACCGCATCGAAACCCGTCGCCTCGACCAGCGACATTGCCACCGCTCTGGCCTGCGGATCGTCACCAGCTACCGGAATAGCCAGACGCCCGGGCTGACCTGCCGGCTGGCCTTTTTCGGCCAGCGTTGCCGCCAGCACCGCATTCCACGCTTTGATCACCGGACGATGCAGCTGCTCGCTGGCCCATGCACTTTCCGTCTGGCCGTTCCGGAGTGCTGCAATATCACCGTCACGGAACGGATAGTAGTTGCTGGTATCGATAATGATGGCTTGTGCAGGCGCGGCGTTTACCAGGCTGGTCATCATTGGATGTTTATCGAAAGGGATCGCCAGGATAATCACGTCTGCATCCTGAACCGCGGCCTCGCGCGTCACTGCTGTGGCACCCACTTCACTTGCCAGCGCCTGAATAGAGTCAGGGCCACGAGAATTTGCCAGCCGGATGCGGTGACCGGCGGCGGCCAGTTTACGTGCCAGGGTTGCGCCGATATTGCCTGCGCCAATAATGCTGATATTCATCGTCTGCCTCGTTGTGGTTGAGAGTGATTGCTACGCCGGATGGGCGAAGTTGAGCAGGGTGTCGCGCAGTGCAGCCAGTTGTTGATCCGTCATGTTGCAGGCGGATTTGATGCTGTCGGTGATTGACCACAGCGTCTGCTGCAGAGCGGCCCCCTCTTCAGTCAGCGTAATCAGGACACGCCGCTCATCCTGACGATCGCGGGTACGCACGATCCGACCCGCTGATTCAAGACGCTTGAGAACCGGCGTGATGGTGCCGGTATCCATGCCCAGTCGCGAACCGAGATCGCCCACGGTGCGCGGCGTCTCACTGAACAGCTCCAGCATCACCAGATATTGCGGAAAGGTCAGGCCCAGCGGATCTAAAAAGGGCTTATGCATCCGGTTCATCCGGCTGGCCGCGCCATACAGGGCGAACGACAGTTGTTTGCCGATGTCGGCACGAGACTCGCTGCTCATCTTTTTACCTTGCGTATGATTATCTAGTGCAACAGATAAAAGTGTAGTGTAAGTGATACAGGGATGAAAGGCGGCGGGGCAGGTAATTTGTGCGGTTTTCTGACCAGCACCGCCGGGTGAGATCATTCCGCCCCCGGCAGGTAAGCACAGGGGCGATGCCAGCATCAGGTCACTCAGGCGGCCATATTACGGCACGCTTCAGCGCAGTGATGACAGGCTTTGGCGCAGTGCTGGCAATGGTCGTGCTGATGCTGACCGCACTCATCGCCGCACTGCTGGCAGACTTCAGCACACAGCTGGCAGAGCTGGCGAGCCGACTCACTCTGCAGGGTCATAAATTGTGCCGCCAGACGGCAGATATTGGCGCACTGCATATCCAGCCGGATACAATTCCGCATCATCTCAAGATTCTCTTCCTGCAGGCAGGATGCCGCGCAGTTATCGCAGGCCGCCGCGCAGAGATAACAGGCCTCAATGCACTTCTTAACGTCGTCGTTCATGTTGCCTCCTTAATGTCTGTTTTGGGTTGCCTCCTTAAGCCTGGAAAAGATCGCGAATTATGCAAATAACGAATAAGTTAATAACCTTTTCCGCACTTCGCTTATTTTGCTGCGCAGGGAAAAAGTTAACAGAGGCGAAAAATAGGTTTACGGGCACATTAAGTCATTTTTAGCTGCGTTTAGCCTGAGCAGAGGGATGCGCACTAACAGAGACAATACGTGAAATCGGATACCCTGTAGCGGATGCCACTGCCGCGATGCGTTTAAAGGAAGGATTTCCTTCCGGGGAAAGGGACTTATAGAGTGACTCACGTGACAAACCTGCTCTTTTTGCCACCGCCGTCATACCGCCATTTGCCTCAATAACATGGCGAAGCGCCAGCATGAATGCCTGATAACCTCCTTCTTCATCAATTTCCAGAAAGGCCTGATGGAGATAAACCGGCGCGAACGACGGATCATCTTTAATAAGTTGAACCATTGCATCATCGTGCAGAACGGATTTAGCCATGATATTTATCTTTATTTCCTGCTCTTATAGTCGTTGAGCCAGGCAACGGCCTGGTCAATATCGGCATCCTGCTTTTTCTTATTACCGCCCAGTAAAACAAGGCTCACGGCGCCATCAGTCGGATCGGTGACGGCACTGAAATAGACGCGATAACCTGGTCCTTGATCGATTCTCAGCTCTGATACGCCTTCCCTGCAGGGTTTACAATCCCCATAATGACCTATGGCCATTCTGGCAATACGCGTCGCTATCTTTGCCTTTGCCACAGGGTCTTTTAATCCACGCAAAAATGCATCAAAAGGATCGCGGCCATCGGCTGTAAGGTAATGCTTAACCTTAGCCATTATTGTAGCCCATAGTTAACGATAAACAAGGCATTGTAGCCTTCGGGCTACGATAAGCAATGGATGAAGAGGGCGTAATGTTTACAGAGCGTGGCGGAAGCTGTTCAACACACTGAACAAAAAGCTGAAAGCAGCCCTCTTCGCACAATCTTCAGATGCCCTGTTGTTACCCAGTTCAGGCACGGAAAAAGCGCAGGAAAGGGGACCCTCTGACCGGCATTGCATATCGGCGCGATATAGTCTTAATTATTAAGCCTGAATCAGCGGTGCCTCATTGCCCGTGAAAGACGACAGACGCCTTAACAGGGAACGCTATGCATCGCATCACTGGCCCGAAACAACACCTGATCAGTCCGCTACTGGTGGTGGGCCTCTGTGCCGGATGGGCGGAGCAGGCCGCAGCGGATACCGTCTGGCTGAATAACGGCGACCGGCTGACCGGCACGGTGCGCTATCTGAGCGACGGTAAACTGGCGATCGAGACCGCCTATGCCGGCACGGTCACCCTTGACTGGAACGTAGTCAGCACCCTCGCCAGCAATAATCCGGTTAATGTCGAAAACAAAAAGACCGGCGAGCATTATCAGGTGCGGCTCTCCTCATCCGATCCGGGTTATGTCTGGGTGGAACGCAATGAGCGCGAAGAGAAAGTCTCGGTAAAGCGTATCGATGAGTTTATGAAAGCCAAAGTGCGCACCGATCAGCTGTCGTGGACCGGCAACATCGACGCTGGCATGAAGGTCAAAAAAGCCTCGACCAAAACCGACGACTACAGTTTTTCCCTCAATACCAAACTGGCGCAGGGCAAATGGCGTCACGACATCGGTGCGACCTACAACCGCGAGCAGGAGAATGAAGACGTCAATACCGACAACTACAGCCTGCGTTACGCCTTTGATTATCTGTTCAGAGAGCAGTTCTTCTGGCAAACCCGCGCCACCTACAAACGCGACTGGGTAGAAGATCTTTCGCGTCAGGCCCTGATCGGCACCGGTCCCGGCTACCAGCTGTGGGATAACGAACTCGGTGCTTTCTCGGTGTCGATACTGGGCGGCGCCTTTGGTTATGGCTACAGCGATGGCCGGGAGGAGGATCATTTTGGCGCGTCGGTGCGCTGGAGCTACCAGCGTTACCTGCTGGGTAAATCGGTCATGCTCTACAGTAACGGCGACGTCGGCCATTCGCTGGATGATGATGGGGTATTTACGCTGGATGCGGAAGTGGGCCTGCGTTATACCCTGACATCATGGTCAACCCTGCATCTGGGCTATCACCGCAACCTGGTCAGCGGCACGCCGGACACCCTGAACGAAGGCACCTTCTCAACCGGCTTAGGGGTGAAGTGGTAAGGCAGAGGGCGCTGAGGGTTGCAGCAAATCTTTACCGTTTTTCTTAGGGTCCCGACCCCGCTTTGACTAAGCTGCTGATACCGATAAAGGGAGAATGCAGAAGATGATCGTAAGTAGCAGGGTCTATCGTCCGGGATGCGCAGGCGAAGAGGTGGATGTTGAGCAGATCAGCGAGGTGATTAAACAGCCGGATGCCTTTATCTGGCTTGGCCTGTGGCAGCCTGATCCAGCCTTTATGGCGAAAATTAAAGAGGAGTTTGGGCTACACGAACTGGCGGTTGAAGATGCGCTTTACGCGCATCAGCGGCCCAAAATTGAGCATTATGGCGAATCGCTGTTTATCGTGGTCAAGACGGTACGTGCCAGAGATGACAGCTGCGAACTGGGCGAAACCCATTTCTTTGTCGGAAAAAACTTTCTGATTAGCATCCGTCACGGCGCCTCTGAGAGCTACTCCCCGGTGCGTCAGCGGGCTGCGGAAAATCCGGCTTTGCTTAAACTCGGACCCGGTTATCCGCTCTATTGCCTGCTCGACTTTATTGTTGATCGTTATGCTGAACTCTCGACCTCGCTGAATGAGCGGGTCGGGCAGATGGAGAACGATCTGTTCAAAAGCGAGTTTGATCGTCAGTCGGTGCAGGCGGTCTACACCTTGCGCCGTCATCTGCTGACGCTGCGTAATGCTGCACTGCCGCTGGAGGAAATCTGTAACCAGCTTATTCACCTGCATGAAGATCTGATTCCCCGTCCGTTGCGGGCCTATATTCGCGATGTGCAGGATCACGCGCGTCATGTGGTGACCGACGCTGAGGATATGCGCGAGATGCTGACCAGCGCCATGCAGGTCAACCTGGCGCTGGTGACGGTGCAGCAGAACGAGGTGGTCAAAAAACTGGCGGGCTGGGGCGCGATTCTGGTGATCCCGACCGTGGTGTTCAGCATGTACGGCATGAACTTTGAACACATGCCAGAACTGAAGTCGCTTTATGGTTATCCGCTGGCAGTTGGCATCACGCTGCTGGCGTGCGGCGGACTGTGGGCAAAACTCCGCCGTTCTGGCTGGCTGTAGCGACGAAGGTCGGGGAGGGATTACGCGGCAGCTTATTAACGCGCTGCGCTTAATCTTATTTAAGCGCAGCGATAAATAGCGCAGGGAATAACCGTTTTCATCCGTTCAGCGACGTTATCATCAATTCAGAATAATCCTGAGGTGGCCCTGTTTCTTTATTCCCCCGATCGTTAACTAGCTGCCTTTATATTTCTTCGCTACGCTGATAGCACCTTCTAAAATACGTCGCCCCGGCGAAAGACATTGTGCATTGCTGATGATCCAGCAGTGGCCGGTGGAACGTGCTTATAACCGGAGACATTCAGATGACAGATCGGATTTATCCTCTGCGCTTATTCCTCTCTGGCGATAACCCGCTTGCGCCTGCGCAAAGCGCTAAGGGTAAGTCCGATCATGAATGACAACGACTGGGTGTTAATTATTGCCCGGGCGCAATTTGCACTGACCATGGGGATGCATATTACCCTGGCAGCATTGACGCTGGGGCTGGCTCCGTTTCTGGTGTGGTTTGAAGCGCGCTGGCTATGGGGGAAACAGCAGGCTGCCCGTGATGCGCTGCACTTCTGGCTGGCGATTTTTTCCCTGACGGTCGCGATTGGTGCGGTTTCGGGCGTGGTGATGGAGTTTCAGTTCGGTACGCACTGGGCACGTTTCTCTCATCAGGTCGGTGGCGTCATGGGTCCGCTAATGTTTTACGAAGTGCTGGTTGCCTTTTTTCTCGAATCGGCGCTGACCGGCGTGATGCTGTTTGGCTTTAACCGCATCCGTCCCGGCGTGCATTTCGCCGTCACCTGTCTGGTGGCGTTCGGAGCGCTGCTCAGCGCGTTCTGGATTCTGGCGGCCAACTCATGGATGCATACGCCGGTCGGCTTCACGCGCGATGAGAACGGGGTTTTTCTCGCCGATAGCTGGCAATCCATTTTGCTGTCACCCTCTTTTCCGTGGCGCTTCAGCCATATGGTGATGGCGTCATTGATTGCCGTGGCGGTGCTGATCATGGGCGTGGCGGCCTGGCGGCTGCGCCATTTTAAGGCGGAGGCCGCGTCGCGACTGATGCTCAACAGCGCGCTGACCTTTCTGCTGTTTGCCGTTCCGGTACAAATCGTACTCGGCGATCTGCACGGTGAAAATACCCGCGACTATCAGCCCGCCAAACTGGCCGCCATCGAAGGCGGCTGGCATCCGCCTGCGCCCGGTGAGGGCGAGCCGCTGCGGCTGTTTGCCGTGCCGGATCAACAGGCGCAGCGCAACCATCTGGAGATCAGCCTGCCCAATCTTGGATCGCTTTATCTGCGACACAATCTTTCCGGCCACATCAAAAGCCTGAGTGAATTTCCCGCCGATGCGATCCCGCCGGTGCTGCCGGTCTTTTTCGCCTTTCGCCTGATGGTGGGGCTGGGCGTGGCGATCTTACTGACCACGCTGGTGGCTAACCTGCAGCGCTGGCGTGGACGGCTGCCGGTCTCGTGGCGCTTATTACGCTGGCTGACATGGCTCACGCCAGCGGGCTTTGTCGCGCTGCTGGCGGGCTGGGTAGTGACTGAGGTCGGGCGTCAGCCGTGGACGGTCTACGGCATGGTGCGCACCGCCCAGAGCGTTTCACCGCTGGCGCTGAGCACCACGCTGGGCATTTTCCTGGCAGTAGTGCTGATCTACGTACTGGTATTTGCCCTCGCTTACACTATCTGCTGCGCCGGATTAAAGGTGAACTGCCGTCGGGAAACCCGGTGGTGATTCAGCTGAAAACGCCCAATTAGGAGTTCGTCATGGCCGATCTCTCTGCGCTGATCATCTGCCTCTCTTTGCTGCTCTATCTGCTGCTGGACGGGACCGACCTCGGCGTCGGTATGCTGTTCTTCTGGTTTCACGACACTCAACAGCGTGAACTGATGACCCACAGCATTCTGCCGGTCTGGGATGCCAATGAAACCTGGCTGGTGCTGGCCGCAGGCGGATTGCTGGCGCTGTTTCCACCGGTCTACAGCCTGCTGCTCAGTGAGTTGAGCGCGCCGCTGTTTGTCATGTTACTGGCGCTGGTGGTGCGGGCGATGGCGCTGGAGTATCGCGCCCAGAGCAGCACCCGACTGCGCCACTGGCTCGACCGTATCATGGCCAGCAGTTCGGCACTGGCGACCTTTATTCAGGGCTGGTGCGCCGGGATGATCATCAGCGCCCAGCCGCATACCGGCCTGCCTGATGGGCTCAGCCTGGTTCCGCTGGTCAGCGGCGTGGGCTTAATGGCGATCAATTCGCTGCTGGCCTGCTGCTGGATTGGCTGGCGGATCGGTGACAGGGTACAGCCGCTGGCCGAAGCGCAGAGCTGGCTGTGGTGGCTGCTGGCGCTAATGCTGTTTCTGGTTGAGCTCTACCTTAACGCCGATATCTGGCAGCAAAGCTGGCAGCGACCGCTGGGTAAAGTGGCTGGCGTGGCGATCATCATTCTGTGGATTGCCCTGCCGCTGGCGCTGTGGCGCGCCCGGCCGCTGGTGCAACTGATTGTGACGCTGATGCTGATAGGTGCGGTATTTATCGGCTTGCTGTGCGGTCTCTATCCCTGGTTAGTGCCGCACCATTTCGCCATCAGTGACAGTGCATCGTCCCCGGTCACGCAAGGTTTTGTGCTGGTGGGGGCGGCAATCGCCATGCCGCTGACGCTGCTTTACCATAGCTGGTCGTTCTGGATTGAACGTCGCGGTAAATAATCATTCTCCCGCTATGCTTTAGGCAGCATTCAGTTTGGTTTGTGCAGACAGGAGACGATGCCACAGTGAAAAAAGATCACATCAGCAGCCGGGATTACCCGATCAAAGAAAATGTCCGCTGGATACGTCGCGAATGGCTGATCCAGCGCGTCGGCGAGTATCTCCTGATCGTTCTGGTGATTCTGGGTGCCTGCGGACTGTTTTCAAAAGGGGTACTGAGTAACGGCACCACCCAGTCGCCGGATGGCGCAATACGGGTGGAATATGAACGTTTTGGCCGGGTCCAGAGCAATATGGATATGACAATCCGGCTCCGGTCGCCGCAGGCCGATCGGTTCAGCGTCACCCTGGGTAACGGGGCGCTGGATAATTTGCAGATCCAGACACTGCAGCCGCAGCCGCTGGAGGCGATAACCCACGGTAGTGATCTGCGGCTGACCTTTTCATCGCGGGATACCGGTCCGGATCACGCTATCTGGCTCGGTTTGCAACCGCGCAGTCCTGGCCGTATTCACGTCAGTGTCAGCAGCGGCGATCGTCCGCCAGCCCGTTTTACCCAATGGATTTATCCCTGACAGGAGTGTGTTATGGAAACGGTATTACGTGCGGCGGGTATCTACCTGGTGCTGATGGTGGTGATCAAAATTGCGGGCAGACGTACCCTGCTGCAGATGACCTCATTCGATTTAATCCTGCTGTTAATTATCAGTGAAGCGACCCAGCAGGCGCTGCTGGGAGACGATTTTTCGGTTACCGGTGCTGCCCTGACTATTATCACGCTGGTGACGATCGATATTCTGCTGGGGAAACTGAAAAACCGTTTTCCGGTGGTTGAGCAGGCGATTGATGGCGGCCCGGTGATTCTGGTGGAGCATGGCAATTTACTGACTGAACGAATGAAAATGACCGGCATCAGCCCCGATGATGTGCTGGAAGCCGCACGATCCAGTCAGGGGCTGGAACGTTTTGATCAGATTAAATATGCGGTGCTGGAGGTGAATGGTCACATTTCTGTCATCCCGCAGCCGCAAAAATAATCACTTTCTGGCCGTGCCGCCGCAGTTACCTATACCGGCACGGCTTTTTTATGTGGTATCAAAAGCTTAGCCGCTGACGGCTTTTCGCTTCACGTTTCGCTTATTCCTGCCGTTGCCCTTGTGATTCTGTGGATTTAGTTCAGACTGATCTTTCCACTCACGTTTTTATAACCAGAGCTGGCCTGACTCCCAATCAGCGTTATGCTTTCACGGTCAGGTTCAAAGTGAATAATTTCAGTCGTTTTACCTTCTATCCGGTCACCGGCTGGCATGTCGGGCCGTTACCCGGTCATCAGGCACTGGTGCTGCAATTTGGTTACCACGATCCTCAGGCACCCTTCACTAAACGTCAGCAGGAGTCGCTCTTTTTCGGCATGACGATTGAGATGGCAAAGAAGCTGGTGATTAACCTGTCAGAACACATTGATTACGCAGAAGCACATGTAGAAGAGCCCTGATTCGGCTGTTGTCACCGGCTGATAAGCGTAAACCGCTATCTCACTGCCTTATCTGAGGGTGCATACACGTTTAGCGCATTTGCAATCAGGTGAAAATGCGCTGGCGTCTGCCCGATAATTTCGCCGTCCGCATTAATGTCATGCGGGCGACGCGTCTCAATGGTGAGTTCGGTCGCCGAAAATGCCCGCACGTTACGCCAGCGCCCCTGCGTGCCACGCCGCAGGTAGGGCAGCAGCGCGATCATCTGCCAGCTCTGTTGCAATTCCAGACTGTAAACATCCAGCAGGCCATCGTCAGGAGCCGCACGCTGTTCAACCGTCATGCCGCCGCCATAAAAGCGTCCGTTGCCCACTGAAATCTGTACGGTTTTAATCGGTGTCCGTTCGCCCTGATGGATCAGCGTGGCGCTGAAGGGGCGGCTCTGGCGAAGCAGCCGGAAAGCGGCCAGTGCATAACCGAAAACACCCCAGCGTTTTTTCGATTCTGCCGTCAGATGATGCGCCAGTTGTGCTGAAAAACCGATGCTGGAGACGTTAAGAAACAGATGTTGATTCACTTCTCCGAGATCAACCGGGCGCAGTTGTCCGTCGGCGATGATCTTCACCGCCTGTTCCAGACGCGGACTGATGCCCAGGGTTCGGGCAAAATCATTGGCGGTGCCGAGCGGTAAAATGCCGAGCGGCAGACCGGTTCGCATCAGACCGGGCGCAGCAGCATTGAGGGTGCCGTCACCCCCGCCGACAATCACCGCATCAACGCGTTCAGCATAAGCGCCGATCAGTTCGCTGTAGCTGCGTTTATCCTGTTTATCCGGTTGCAGCAACCTGATGCCGCGGTCGGCGAGCAGCGCTTTGGCGCGGCTGGCGTCGGTTTGCCCTTTACGTGAGCGCTGATTAATCAATAGCAGGGCGGTTTTAACCTGTTGAGACATCGCTGTGGCCTATCCTGATGGCATACAAATCACAAGCCGGCAAGTACAGCACCTGGACTGCCGGGGAACAACCCGCCTTGCGCTACTTTACGAAGCGCGACAGGCGTACCGACAGAGAATAAAGATCGTCTACACTGCTAATGTTCAGGTCCACACACAGGAGGAACAATGACGGAACACGAATTCAGAACGTTGTTAGCCGAACAGGGTTTTGATGAGCCGGTATTGGTTGAGCGCGCACCCGCCACTCAGCTCGATAATCATGTCCATCCCTTTGAGGCGCTGGCCCTGATTCTCAGTGGTGATATCACCATCAGCACCGAACAGAGTGATACCACCTATCATCCCGGCGACACCTTCCATCTTCAGCCGAATGAACTGCATCGTGAGGCGTTTGGCCCGCAGGGTGTGCGTTATCTGGCGGGACGGAAATACGATTAAAACCGCACACCGGAATGCTATGACCTCTTTTGACGATCTTTTTACCCGCCTGGCGCAGTCACCGTTTCGCCAGCGCTTCCGGCTCGGGCGCGCAGAATATGACTACGTTCGCAGCAGAGACGAGGCGACGCTTCGCCAGCATGCGGCAGATTTTATCGCCCGGCGGCTGGCGCCGGCCCGACCCGCTAACGACGGTAAGCAGACGCCGATGCGCGGCCATCCGGTGTTTATCGCCCAGCATGCGACCGCCACCTGTTGCCGTGGCTGTCTCAGTAAATGGCACCACATTGCACCGGACCAGCCGCTGAGTGCGGAGCAGCAGACGTATGTGGTGACGGTGTTACTGCAGTGGATTGCTGCTCAGATGCAGCAGCCGGCACCGGCTGCCCGACCGCAAAAAGCGCAGCCAGGACCGGATGACGATCCGCAACTGGCGTTATGGTGAGGGGGTGAATATCGGGCGAATCGTGCTTTTTATGGCGTAAACTGGCCCTTTTTCATTCCTGGTTTATTCTTAAATCTTTACGGGCAGCGCTATGCCAGGATTAAAACCTGACACGGCAACTATTCAATACAGAGGGAATTATGAAGAAAACAATTATTGCACTGTCTGCTATTTTACTGGCTTCGCCACTCTTTGCCGCGACCACCACAGACAACACCGTTGCGGAAGCGCACAAAGGTGCGGATACTGCTAAAGAAAAACTGCATCAGACGCAGCATCAGGGCGAAGAGATGAAACTCAAGTCCGAGCATGCGGCTGAGGGCAAAAGTGATGCCACCAGCAGCAAAGTGACCGAAGGCGCGCAGAAAGGCTGGAATAAGACCAAAGAAGGCACCGAGAAAGGCTGGGACAAAACCAAACAGGGTGCTGAAGACCTGAAAAACAAAGCGACTAACTAAGTCGGCTGGTTTGCAGGAAAAGGAAACCCACCCTAAGGTAATGCCTGCCGGTTAAGGTTAAATTTGCAAAGGCTGTCACGGTCAAACGTGGCAGCTTTTTTGTTTGGCAGGCGTGCCGGAGTGCGGGCCTGAAGCTTCAGAGCAGGCTGAGGCCGCTCAGGGGCAGGCCATCCGCAGCGCTGAACAGAATGAGTCTGCCAGGAGAGCCCGCAGGACGCGGGCGAAAGGCGGGGCGGCACAGGATGTGCTATCCCCGGCGGTCCGTCAGGCAGGCGAATGAAGTGAAGGCACCGCGCAGCGGCGCGAGGACCGCCAGCCCCTGAGCGGCACCAGACTGCGTTATCACCGGTCGCTTAACTGACCAGCATTACCCACCTTAAGGTGGGTGTTTTTTATTTCTTACTCGCGCTGGCGTTTTTTTCCGCTTCGGCGGCGGCCAGTGCCGAGACTTTGATCTCCGCTTCGGCGGCGGCATCGGCTGCTGCTGCGGCGGCTTCAGCAGCGGCTTCGGCGGCGGTATCGGACTGCTTCTTGCCTTCCTCGATCACCTCTTCATCAATCTCTTCGATATTTTCGCGGTTATCGCGGCCCGACAGCAGATTCCAGCAGGCGATAAACAGTGCGGCGATCACCGGACCGATCACAAAGCCATTAATGCCGTAGATTTCCATGCCGCCCAGCGTGGCGATCAGGATCAGGTAGTCCGGCATTTTGGTATCTTTACCCACCAGCAGCGGACGCAGGATGTTATCCACCAGCCCAACAATCACCACAAAGAAGCCGACCAGGAACAGACCTTTCCACAGCGCGCCGGTGGCAAAGAAGAAGATCGCCGCCGGTACCCAGATGATGGCGGAACCCACCGCCGGGATCAGTGACAGGAACGCCATTAGCGCGCCCCACAGCAGGCTGCCGTCAATACCGGTAAACCAGAACGCCAGGCCACCGAGTATCCCCTGAACGATACCGACCACCACTGTTCCTTTCACCGTGGCGCGCGCGACCGCAGCGAATTTCACCATCAGGTGATGCTTAACGTAGGTCGACAGCGGTAATGCTTCCAGAATCAGATGCACCAGGTAGGAACCATCTTTCAGCAGGAAAAACAGCAGGTAAAGCATCACGCCAAAGCCGACGGTAAAGCTGAAGGTGCCTTTCCCGATGATGAAAGCGCTACCCGCTACGTACTGGCCGCCTTTGAGCGCAAACGATGAGAGCCTCTCCTGGATCTGCGCGGCGTTATCCAGATTATTTTCAGCCAGGTAATGCTTCGCCCAGCGCGGCAAATGCTGCAACAGGTCGGCAAACACCACCGGGAACTGCGCCGAGTTAGTCTGGAGTTTGTGATAGACCGCATTGGTTTCAACCACCAGCGACGAGGCGATAATCGCCAGTGGCGTGAAAACAATCAGACAGATACAGAGCAGGGTCAGCAAGGCGGCCAGCCCGTTGCGTTCGCCCAGCCGGGTGCGCAGGTAGGTTTTTAGCGGATGGAAAATGACCGCCAGAATCGCCGCCCAGAGAATCGGCGAGAAATAGGGTGAAAGCACCTCAAAAAAGGCGAGAGTCGCAATCGCCAGAATCAGAATGAAAAATCCGATATTCAATCCTTTAAAACGCATGGAAAAACCTCATGGTAAACGTCCCCTGATAAACCTGAATGCCGCTGGTTCTGCGTGTAGCCTCGTTCACACGAGGGCTGCCGGGCGGATTTTGCGTCAGGTTTTTACTCTGTTACGGATGCCAGCGACAGCACTATTCTGGCTAATAAATTGAAAAATAAGGTGGAAATAATAAACGGAGCGATCCCGCTCGCAACCTGACTTTCCTGGCGAAAGCGCTTCGCTTTATTCCGACGCGCTAAATCCTACCTTAGCGTAGCGGTTTCGCCCATTATTGGTAGCAAACAGATTCACGATCGCAGGTTGCGCTGCCGATATACCTCCAGGCGCGATGAAAAGAGGGCGGTCAATATATGAACAGAGTAGTGATGTCAGGCATGCTGGTGATGCTGTTAAGCGGCTGCGCCACCAAACAGTATCCGCAGGCAGCAGCGGTAACGCCGGAAGAGAAGGCGATGCTGGATTGCAAAATGCTGGGTCAGGAGATCGTGAAAGCTCAGGGGATGCAGGGCGAGATTGATCACACCGGCCGTTTCGATGCGCTGACCGTGTTGGGGTTCGTCGGGGATTTCGGGCTCGGTAATGGCATCGCCAGGCTCAGCGCCAGCCATAAGGCGGATACGCGACTGCAACAGTTGCAGTCGCTAAAAGCCGCAAAGTGCAGCCAGCGTCTGGCGTAGCTGGCTGACGCCGGTCAGACTCGCGTACGCTGGCTGACGTGCTGCATCCTGACATTTTCCGCCGCACGTTTACCGGCGAGGAAGGCGTGGTCAGAATTGTAATATTCCCACTCGCTGTAACGGCCGGAAAGATGCACATCCTGGGTCAGCAGCCACTGCCGGATCAGTGCCACGTTGCGGCTGCGCGCATGGTCATACACGACATAGGCGTAGGGCATATCAACCTGCGACGCGCAGAGCAGCGGATCGTCAGCGCGGATCATCCCGACCCGGATGCAGTCCTGACGGCAGCGCTCAATCAGCGCCTCGCCCTCCACCGGCAGCGGGTTGGCGGCATTGTAGGTGATCTCGCAGGTTAAGCCGAAACCGCCTGGCGGGTTGCAGTGCGGACTGGCATTGCCCTGGACGAAAATGCGATGAAACAGCGTATCGCCGGGATAATAGATCCAGTGTTTTTCGGTCAGGTCAGCGCGGCCAATCCCCAGATTGACGCAGCGTACCGAAACAAACTGCAGCTGCTGTGCTGCCTGCTGCACATTTTCCGGCACCTCATCGCCCATCAGTTTAATCAGTTCCGGCAGCGGCATCGTGCTAATCAGCTGCTGATAACGGTAGTAGCGTCCGTCGGCCAGCAGGGCAACGTGCGCCTGCGGATGAAGACGAATTAAGCGTGCTCCGGTCTCAAGCTGGCATTTGAGATGCGGCAGAAACCCGGACATCAGTGCCTGAAAGCCGCCACGCAGCGGATAGCCAAAGCGGGCATTGGGACCAACCGGTTTCGCCAGCGGCTGCAGCGCACCATCAATAATCTGTGCCAGATCCGGCAGCGGCACCCGGCCGCCGAGCCAGGAGGTTTCCATCTCTGTCAGCGGCACTTTCCACAGCTTCTGGTTATAGGGCAGGGCGAAGTGACGTGCGATACCTTTGCCCCAGGTGCGCAGGATGAAGTGCTGGAAATCCTCCTCGTCCTGCACCTCGCCAACGCTGTTGCCCTCATCAGGCAGCGCACCGTCGGCGCAGCAGTCACGCCGCTGACGCGCCCGCTCCAGCGGCACGGCGACGGGCGCGCTTTCGCCGTAACGGGCTTCGATTGCCCCCAGCACGCACTCCTTCACCACTTCAATCGGCAGGCCATGCAGTGCTGACTGGAACGGATAGCGGGTAAAAACGCCGTCGGTATAGACCCAGGCTTCACGCGCCTGCCAGTGCAGGTTGTCGCCCAGCAGCATCTCATACAGTTGCAGCACATACGGGTCCTGCGAAAACATAATGTGACCGGCGTAATCGAAGGTGAATCCCTGATCCTCAACCGATCGGCACCAGCCGCCGGGCGTGGCATTTTTTTCCAGCAGCACCGCGCCTTCGCCATAGTGATAACCGGCGCTCAGACCGGTCGGACCGGCCCCGATAATCAGGCACGCTACCGCCTCGCTCTCCAGCATCGCCGGGGTTAATGCGCTGACGTTGGTCTGCGGCTCTGCCAGCGGTGTGGCGGCTGTGGTGAGTGGCTGGTTACGGGTTAACGCCTGCTGGATCAGCTGGTGTACCTGCTCTGCCGTGCGGTCCCACGAGGTGGCATCGACTTTTGCCTGCATTTTGCCCGCCAGCGTCAGCCGGTCAGCAGCACTGAGCGCGATGGCCCGTTCACAGGCAGCGATGAACTGCTGATGATCACCGGCGACCGCCACCTCATCGGCATAATGGCGGGCGACATCGGTGATGGCGGTACTGACAATCGGCAGCTGTGCGGCCATGTACTCCAGCACTTTGGTCGGTGAAATGTAGCGGGTCGAAGCGTTGAGGGCGAAGGGCATCAGACAGACATCCCAGCCGGCGAGAAACTGTGGCAGCGCCTGATAGGGCTGCTGGCCGAGCCAGTGAATATTGTCGCGCTGCGGCAGGCTGGCCGGATCGATTTTCACCACCGGGCCGACCATAATTATTTGCCAGTCGGGATGAGTGTCAGCCAGCGCGGCGATCAATGGCAGATCGATGCGCTCATCCAGCACGCCGTAATAACCCAGGCGCTGAGCAGGAATCGCATCCTGTAACGGGTGACGGTTGCTGCGATCGCGCGCCTGTTCAAAATGGACCGCATCCACACTGCTCGGGAAGCAGTAAACCTGTGGATGTTTGTCGCGCTTGGCTTCATACAGGCTGGACCCCCCGGTAAACACCAGATCGGCGCGGGTCATCAACGCGGATTCACGCTGCTGCAGCTGGCGCGGCGCATTGTGAAAGGCGGAAAGCTCATCCATGCAGTCATAAATCACCAGCGCCGGATTAAACGGCGTCAGCAACGGCAGCGCCATCGGGGTGTAAAACCAGACCAGTGGCTGTTCATCTTCCTCCATCAGTGGCGCCAGCAGCAGTTGCAGCGGCGCAATCTGGCTGTCGTGAAAGCCCGCAGCCTGAATATCCGTATGCGGCTGGATCACCGTAATATTGGCGGCCGGCTGGCTCTGATGCAGCCCTGGCGGCCCGGCTTGCCAGACCGGCTCCTCGACAAACAGCACCCGATAGTGCTGCGCCAGACGTGTCAGCAACTGTTGCGGGCGCTGAAAAACAAATCCCCAACGTAAATGACTGAAAACAATGAGTACTGGTGGGTTCATAGTGGGCTCCTGACGATGCCGTTGTGATTGCTGGATGTGTTGCAGGGTTTGCTGCGCCTGGTGTAATGCGTGGGCATAAGGTTGCTGTAACTGACGGGCGTAAGGATCGGGGCCGAGCCGATCGAGATCCCATAAGCCGCTGCGGGTCCAGAAGACGGGCTCCTCCCACAGCGGGCGATCGAGGATCGGATAGAGACAGATGCCGAGCAGGTCGATACCCGCCAGCTGCGCCTGCGCCACTTCGGCGGCGACCTGGCTGATCCAGGCACCGCGTCCGCTGCCGACGTGGCTGGTTTCAGCCAGCAGCAGCGGGCGCTGATAGCGCTGATAAACCTGCTGCAACAGCTGATGCAGCGGCACACGACGGGGATCGCCCAGATGCCAGCAGAGGCGCTGATTCGAGCCTTGTTCCCACTGGTTGTCGTGGTAGTAATTCACGCCGATCAGGTCGAGATAGCGCGCAGCCCCGCCGAGTTCGGGATGCAGCCTGCCGCTCAGCATGTCCCACGCCTGATACTGGGTTTCGCGCATCTGCGCGGCGGTCTCAACGCTGTCGGGATCGGCAGGATCGGCAACGATGTGGATCAGCGGATCGCAATGCAACAGGCGCGCCCGCGGATCGACCTGCCAGATGGCTTCGCAGGCCGCCAGCGTGGCGCGCACCAGCTGCCGTTTGGCTGCATCGGCCCGATCCGCTTCCGCACAGTCGCCAGCGGTAAATAGGCCAACCGCAATGCCCCAGCTGAGAAAAGAGATTTCATTCATCGGCGAATAGACCGGCGCGGTGCGATACCAGGGGGCCAGAAATTGTGCCAGCGCACCGCAGAAGGCGGCGAAACGGCTGACAAAGTCGCGATCAAACAGGCTGACGCCGTCGGGCCAGCCGTAGTGGCAGAAGGTCCAGCTGATCTGGATACCCTGTTGCTGCGCCGCCTGCATCCGGGCAGCCACGTCTGAAAAGTCATAGCGGCCATTCCGTTCGCACAAACGCCAGCCCGCACTTTCGCGTACGGTTCGGATAGCAAAGGGCGTCAGCGCGGCGTAGTCCTCTGCCGCACGCGCCTGGTGTTGATTGAGCGCATTCATCGACAGCGCAACACCGGCGGGATTAACGTGATCGGCACCTTCATAGCCGGCCTGCCAGAAACTGGTAAAGGGGGTCATGGCATCTCCCGTAAAACAGCAACAGTTTGCCCGCTGACAGGCCGTCCGCAGACGGGTCAGGTTGGGGTACAGGTATGCAAAGCAGACTGGCCGATGATGCCACTCTGAACGGGCGGGCAATCCTTGCCAAAAGCAACCGGCACTGAGCCGCAGGCGCAGAGTCCTGTCGCATTGACGACGAGTGAGAGATAGCGGGTGGAAACACGCAGCGCTATCGGCAGGAGAAAAAGTTCTGGCTTCTCGTAGAGTTACTGAACATTGTGGAAGCCTTACTGGAAAGTATAGGTAAGGTGCGACTCTTCGCAATATATTGAAGTAAAAAGAAAAAGCACAGCGGCAGAATATAGCCGTTATAAATCAGGAAAATTTAAGCATAATCGTTTCGCGCCCGGTTAAAAGCGAAACGTAACCAGAACCGCTGACTTTTCAGCTTTGTGAACCTTTTCCATGAGATGCAAACAGGGCAGACTCCGAAACCTGCGGGTTGCTGCTTCGCTTGCCTTTTCATCCTGCGCCAGCAAGATTAATTAATCACTGGCCTCGATCAGCAGGCAGTTAATTGACCGGCCACCGTGCCGCGGCTCTTTTTTACTGACAGGACGTTTCACAGGATATGTTCTCTTTCGACTGGCACCGCTTTTTACTCAACGACCAACCGGCCACTTTTCTGTTTGAGGTGGTGGCACGGGTGATGATCGCCTATCTGGTGGTCTTCACCTTTTTGAAAGTCTCAGGCCGGCGCGGTGTGCGTCAGCTGTCGCTGTTTGAACTGGTGGTGATTCTGACGCTGGGCTCCGCTTCGGGCGATGTGACCTTCTATGATGACGTACCGGTCCTGCCGGTGATCATGGTGTTTGTGGTGTTGCTGACGCTCTACCGGCTGACCACTATGCTGACAGCGCGCAGCCCGCGCTTTTCGCGCCTGATCCAGGGAGATGTGATTACGCTGATCAAACAGGGTTTATACGTGCTGGAGAGCCTCGATCATCTGAACATTTCGGAGGATGAGTTCTATATGGAGCTGCGACAGAGTGGGGTAGAGCATCTGGGGCAGATCCGGCTGGCGCTGGTGGAGGTGGATGGTCAGCTGAGTATTTACTTCTATGACGATGATGAGATGCGCGCCGGTTTAAGTGTGTTACCGCCCGAACACCGTCAGGATTTCGACACCGTGCCGCACAGCGGGCTTTACGCCTGTACCCACTGCGGCCAGACGCAACAGATTGCGGCTCAGCAGCAGGCCGTCTGTCCGCGTTGCCAGCGTCAGCGCTGGTCCGCAGCGCTGAAAACCCGCCGCCTGCACTGACGACGGGCATTACGTCAGAGCTGGCTAGCTACTGTTTTGTTGGGTTGTGCGACGTGATCGCGATTGTACGCGCTGCACAATTTTCTGAAATTCCGGGCATTGAAGGTGATCGCTGGCGGGACAATTTGCGACATGTCGCAAACCATCACGAACCTTTTTTAACTGACGAATCGTGTTATCGATCTCATTTGCTTTGCCCATCAGCAAGGAACGATCCAGCGAAAGTTTTCCCTGTGCATTAAACAGGCTGACAATCTCATCCAGAGTAAAACCGGCGCTGCGGCCTAAAGTGATCAGCGCCAGTTTTTCAAGCACGCTGGCGCAATATTGCCGACGTAATCCCTTGCGACCTATCGATTTTATCAGTCCCTTTTTTCATAAAAACGCAGTGCTGAGGGCGCAAGCCCGCTGCGATCGGCGATTTCAGCAATATCGAGTTCTTTCATCATTGACTTAAACCTGACTTCACGTTGCATCCTCTGAATCAGCTTAACATCTGATGATGACCACAGGAGAATTCACGTGACTAAGATATTGCTTACTGGCCTGCTTGCAACCCTTATTATGGATGGATGGAGCCTGGCCCGGCGCTACCTGTTAGCATCGCCTTCCCTTAACTACGCGCTGGTTGGACGCTGGATAGTGTGGATGAGTAAAGGACGTTACTTTCACCACACCATTTACGATACGCCAGCAGTCAAAGGCGAAACCGTTACAGGATGGGCCGTCCACTACCTTACAGGAATGGCTTTTGCCTTTATTCCGCTGCTATTACAAGGTCGGCAATGGTCGGAACACCCCGATCTGTTGAGTGCATTAATGAGCGGTCTCCTTAGCCTGGTGGCACCCTTTTTCATTATGCAGCCCGCTCTGGGGTGGGGCATCGCCGCATCTAAGACGCCCGCGCCAGGCAAAGCCCGGCTGAACAGTGCTATGACACATCTGATTTACGGGCTGGGACTCTATTTATCTGCTGTCGCGCTACAGGCGCTGGCCTGAGTCGCGGCGAAACAGGCGCTGAGCGAACGAATTTGCTGGCCTTCGGGGGTGAAGTTGTCGGCGGCCAGCCAGTCGCTCAGGGCATGCTGGATGTCAGACCATTCACTGTCAATGACCGAGAGCCAGTCGGTATCCCGGTTGCGGTGTTTACGCGTCATGGCCTGACGAAAGCGGCCCTCAAAGCGAAAACCCAGCCGTTCGGCCGCCCGTCGCGAGGCGAGGTTGGTTGAGTCACAGCGCCAGGCGACCCGACGATAGCCGAGCGAAAAGGCCTGTTGCAGCAGCAAAAAAATCGCTTCACTGCCCAGTGCGCTGCGCTGCATCAGGGGCGACCAGGTAACGTGTCCGATTTCTATCGCACCGTTTCCGGTTTCAATACTGGCAAAGCAGACCACGCCCAGCGGCTGTTGCTGGCGGTTGCAGACCGCATAGGGCACCAGACCGGTATCGGCTACCTTTTCTGCAATCCATTGCTGCATCTGCGCCAGCGAAGCCGGACGCTCAGCGCCCAGCCAGGTCCAGTCCCGATCGTCCGGGGCCAGCATAAAAGCCTGCAACAGGCATTCCGCATGGTCAGAACTTAGTGGAAGCAGGCTGCCATGCTGGCCCGGCAGCGGCTGGCGAGGCGGGATGATGACCGGCTGCCAGTCGGGCAGCGCGTTACCGACCGGCTGATTATCGTGATAGGGGTTCAACGGCGTTCTCCTGCGGCAAAAGGGCTTCAGAAACGGGGCTGCTGAACCGAACCTGATTCGATACGGATGGGTTCTGCAATTTATTAACGGCAGTTAAACCGGTAGCGGCTTGTTCCCGCTTACCACATAACTTTGCCTGCCACTGACAGAAAATCAAACAGATTCGCGCAGCATAGCGACCATTGTCACCCAGAGGAGTCACCGATGAAAACCAGGCTGGCCAGCGCGTTGCTGTTTTTATTGTTATCGTTCGGCGCTTTTTCACAGCAGGTAATCAGTGAAAGTCATCTCCATTCACGCAGCGCAAGGTTACTGGAGCAGGGAAATCTGACGGATACCGCCGATACGCCGGATGAACATCTGCAGGAGCCACGGTCGTCGCGCGTCAGCCTGCAGCGCAAGCCGTGGCTGTTATAGTCGCCCGGTGCTGCCGGCTGAAAAGGGAGCCGGTGACACCGGGCAGATGGGTTACAGCGTGGCCTGAGTGGCGGTCATGCCAGGTACCAGAATCACTTTGCGGCAATCTTCCTGGCGCTTCTCAAAGATTTCATAGCCGCGCGCCGCATCTTCCAGCGGCAGGTGATGAGTAACAATCTCTTCCGGTTTCAGGTGACCCTGTTCGATCAGTTTAAGCAGGTCCGGCAGGTAGGCGTGAACGTGGGTCTGGCCCATCTTAAAGGTCAGCCCTTTATCAAACGCATCGCCGAACAGGAAGCCGTGGATAAATCCGGCGTAGACGCCCGGCACGCTGACGATGCCGCCACGCCGCACCGCGGCAATACACTGACGCAGCGCCTTGCCGCTGCTGCCTTCCAGCTTGAGGTTACTGAGCACAGTTTCCGTCAGGCTGCCTTTGGCTTCGAATCCCACCGCATCGATCACCGCATCCACCCCTCGATGACCTGCGCTGTGTTCGATAATCCAGCCCGCCGGGTCGTTGATCTGATCAAAGTTGATCGGAATCACGCCGTAGCGATCGCGGGCAAAGTTCAGGCGATACTCGTTATGATCGATCATGTAAATCTGTTCCGCGCCCTCCAGGCGGGCACAGGCGGCGCTGAGTAAACCCACCGGTCCGGCACCAAAAATGGCGACGCTGGAGCCCGGTTTCACTTCAGCATTTTTCACCGCCTGCCAGGCGGTTGGCAGGATATCGGAGAGGAACAGCACTTTCTCATCGGATAACAGCGACGGCACTTTGAACGGGCCGGTATTGGCTTTCGGCACCCGGACATATTCCGCCTGTCCGCCCGGCACGCCGCCATAGAGTTTGCTGTAGCCAAACAGCGCGGCGGGCGGCGTTATGTTTTTACGATTAAGGATGGCACCGCGACCGCTGTTGGTGGTTTCACAGGCGGCATACTGATGCAGATGGCAGAAGAAACAGTCGCCACAGGCGATAACAAACGGAATGACCACCCGATCGCCTTTGGCGACGGCCGTAACGGCGCTGCCGGCTTCCACCACTTCACCCATAAATTCATGACCGAAGATATCGCCATGACCGGTACCGGGGATCTTGCCACGGTAGAGGTGCAGGTCTGAGCCGCAAATCGCGGTGGCGGTGACGCGCAAAATGATGTCATCGTCAGCTTCCAGACCCGGATCGGGGACGTTATCAACGCTGACTTTATGCGGACCGTGATAGGTTAATGCTTTCATCTGTTCAACTCCTGCTGATGAGTGTATGCGGCATGAAAAAGACTTGCCGCGACAAAGCGGGGGCAGACTCAGGGAACCTGAAATCGAAACCTGCCTGAAGTGTAGCCAGCATCCGGACAGTAAGCAGAGCGGTGGGGCCGGCGGGCGGCGTTTAACCGTTTGTCAGGTCAGGGCACGCCTGCCGCCAGCAGGAAAACCACACTCAGTCAGGCAGGGTGCTGAAGGCGCGCCGGTAAGCGGTATCGATTTGTGGCGGAACCTGTTCGATGTAGCGACGCGCATGCTTACGCGTTTCACCTTCCAGCCGCTGCAGATAATCCAGCGCCTCATCCAGGGTGGGAATGCGACCTTCTGTTCCGTCGATGCAGGCGGGCAAGGCGGTCCAGATCAGCCCTTCAATCCCTCTGGCACGCGCCCATTCCGCCAGCGGTCCCACTGCCGTCTCCGTCACCGTCAGTATACCCAGCCCATCGTTGCGGCTCTCCGGAATGCCTTCCCGTTCACGCAGCGCACGGCAGGCGGTCTCCAGTGAGGCGGTATTCAGCCAGGCCCACAGCACCGGTACCGGTGTGGCATTAAGGCTGATGGCCGTCGCCAGTTCACCACCTTCGCTGATGCGAACAAACTCAATCGGCACCGGTGGACCATCGCAATGCCAGGGACTGGCAACCGGCAGCGCCCCTGATTTCCAGATCAGCGATCCCCATCCAAGGCAGGCAATTTTCATTCTCTTCTCCTGTGTCATGGTGTCAGCGCAACGCCTGAAGCATAGCTAAAGCGTAGCTTGCCTGACGTGTTCATCGCGCCGATGACCTGACGTTAGCGCGGCGAATCAGGCTGAAAAATGGCATCATCGGCTACTGTCGCCGCGCACAATCTGACGATTTTTTCAGCGATGTATGCGCAGTAAGCTCCATAACTTGAACTTTTATCGTCAGGTAGTGTAAAAAGAGGCGCACGCAATCGATTACCTTTGCGCCAGCGGATCGGGGTAACACCTGCCGATGCGGCTGACGCAGTGATGTCTGGCCCGGAGCGGACGCCGCAACACTTTCCGTTCTGGCTGTCAGATAACCGGCGGCTTTTAACAGGGAATAGCAGATGAAAACCACGCAAACGAGCACGCTGGGCGCGCTTGAACGTGACGCTGATAGGGCATGGCGTAAAACCGATACGATGTGGATGCTGGGCTTATACGGCACCGCGATTGGCGCCGGCGTGCTGTTTCTGCCGATCAATGCTGGCGTCGGGGGGCTGATTCCGCTGATCATTATGGCGATTCTCGCCTTTCCGCTGACCTTTTTTGCCCACCGCGCCCTGACGCGCTTTGTGCTTTCCGGTAAAAATCCGGCTGGTGACATCACCGACGTGGTGGAAGAGCACTTTGGCACTGGCGCCGGTAAGCTGATTACGCTGCTCTATTTCTTCGCCATCTACCCGATTCTGCTGATGTACAGCGTGGCGATTACCAACACGGTGGAGAGTCTGATGGTCAATCAGCTCGGGCTGGTGCCACCGCCACGCGTACTGTTGTCGCTGCTGCTGATTGTTGGCCTGATGACCATTGTGCGTTTCGGTGAGCAGATGATCGTCAAAGCGATGAGCGTGCTGGTCTATCCGTTTGTCGCGGTCCTGATGCTGATGGCCTGCTATCTGATCCCGCACTGGCACGGGGCCGCGCTAACGACGCTGAGCAGCGCAACGCCCAGCGGCAACGGTTTATGGATGACGCTGTGGCTGGCGATTCCGGTGATGGTGTTCTCTTTTAACCACTCGCCGATCATCTCGTCGTTTGCGCTGGCGAAACGTGAAGAGTATGGCGAGGCGGCAGAGAAGAAGTGTTCACGTATTCTGGCCTGCGCCCACCTGCTGATGGTGGTAACGGTGATGTTTTTTGTCTTCAGCTGTGTGCTGAGCCTGTCGCCCGCCGATCTGCACGCGGCGAAGGCGCAAAACATCACGATTCTCTCCTATCTGGCGAACCATTTTCAGGTGCCGGTCATCGCCTGGCTGGGGCCGATCATTGCGATTGTGGCGATCACCAAATCGTTTCTCGGCCACTATCTTGGCGCGCGGGAAGGCTTTAACGGCATGGTGAATAAAGCGCTGCGCAGCCGCGGTAAACAGATGGCGCCTGCCCGGCTGAACCGCCTGACCTCCATGTTTATGCTGCTGACCACCTGGCTGGTGGCCACGCTTGATCCCAATATTCTTGGGATGATTGAGACGCTCGGCGGCCCGGTGATTGCGATAATCCTGTTCCTGATGCCGATGTACGCGATTCAGAAAGTCCCGGCGATGCGTCAGTACAGTGGCAACATCAGTAACCTGTTTGTGGTGCTGACCGGGCTGATTGCCATCTCTGCCATCTTCTACTCACTGGCGCACTGATCTGCACCCGTATGGCGTCAGTTATCGATATGCTGCTTCCATACGACTGATATGGGCCAGCAGTTCGTCCGCCTGCTGTTCGGCAAAAACCGCAATGCCATGCTGACGTAACAGGGCGGCGGCGACGCCCGCGCCGCGCCGACGTTGACCGCTAAAGCGACCATCATAAATGCTCTGACTGCCGCAGGTCGGGCTGCCATCGCTGAGCAGGGCGTAGCGGCATCCGGCCTGCTGTGCAGTTTCGAGTGCCAGCCTCGCGGCGAGCAGATAAATCCGGGTCACATCACGCCCGTCAGACTCCACCACACGGGCTCGTCCCGCCAGCACATCGGCACCGTTGCCGCCGACAATCTCCGCCGGCAGGCGTGGGGTCGGCAAACCGGCGGCCAGTTCAGGACAGTGAACTACCAGCCGCTGTTCACGCTGCCACTGTGCCAGCGCGGACAGCACCTGTTTTTTGTCACTGCCGTTGTAGCGCACCCGAAACCCCATCAGACAAGCGCTAATCAATATCTTCGCGCGACGATCCTGCATGTTCATTGGCCTCCCGACTGACGCATCTATTCAGCAATGGTTTACTTTTGTTACTTATTAGCATGTTAGAGTTAACGCGAATAATGATTATTCCTTAACCAGGTATCGAAAAATGAAAACCAGGCTGCTCGCCGCCACCACCTTGTTGCTGTCAGCCGCCTGTGCGGCCACCACCTATCCGGTTACGGTAACCGATCTGGATGGGCAAACCATCACGCTGCAAAAAGAGCCGCAGCATGTGATTTTGCAGGATGGTCGCGACATTCTGGCGCTGGCGTTACTCGACCGGCAAAATCCGTTTAAGCGGGTGGTAGCGTGGAATAATCTGCCGAAGAAACAGGATACCCAGACCTGGGAGCTGCTGAAGCAGCGCTGGCCAGAAGCGACCTCAATCGTTGATATGGGCTTTAATGACCAGGGGCAGGTCGATCTGGAGAGCGTGCTGGCGAAGCAGCCCGATCTGATGATTGCTCAGTTGCGTGCCAAACCGGCACTGACCCAGTCGGGTGTGCTGGCAACCTTAAAAAACCTGCATATTCCGGTGCTGTTTCTCGACGATGAGCTGAAGCCAAAGCAGAATACGGTGCCGGGTATCACTCTGCTCGGTAAAGTGCTGAACCGCGAAGCCGAGGCTAAAGCCTATACCGATTTTTATCAGCAGCGCTGGCAGCGGATTCAGCAGGGCGTGGCGCAGGTGCAGCACAAGCCGACAGTATTTATCGAGCCGATAGCCGGTAACAGCGATAACTGTTGCTTTACTCACGGCCATAACGGCTGGGGCGCGCTGGTGGAAGCGGTAGGGGGCAAAAATATCGGTTCTGCGCTGCTGCCAGGCAGTTCAGGCTTTGTCTCACTGGAAAAAATCATCGCCATGAAGCCGGATGTCTACATCATGACCGGCTCAAAACGGCCCAACAGCAACGTACTGCCGTTTGGTTATGGGGCGACTCAGTCTGAAATTACCGCGACTTTTAATCGCCTGCTGACCCGTACCGGCCTGGCGCAGATCGCCTCGGTGAAGCAACAGCGGGTCTACGGCCTCTATCACCATTTCTATAACCATCCGTATAACATCATCGGCATGGAAATTCTGGCAAAAGATCTCTATCCGCAGACCTTCAGCGATGTTGATCCGACCGCTGATTACCATTATCTGGTCAGCCACTTTACCCGGTTACCGGATTCGCCAGTTATCCTCAGTACGCCCTGATCCGGTGGGGTAGAGCGAGGACAGCGGCCAATGCCCTGGTTATTGCCGGGCCTGAAGCGGTCAGCGGCGATCGGGTTTAGCCGCTGGCCATCATCCTGTCACTGAAGCTGGCCGAAACGAGCAGGGATCTATCCCGGCTAAACGCCGAAAGATTCGGTCAGGCCAGTTTTATTCGATGCAGATAAACGGCCGATCAAGTCAGGTCAGCGGGCAGCCTGAATGATATGGGGATGTTTAACCCCTGAATATGTTGTGTTTATGACCTTCCCACAGGCGCAGCCTGTTCATTCCGGATGTGATGCTGGCCCGCCTTTCTTCACGAGATTGCTTTCTCAGCGTCACGCCGCAATGCGAATAACTTTCAGTGTCATATCCCGACAGAACATAACGACCCGTCGGTTTCGGCCTGCTCGTTACGGTGTTCGGGTTAATAAAGCATCTGTCAGAAAATGAAGCAAAACCGGGTTACTGTTAAGAAAGCGCTAAGTAAGCGTAATAGTGTGTAAGTTGCCGGTTTTTAAGAGTTTTACTGATGCTGGCTCGTCATATTATTGCCACTATGATGCTCAACGGTGCCTGAATAACCGTTTCTTCGGAGGCAGTACCATGAAAAAAACAACGTTAACACTTATCGCTTCACTTTTTGCATGCAGCACCCTGTTTTCTCACACCGCGCTGGCGGACGGCCCGGGCGACGATCATGGCCAGCGCTGGCAGCAGGGCGGTCAATCGCACGCGGACAATCATGGTCAGGGGCAAGGTCGGGGCAACGGTCACGACAACGGCAAAGGGCACAATCGGGCCGATAATGACCGGCATAATGATGGCCGGCGCGATGACCGCGATCATTTTGCCTGGAACGGTCATGATTTCCGTCGCGGTCATGCGATCCCAGCGGAATATCGCGGCGATCGCTATCGCGTCAACGACTGGCACGACCGTGGCTTACGTGAACCGCCACGTGGCGAACACTGGGCCTACATTGACGGCAACTATGTGCTGATTGCGGCGGCTACCGGTGTCATTACCTCGCTGATCCTGAGTAGCGCGCTGCACTAAGTCACCAAATTCAGCATCCGAACTCAACTCCCGACCACGGTGTGACGGATGGAAATCGCCATCCGTCACTCTTTCCGTTTTGCCGTGCCAGCAGCTATCCTGACAGTCCACTCAGAGAACCTTCCCGTGTAAGGAGTCATGATGACGACGGTTAAGATGGTTGCGGTAGATATGGACGGCACCTTTCTGGATGACCAGAAGCAGTACAATCGATCCCGCTTTCTCGCCTGCTATCAGCAGCTCACCGCCCGTGACATTAAATTTGTCGTAGCCAGTGGCAATCAGTATTACCAGCTCAAATCGTTCTTCCCGGAGATCGCCAGCGACATCGCCTTTGTGGCAGAGAACGGCGCGTGGATTATCGATCGTGATGAAGAGCTGTTCTGCGGCGCTTTCGCCCGCAGCGACGTTGAGGCGGTGATTGATACCCTGCAAAACGGCCACTATCCCGGCCTGCGTTATCTGCTGTGTGGGCGTAACAGCGCCTATTACTTCGATGGCATGGAGGAGAGCTGGCTGGTTAAGATGCGGCATTACTGCCACCGCCTCAGGCCGATTCATCAGCTGGATGAGACGGGCGACGATCGGCTGTTCAAATTCGCTCTGAATCTGTCGGATGACTACATCGAACCGCTGATGGCGGATATCGAACATCTGCATCAGGGCAAGGTGGCGGCGACGTCCAGCGGACACGGCTCCGTTGACCTGATTGTGCCGGGTCATCACAAAGCCAACGGCCTGAATCTGCTGGCGCAGCGCTGGGGGATCAGCCACGATCAGGTGCTGGCGTTTGGCGATGGCGGCAACGATCTGGAGATGCTGAAACAATCGGGCTTCAGCTTTGCCATGGCCAACGCGCCGGATCGGGTTAAACAGGCGGCCCGTTATCTTGCGCCTGCCAACAATCAGCAAGGGGTGTTACAGGTGATTGAGCAGATGCTGGCAGGCGAGGGGCCGTTCGCTTCTCCGGCGGGCTAACGCGCAGCCGGAGGCACCTGGCTGCGGCTGCGGAGCAGCTAATCCCTTTGCGTGGATCAGTCGGTGAGCGTCCACGCCTGGGCAAGCATGGCGTGCATCTGGTCGCGACGGTAATTCACCAGCGAATTTTTGCTGTTGGCGCGCGCCAGTACCCATTCGGCTTCCGCCGTGGTCAGGGTAGGGCCATCGCGCCAGAACGGCGTAATCGCCCGCTGTTGCAGCCACTGCTTCAGGAAGCGTGCCGGTGATTCGCTCGGCTCGCTGAACAGCTGTGGGTGAAGTTCATCCATTAAGGCACGCTGCTGCGGATCGCTGCTGTCGGCCAGCAGGTCGAGGAACGGAAACAGCAGGCGTCCGCAGACTTCACCGTGGTGAAACGGTTTGATCGCCCCCAGTTCACCGGCAATCCCGTGAATGACGCCCAGCCCGGCGCTGCTCAGACTGACGCCGCCCAGCCAGGAGGCCATCATCATCGACTCGCGCGCCCGATCGCCTTCGGCGTCATGCCGGTTGAGATCTGGCCAGGCCTGAACAAACTGGCGCAGGCCGGTCAGCGCCAGCTGGCGGGTAAACAGATTGCCTTTGCCTGAAAGCCAGGCTTCGAACAGGTGGGTAAAGGCATCAATGCCGCAGGTCGCCAGTACGTGATCGGGGGCGCCTTTCAGCAGATCGGGATCAAGAATCGCCACCTGTGGCACAAAGACCGGATGGCGCAGTGAGGCTTTGACCTGGATATCATGCTGGTCGGTGACGACCGCATTTTGCGTCACTTCGCTGCCGGTACCGGCGGTGGTCGGCACCGCAATCAGCGGCAGAGTGACTGGCTGCACTGGCGTATCGCCCACTTTCTCCAGATAGCGTGCGGTTGGCAGCGGATGCTGCATCATTGCACTGAAAGCTTTGGCGGCATCCAGCACGCTGCCGCCGCCAATCGCCACTACCCGATCAACATGCCCACGCCAGCGCGCGACCCAACCATCAATCTCCGCAGGCGAGGCTTCATGGCTGACAATTTCGTAGCCAATAATATGCTGATTAAGTTCTGCTTTCAGGCGGTCATAGGCCGGCCCGTGCAAAAACGATTGTCCACAAAACAGCAGGGTTGGCTGAGACTGCGCCGCCAGCAGCGGCACCAGTTTATCCAGACTGCCGCGTCCGAACAGGGTTCGTTGATTACTGTACAGCTCACTCAGATTCTCACTCACCAGCGCATCCTTTTACATTTTCGCTAAAATCTGAGTGTAACGAAAAGCGCGCCGCCCGCGCTGGCAAACTTTCTGATAACGCATCTGCAAAAAGTTGATCACCTTCGCAAAACAGAAATTCACTGGCTGCGGGGTGGTGCTTTCCGGCGCATGTTACCCTTAACATGTTATCGGTAACAGCGGTTGTCGGAATGTTAAAAGTTCTTGCAGGCGCACTGTTTTGTAGCCTCTGGGGATGATGATAACAAACCGGCACTGAACGCCGTTCAGTGCGCAAGGTGGAGAAAACCTATGCCATTACTCTATGTGGCGATCGGCGTCGCGTTACTGCTGCTGCTGATGATTCGCTTTAAGCTTAATGGATTTATCGCGCTGATTCTGGTGGCGCTGGCGGTCGGTGTGATGCAGGGCATGCCGGTCAACAAAGTCATTACCTCTATTAAAGCAGGTGTCGGCGGCACGCTCGGCAGCCTGGCGCTGATCATGGGCTTTGGCGCCATGCTAGGCAAGATGCTGGCCGATTGCGGGGGCGCGCAGCGTATTGCCACCACCTTAATTGAAAAATTCGGCACAAAGCATATTCAGTGGGCGCTGGTGCTGACCGGCTTTATCGTCGGCTTCGCGCTGTTTTATGAAGTCGGTTTTGTACTGATGCTGCCACTGGTGTTCAGCGTGGCAGCCTCAGCGCGCGTGCCGCTGCTCTATGTCGGTGTACCGATGGCCGCTGCGCTGTCAGTGACGCACGGTTTTTTGCCGCCGCATCCCGGTCCGACCGCTATCGCCACGCTGTTCAATGCGGATATGGGCAAAACACTGCTTTTCGGTACGCTGCTTGGCATTCCTACCGTGATTCTGGCAGGTCCGGTCTATGCCCGCTTCCTGAAAGGCATTGATAAACCGATCCCTGAGGGCCTCTACAACCCGAAAACCTTTACTGAAGCAGAGATGCCGGGCTTTGGCGTCAGCGTCTGGACCTCGCTGGTGCCGGTGGTGCTGATGGCGCTGCGCGCGGTTGCTGAGATGCTGCTGCCAAAAGGCCATGCACTGCTGCCTTACGCCGAGTTCTTCGGCGATCCGGTGATGGCGACGCTGATTGCGGTACTGATTGCGATTTTCACCTTCGGTCTGAACCGTGGCCGTAGTATGGATCAGGTCATGGAGACCCTGAGCGATTCGATCAAAATCATCGCCATGATGCTGTTAATCATCGGCGGCGGCGGGGCCTTTAAGCAGGTGCTGGTCGACAGCGGGGTGGATAAATATATCGCTAACATGATGCACTCTACCCAGCTGTCACCGATCTTTATGGCGTGGTCGATTGCGGCGGTACTGCGTATTGCGCTGGGGTCGGCAACCGTCGCGGCGATTACCGCTGGCGGCATCGTTGCACCGCTGATTGTCACCAGCGGCGCCAGCCCGGAACTGATGGTAATTGCGGTCGGTTCGGGCAGTGTCATTTTCTCTCACGTCAACGATCCGGGCTTCTGGTTGTTCAAGGAGTACTTCAACCTGACGATCGGGGAAACCATTCGTTCGTGGTCAGTACTGGAAACCATCATTTCTGTCTGCGGTCTGATCGGGTGCTTACTGCTTTCGATGGTTATCTGACCCGCAGCCGCTGGCAGAGTCTCTGCCAGCGGCTGGCTGTTTTAACCGGCCCCGGTCATACCGCCAGTGCGCGGAAAGCCGCCAGTTCCGCCTCTGACATCCCCGCCTCACGTGCGGCCTGACAGATCTGCTGCCAGCTGGTACTATCCAGCGGAATCCCTTCACGATCGCGTGCGATACGATTGGCGTCTTCCCACTCACCCGGGACCTGAATCGGCGCCTCGCCGCTGCGTGGCGACGCTTTCACCCATTCAATAAACGCTTCCGCCTCATCCTGCATCGCTGGCGCATCGAACGCGTCGGGATTGAGAATGATGGTGGTCATACAGTTAAAAATGGCGTCATTACCGCTCTGCAAGGTGGCCTGATGGGTTGTCCGTCCGCCCGACAAGGCGCCGCCAAATATTTCACACAGTGTCGCCAGCGCGTAGCCCTTATGCAGTCCAAAGGGGAGCAGGGAGCCATGAGGTGACTGGTGCATCACGCCAGGATCGGTGGTGGGCTGGCCCTGCGCATCGATCAGGTAACCTGGTGCGACCTCTGTGCCTTTGTTCCACGCGACCCGGGTTTTACCATAGGCGATGCCACTGGTAGCGAAATCAAGCAGCAGCGGGCGGCCAGACGGACGCGGAAAGATTGCACAGAATGGATTGGTGCCGAAGCGCCGATCGCTGCCGCCAAACGGCGCAACCATCGGGTCGCCCATCACATTAACGAAATGAAAAGAGACGAAGCCGGCTGCTGCACACTGCTCCGCCCAGTGACCAATACGACCAATGTGATGTGAATGATGAAGGCCGACCGCGGAGATGCCTAGCCTCTGCGCCCGTTCAATGCCGAGCTTCATCGCTTCCCAGGCCGCGACCTGACCGAAGCCCTGATGAGCGTTCAGCGTCAGCACGGCACCGCTGTCTTTTTCGAGCGTGGGGCGCTGATTCAGTTGCAGATGCCCCTGTTTCAGCGACGCCATGTAACTGGGGATCATGCCGACGCCGTGCGAATCGTGCCCGGCCAGATTGGCGGCCACCAGGTGATCGGCGACCAGACGTGCCTCTTCCGGCTGGCTACCGGCAGCGAGCCAGATAGCTTCGGTGAACTGATGCAGCCGGGCGGCATTGATAGTGTGTTGGGTACTCACGATGTTCTCCTTTTTAGTGGGATAGTTCATCCTGGGTCGAAAAAGGCAGCACGGCAAGTCAGATTCCAGGCAGGAAAAAGGCCGCAAAATGCGGCCCGCTGTCTCAGTAAAAAAAATGAGGCTGAACGCCTTAATGCGGCTGTTCAAAACCCGCTTTAATCATCTGTTCCCGCAGCGCACGCGCAATCTCGCGGTTGCCGCCAGTGACCGGATAAATCACGTTATTCACCACATCGTCAAGGTAATGCTCTTCGAACTCCTGCATCGTGAGCTGAGTGCCGCCTTCATCGTTAATGGCGAAAGAACCTTTGATGTGATCGCCGCTATTTTTTGCCTTGAGGCTATAGCGGCCCATGCTGGTATTAATTGTGCTCATAAGATCTCCTTGCTAAGCATATTCAGGTCTTAACCAATGAGGCCCGCCTTGCCGGTTAAATTTTAGCCAGGATTTTTCTGCAAAACGAAGGGTGGCCGCCCCTAAAATTCGCAGTTGCGATCTCTCTCTCAGAATTTCGATAAAAAGAGTTTTAAGCCAGCAAGGGACTGCGGGGCCATCAGGGGAAACGGCAAAGGGTTTTATTTTGGCTATACTGCTTATTGGAAAGGTTTTTTTACTGGTGAGGAAGAAGGAAATGAAAATTATTCTGTGGATTATTGCCATCATTTTTATCGTGGGACTGTTAACCCTGACAGGGGTATTTAAACTGATTTTCTGATGGCGCTTTTCGGCTTCAGCGGACACCTTACTCAGGTGTCCGGAACATTCTTGTGCTGGTCAATCAGGCAATGTGTGATCGGGTCCATATGCGTTTCAGGCAATAAATCCTTTACCTCCAACCGCTTTTTACAGTGTGCACAGCAGGCCCCGTGAAACGTAAGCGGTTCTCCATCGCGTTCAGTGTAAATAAACCGGGCACTCCCGCATTGGCTGCAGCGAATTTTCATCACCATCCTGACTTTCCTCTCCCTGTAGTAATCAAAAGTTGATTTTTTGCGTGATCAATATCACAGGTAAACATTCCTTATTTATTTCCTCGCAATATTATCCCGCCGTTCGCAGAAAAAAATAGTGTCTTATGGCAATGGTTGTTTGTTGCCAAATGCGAATTGAATGACAAAAAAGCACTTCTTTGATTTGAATCAACGTTTATTATCATTTGCCTGAAATGCAGTCAGGCAGGCGGCTAAAGCAGAGTTACAGGGTACGACTGATTGATCTGGCTCAGTAAAAAAGCGGATTTAATTATCTGAAGATCACGCACCGGGGCTAGCTCCCGACAACATTTCGTGATCAGATGCCCCATTGGGGTGAAAAAAAGCCCGGAAATGCGTTAGCGGAGTTTTTCACGGACCGCCAAAAAGGGCACGATGCGGACGTTTTTGCCGTCAAAAAGTTAATCTCAGGACGGCAGGGATTTCCGGGTTAGCATGAGCGCCAGAATGGCGCATGATGAAAAAAGCAATCACATTACAGTGGGTTAACGGATTTTACCCGTTAAAATCACCGGGCCAGGAAGCGGTTTTTTCGCAAGACCAAAAGTGAGAAAGTGTGATGCGTAACCAGAAAGTCGAAATTTATCACTTTTTCATCAAATCTCACTGGACAAATCTCTCCGCAATTGCTGTACTAGATGGCGACACAGTTTAGTGTCCATTTTTCATGTAAAGGTAATATAGATGTCTAAGATCAAAGGTAACGTTAAGTGGTTTAATGAATCTAAAGGATTCGGTTTCATTACTCCTGAAGATGGCAGCAAAGATGTATTCGTACACTTCTCTGCAATCCAGAGCAACGGCTTCAAAACTCTGGCTGAAGGTCAGCGCGTTGAGTTTGAAATCACCGACGGCGCAAAAGGCCCATCTGCTGCTAACGTTATCAGTCTGTAAGTTAACAGTCAGAATTCTAAAAACCCGCCTGATGGCGGGTTTTTTTATGGAAAAAATCACCTGAACAACCCCTTCACTGCCCGCTGTGCCTTTCGCTACGCCGCACAAACTGCGCGACGCTTCACAATAAATTCTCGTAACATAATCATAACAACCTTACTTGCAGCTTTTTCTTGTCTAACGCTATATAACAGAGCGACAGGACCAGGCTATTGAGGATACAGGATGAACATACGTCAGGCGGATTTAAAAGACAGTTTTGCGTTGAGTGCCTTACTGAGTGAGCTAGGCTACGGCGGCACGGAAAATTTCATTGAGCAGCGCCTGGCGCAGTTAAGCAACGATCCCAGCGAAGCGTTACTGGTGGCAGAGTTCGGTAATCAGGTGCTCGGTTTTTTATCAATGCACTTTATTCCACAGCTGGCACTGGCTGGCGATTTCGCCCGCATCAGCTATTTCTGTATCGCCGAAGGCGAACGCAGTAAAGGTGTCGGCCAGCAGCTGTTACAGCATGCGGAATCACTGGCGGCACAGCGCGGTTGCGATCGGATGGAGGTACATTGTCATCAGTCCCGTCTCAAGGCGAATCAGTTTTATGCCCGTGAAGGCTATGTTGAATCGCCACGCTATCATGTTAAAGATCTGCCCGCGCGTTAGCTTCACGGCCGCACGCGATAACCAGTGCCTCGGCAATCATCTCCTGTTGTTCATCTCTGAGGCTGGCAATGCTGACGCGGATAAATTGCGTCGCGCCCAGGCTGCAGCGCTTACCCGGTAACACGGCGATACCGCGTGCCGCCAGGGTGATCATGGCAAACTGTTCTGAGGCGACCGGGATAGAGAGACTGAGCCCATCCTGTGGCGGCAACATAAGTCCGCGCTGCGCCAGTGCTTGCCGCAGCCGCTCGCGTCGCTGCTGATAAACGTCGCGTGCCCTGGCGACCTGATGCTGCGTCGCCTCATCCTCCAGCAACCACGCCACCGCATCCTGCAATATCCGGCTGGTCCAGCTGACACCAAAATTTCGCCACGCCTGGATGCGTTTTACCATCTCTGCGGTGGCCGACAACACAGCCAGACGCAAATCGGGGCCGTAGGCTTTAGAAAACGAACGGACATGCAGGGTACGCTCGGGAAACTGCGATCCCAGACTCCAGCCCGCTGCAGCGGATAGGTCCCCAATCCCATCGTCTTCCACAATCAGCGTGGTGCTGTTTGCCAGTATCCGGGCCAGTGCCTGACGTCGCCCGAGACTAATCGTGCGCCCGGTCGCCGAATGGGTACGCGGCTGATAGATCATCATGACCGGCGAACGGGTGAGCAGGTGACTTAACGCCTCAGGTAACGGCCCCTGGTCATCACACGCCAGCGGCATAATTTCAGCGCCCACGTTATCCAGCATATCGAGCAGGCGGGTGGCGGTCGGGTCCTCAATGATCACCCGATCGCCGGGTGAAACCAGCGTCTGTACCAGCAAATTCATCGCATCGAAACCCCCATCGGTTGCCAGAAACGCTTCCGCAGCATAGGGCCAGCGCGGCGTTATCGCTTCCAGCAGCCGGGCGGAAATGGGCTCACGGACGTAGCTGTTAAGCTGCGGCGAGCGCAATGCCGCCTGCAGCGCATTGTGCAGGTCAGGTAACAACGCGGGATCGGGAGAGGCCATTGCCAGATCGGCGCGAATGTGTTCACCATAGTTGCCGATCTTTTCAAAGCGGATCGGCCGTGGCATCACCGTATTGCCGCTGACCCAGACGCCACTGCGGCCTTTTCCCGCGAGCACTTTATGCTGCCTTAACCGCGACCAGGCAGCGGAAACGGTTGCCGGACTGACGCCCAGCCGCTCCGCGATCTCCCTTACCGCCGGCATCTGCATGCCGACGGCAATTTCACCGTCGCGGATCAGGCGGGATGCAGCCTGAGCGATGCCTTTTACCGACGGGGTTGTTATCTGATTACAGAACCACTCTGGATCGACCATTTGCGTCATAAGAAAATACTTTGTTCAGTAACAAATTAATGATTGTTCAGGTCAGTATTCCGGATCTAGTATCAAATTCAAGCGTTATTTGAGCTATCAACCCGCCCGGCTTCACGGCACGACGTAAACGGAGAGATCATGGCAAGGCTGAGTATCAGACTGGCAGTGCGCGACTGGGACTATTTCACCCCACTGGCGCTGGGCGATATCAAACCGGACAATTTTGATCTGCAGATCGATCGCGTCGGCACGCTGGTGAACGATCTCGCCACCAGCCCCGATTATGATGCGGGAGAAGTGTCGTTTAGCCGTTACGCCCAGGCGCGGGCCAGAGACGATGATTCTCTGCTCGGTATTCCTCACTTCCTGATGCGCGGTTTCCGCCAGCGCTGCATTATCACCACCGCTGACAGTCCCATCACCACGCCTGCAGAGCTGAAGGGCAAAAGCATCGGTGTTACTGGCTGGCAGGATTCGGGCAATACCTGGACGCGCACGGTACTGCGCGAAGCGGGGGTAGAAATTGACGATGTTTGCTGGTTTGCCGGGCGGCTGACCGCCGATCACCCGATTGTCGATCGGCTGGCAGGATTTGGCCGGCCAGGCCGGATAGAGCCGGCACCCGACGAGCGTCCATTGATTGAGCTGCTGAAAGCGGGTGAGCTGGATGCGGTCTTTACCCCGTTTATGCCGGAAGGTTTTTTCCTGCCGGCGTCCGGTCTGCGTCAGCTCCAGCCTGACTTCTATCAGGCCGAGCGGGCCTATTTCAACCGTGTCGGCTATGTGCCCGGCATTCATATTCTGGCGGTGAAACCGGTGCTGGCGGCGCAGCATCCGTGGCTGCCTGTCGCACTGAGTGAAGTCATCGATCGTTCTTACGCGCTATGGATGCAAAAACGAGAGAAATATGCCGACACCACGCCGTGGCTGCTGGACGATCTGCGACGGACCGCGCAGGAATTACCGGCCGGCTGGAATCAGAATGGTTTTACCGCTAATAGAAAGATGATTGCGGATTTTGCCCGTGAACTGTTCCAGCAGGAACTCACCCACAGATTGCTGACGCCGGAAGCGATGTTTCCGATGGCAGGAGGAGAGAAATAATGAAAGTTGCGATGGGACAATTTGCGGTCAGCCGTGAATGGCAGGAGAACGCCACACACTGTCTGGACTTAATGCAGCGTGCCGTCGCTGGCGGTGCCGATCTGCTGGTGCTGCCGGAAGGGGTGCTGGCGCGGGATATTACCGATCCCGACTTAGTGCTGAAAGCCGCACAACCGCTGGATGGGCCGTTTCTCACTCAGCTGCTGGCAGCCAGTGAGAATACCGATCTGACCACCATGATGAGCGTGCATGTTCCTACTGAACAGCAGAAGGCGCTCAACGTGCTGATCGCTATCCGCAACGGAAAAATCATTGCCGCTTATGAAAAATTGCATCTCTACGATGCCTTTGCGATGCAGGAGTCACAGCGGGTCAATCCGGGGCATGTGATCCCGCCACTGGTTGACGTGGCGGGGATGAAAGTCGGACTGATGACCTGCTATGACGTGCGTTTCCCGGAGCTGGCGCGCCGGCTGGTGCTGGATGGCGCGGACCTGCTGGTGCTGCCTGCTGCGTGGGTAAAAGGCCCGCTGAAAGAGATGCACTGGGAGCTGCTGACCCGCGCCCGTGCGCTGGAGAATACCTGCTACATGGTGGCGGTAGGCGAATGTGGCCCGCGCAATATCGGTAACAGTCTGGTGGTCGATCCGCTCGGTGTCGTTATCGCCAATGCGGCTGAATCGCCGACGCTGATGTTTGCTGAGCTTGATCCTGAACGCGTAGCCTATGCCCGCCGCGTGCTGCCGGTGCTGGAGAATCGTCGTTTCGCCCGTCCCGAACTGAACTGACACCCTGATCCTGGAGAACGCACCATGTCTAACAGAGTGACCGCCTTAATGCTGGCGCTGGGTCTGACCGCTGGCCTGGCGCAGGCTGCCGACACCCTTCCGACCCAGAACGTCGATCAGGCTTTACACGACCGTTTGCCGGAACAGATCAAACAAGCGGGACGGATGATTTCCGTCAATAACGGTTCGTTTCCGCCTTATGAAATCGTCAATGGTCCGCACTCAATGGAGGGCGCCTCTGCGGATCTCACGACTGCACTGGCACAGTTACTCGGGGTAAAAATCGATCATGCCACGGTGAGTGGCTTGTCGGGCGTGCTGACCGGGATTAACGCGGGCCGCTATCAGCTGGCCATCGGCCCGATAGGCGATTATCCGGATCGTCAGCAGAAGGTCGATTTCATCGATTTTGTGCAGGAATTTGTGGTGTTTGGCGTACAGAAGGGCAATCCGGCGCAGATCAATCAGCTTGATGATACCTGTGGCAAACGCATTGCGGTGATGGCGGCCGGCTCTGCGGAACAGGTGATCCGTCAGCACTCCGCCCGTTGTACTGCTGCCGGAAAACCGGCGGTCACGGTGCAGGCCTTTACCGATCAGCCGTCGTCGATTCTTGCGGTGCGCTCGAAGCGTTCGGATGCTTTTTTCTCCTCACAGGCGCCGCTGACCTGGTTTGTTAATCAGGCCAAAGGCCAGCTTGAACTGTCGGGGAAAGGACAGAAAAACGGTTTTGGTGACATTTTCCAGGGGACCGTGGTGCCAAAGGGATCACCGTTAGGTGGCGTGGTTCTTGATGCCTATAAGGTGCTCTATCAGAACGGTACCTATGCCGCCATCATGAAAAAATGGCAGCTGGAGGGCAACATGACTGCGGCACCCGGGCTGAACCTGGCCAGACAGGAGGCGAAATGAGTCTGATCCGCCACGATTCGCCGATCAGTGAAGAGCAGCGCGATGAGGCGCAACTGCGCGACGTCGCTTTCGCCCGCAGCGCACCCGCCTATGGACGCTGGATCAGCTGGATTGTGGTGCTGGTGGTCGGCTCCAACCTGCTGTGGCTGGTAATCACCAATCCCAATTTTGAATGGCAGGTGGTACTGAAATGGTTCACCGAAGGCTCGGTGCTGCAAGGGTTACAGGTCACGCTGGGACTGACGGTGATCTCAATGGTACTGGGTACGCTGCTGGGGCTGCTGTTAGGCGTCTGGCGGCTGTCCGACAACCGGCTATTGCGCGGCATCGCCGGACTCTATATCTGGTTTTTCCGTGGGACGCCGCTGCTGGTGCAGCTGATCTTCTGGTACAACCTTTCCACGCTGTTTCCTGCGCTGTCGCTGACGCTGCCGTGGACCGACATCACACTGGCCAGCTGGAATACCAACGATCTGATCACCCCGCTGACGGCGGCTATCGCCGGTTTGGCGCTGAACGAAGCGGCTTACATGGCTGAAATCATCCGCGCCGGACTGCTGTCGGTGGATAACGGTCAGGTAGAAACCACCCAGGCATTTGGTATGAGCCGGGCGCGGGCGCTGCGGCGAATTATTATTCCTCAGGCGATGCGGTCAATCATCCCGCCTACCGGCAACCAGCTGATCAGTATGATCAAGGCGACGTCGCTGGTAAGCGTGATTGCGATGGGCGATCTGCTCTACTCGGTACAGGCAATCTACAACCGGACCTTTGAAATTATTCCGATGCTGATGGTGGCGGTCATCTGGTACCTGCTGATCACTTCGATCCTTAACCTCGGGCAATCCGCCATTGAGCGCTATTACGCGCGGGGTACCCGCCGGGTGGCCAGCGTGGCGAAGCGCCCATCGTCACGGATGAACACCGTACCGCGACAGAAGGAGGAGCTATGAGCCAGACTGAGCCGTTAGTCTGCGCCCGTAACGTGCAGAAACGTTATGGCGACAACCAGGTGCTGAAGGGGATTGATCTCGATGTCTGGCCCGGTGAGGTGGTAGTGATCCTGGGGCCATCGGGATCGGGTAAATCGACCTTTCTGCGCTGCATCAACCATCTCGAAGAGATGAATGGGGGCTCGATTCGGGTAGGTGATGAGCAGATTGGCTACGTGCTGAAACGCAATCTGTTGCACCGTCTGTCACCGCGTCAGATCGCCCATCAGCGGCAGAAGATTGGCATGGTATTTCAGCAGTTCAACCTCTATCCGCACATGACGGTGCTGCAAAACATTATTGAAGCGCCCATCGGTGTCCATAAATTTCCGCGTCAGCAGGCGCTGGCACATGCCCGATCGTTACTGGCAACGGTGGGGTTAAGTGACAAGGCGGATGCCTGGCCGCGCCATCTGTCGGGCGGTCAGCAGCAGCGTGTGGCGATTGCGCGCGCGTTAGCCATTAAGCCGCAGCTGATGTTGTTTGATGAACCGACGTCGGCGCTGGACCCGGAACTGGTGGGGGAAGTGCTGGCGACGATGCGTACGCTGGCCGATCAGGGACTGACGATGATAGTGGTGACCCATGAGATCAGCTTCGCACGCGAGGCGGCTGACCGGGTAGTGTTTATGGATGGTGGCGTCGTGGTGGAGCAGGGCACGCCAGCAGAGGTGATTGCCAATCCTCAGCATCCCCGTACTCAGGCTTTTCTCAGCCGTTTTATCTGATGCTGACGCCAGCGCGATCTTACTCTGTTACAGATTGCAGTTGTCGCGTCAGGCAAACTGCGCGTAAATAACGGTCACCGTTATTCGCTGAAGTTGAAAGGTTAAATATGGAAGGTATCAGTATTGCCAAGCTGCTGATCATCGGTGCGCTTATCGTACTGCTTTTTGGTACCAATAAGTTACGTTCTCTGGGCGGCGATCTGGGCTCCGCAATTAAGGGCTTCAAAAAAGCCATGAAAGATGAAGACACCAGCGCAACCCGGACCACGGCTGAAGATGTACCGGCCGATCGCGTCGTCCATAAAGATTAATCGGTTATTGGCTGAAAATAACTGTTACTTTTTATGTCGGATAGATATTAAAAAACCAGACTGTTGCCAGTCTGGTTTTTTTATCTTTGCCGATCAGCATCGCGAGCTTATTTAACTTCCAGCCCTTTCGCCTGCATATCCGCGTGATAAGAAGAGCGGACAAACGGGCCGCATGCTGCATGGGTAAAGCCCATCGCCATCGCTTCTTCTTTCATCTCATCAAATTCCGCCGGGCTGACGTAGCGCTGAACCGGCAGGTGATGACGGCTGGGCTGCAGATACTGGCCGAGCGTCAGCATGGTGACGCCGTGACGACGCAGATCGCGCATCACTTCGACGATTTCCGCATTGGTCTCACCCAGACCCACCATCAGACCAGATTTGGTCGGAATGTCAGGATGGGCTTCTTTAAAGCGTTCCAGCAGTTTCAGTGACCATTCATAGTTGGCGCCCGGACGAACCTGACGGTAGACGCGCGGCACGTTTTCCAGATTGTGGTTAAACACATCCGGTGGCGTAGCGGTCAGAATTTCCAGAGCGCGATCCATCCGGCCACGGAAGTCAGGAACCAGGGTTTCAATTTTGATTGTCGGATTCTTTTCACGAATCGCACTGATGCAGTCGGCAAAGTGCTGAGCACCACCATCCCGCAGATCGTCACGGTCAACCGAGGTGATCACCACGTAACGCAGACCCATATCAGCGATAGTCTGCGCCAGTTTGCCCGGCTCATTCGCATCGGGTGCGTTAGGGCGGCCATGCGCCACGTCGCAGAATGGGCAACGGCGGGTACAGATCGCGCCAAGGATCATGAAGGTGGCGGTGCCGTGGTTGAAGCATTCGGCAAGGTTAGGGCAGGAGGCCTCTTCACAGACCGAGTGCAGCCCATTTTTTCGCATCGCGGCTTTAATGCCCTGAATACGACTGGAGTCAGCAGGCAGCTTGATTTTCATCCATTCCGGCTTACGCAACATCTCTTGCCGTTCAACGGCCACGGTTTTCACCGGGATCAGCGCCATTTTGTCTGCGTCACGATATTTGACGCCGCGTTCCATCTGAATTGGTTTACTCATAAATCAGCAGGTTCCGGTCGGATTGCGATTTGAAAGCGTTCTCACTCAACCCGAGAAGGGTGCTTTCAACTTTATTTGAAAAAAGTGCAAAAATTATATCATCTCATCGCCCCGGAAGCAGCCACCGTCAGCGCGGATAAGTTACATATTTGTAAATTCGCATTCAGCGTTAAGGCTGGAGCGGCAAATCTTCAGCTGACCATTCAACATTTTCATAACCGGTCAGACGGGCAAATGCGCTAATCAGCGGGGCCTGTACCTGATCCAGTCGCACATCCGGCTGAAACTGCTGCAGCTGAGTCATGCTCATGCCCGCATAGCCACAAGGATTGATTCGCGAAAAGGGTGCCAGGTCCATGGCGACATTCAGCGCCAGACCGTGAAACGAGCAGCCTTTGCGGATCCGCAACCCGAGCGAACAGATTTTTTGCTCACCGACATAGACGCCTGGCGCGTCGGGGCGCGCGCGGGCGCTGACGCCAAATCCGGCCAGGGTGTCAATGACCGTCTCTTCCAGCGCGGTCACCAGCTGGCGTACGCCTAGCTTGCGACGCTTGATATCAATCAGCACGTACATCACCTGCTGGCCCGGTCCATGATAGGTGACCTGGCCGCCACGATCGCTCTGCACCACCGGAATGTCACCGGGCATCAGCAGATGCTCCGCTTTTCCTGCCTGACCCTGGGTAAATACCGGAGGATGTTCCACCAGCCAGATCTCATCGCGACTCAGGCTGTCGCGCTGGTCAGTATAGTGATGCATGGCGTCTGAGACGGATTGCCAGTCGCGTAAACCTGACCGGCGGACGAGAAGGGTTTCAACTGACAAAACGATGGCCCGCTTTAAAAGAATAAGCTGAGAATAACGTCGGCGAACCGTCGGGTAAAGACGCTTCGCCGACCCGGCAAATCAGAGCACCATGCGTACGATTTCGATCTGGCCCAGCTCTTCGTACAGGCGTTCTACCTGCTCGATATGGGTAGCGGTAATGGTGATGTTTACGGAGTGATAGTTGCCCTTGCTGCTCGGCTTGACTTCAGGACTGTAATCGCCGGGCGCATGGCGCTGCACCACTTCAACCACTTGATCAACCAGCTCCGGTTGCGCCAGACCCATTACTTTGTAGGTAAACGGGGTAGGAAATTCGAGCAGTTCATTCAGTTTGGTTTTCATATTGACTCCGGTGCATAAAAAAAGACTCCCGCCTGAGCGGGAGCATCATAATAACCTGTATTGGGGGCGATGGGGTGACTTTTCAACCACCCGCCACGCTTAGCCGAACCAGTGATGGAACATCAGTTTGATGTAGTCCACGATGCGGCTGAAGAACCCGCCTTCCTGAATCTCATTTAACACCACCAGCGGACGCTGTTCGATGGTTTTGCCATCCAGCTGGAAGTTAATGCTGCCGACGACCTGATTTTTCTTCAGCGGCGCGTGCAGTTCGGTGTTATTCAGCACATAGCTGGCTTTCAGATCTTTCATCCGGCCGCGCGGAATCGTCAGGTAGGCATCTTTCTCAACGCCGAGCTGGACGCGATCGTTGTCGCCAAACCACACCGGCTCAGAGGCAAACTCTTTGCCCGCTTTCAGCGGTGCGACAGTTTCAAAGAAACGGAAGCCCCAGGTCAGCAGTTTTTTGCTTTCGGTTTCGCGGCCTTTGTAAGTGTGACCGCCCATGACTGCAGAGATCAGACGCATCTGGCCTTCGGTAGCCGAAGCCACCAGGTTGTAACCGGCCGCATTGGTGTGACCGGTTTTAATGCCATCCACGTTCAGGTTGGTATCCCACAGCAAGCCGTTACGGTTCATCTGGCGGATATTGTTGAAGGTGAACTCTTTCTCTTTATAGACAGCGTACTCTTCCGGCACGTCGCGGATCAGAGCCTGACCAATCAGCGCCATATCGCGCGCCGAGCTGTACTGACCTTCGGCATCCAGACCGTGTACCGTCTGGAAATGGGTATTCTGCAGGCCAATCGCTTTGACGTAGTTGTTCATCAGATTCACGAACGCATCCTGACTGCCGGCGACATAATCTGCCATAGCGACACAGGCGTCGTTACCCGACTGCAGTACAATTCCACGCGTCAGCTGCGAAACCGGAACCCGATCGCCTGGCTTGAGGAACATCAGCGATGAACCTTTGAACACCGGGTTACCGGTGGCCCAGGCATCCGGACCCACGGTGACCAGATCGTCCTGATGGATTTTGCCTGCTTTGACCGCCTGGCCAATCACATAGCTGGTCATCATTTTGGTCAGACTGGCCGGATCGCGACGGGCATCGGCATTCTTCTCCGCCAGCACTTTGCCCGAGTTGTAGTCGATAAGGACATACGCTTCGGCATCAATATCCGGTACGCCCGGAATCATGGTCTTAAGATTGACGTCATCAGCAATAGCGGCATGGCTGAGGGAGAAGGCGATCAGTGATCCCACTGTCAGGCGTTTCAGCAAACGAGATGATTTCAGCGTGTTCATGTGTAGGACTACAACATCCATGGTTTTGAGGTTAAGTAAGTCATTCATCATACCCAATGGCTGTCTGGACCGCATCGGGCATGATGATTGGGTTGTTAGCAGACGTAACGGTAAACCGTTCTGTCAGCGACGCGTGTTGGTAATAAATGAGGCCGTCTGGCCATCACTGCTCAGGCGCTGTTGCAACGCGGCCGCTTCTGCACGGGTCGGATAACCGCCGAGCTGGACGCGATAGACATTTCCGGCGGTCTCCACCGTGCCGGGTACGCCATAACGCTGGCTCAGGCTTTTCATCAGTTGCTGTGCCCGCGCCGGATCGTTCAGTGCGCCGACCTGCACCACATAGCCACCGGCAGCTGTACTGGCGGCGGGTGCGGCGCTGGCCGCTGCTGTTGCCGGTGCTGCCGTGACCGCTGGCGCGGCCACCGGTTCATTGCCTTCCAGCACGCCGGTGGCTAACGGCTGAGGTGCGCCGAGGAAACCACTGCTCTGTACCGGTGCGCCCATATTGTCACTGCTCTGCAACGTGCTGTTGCTGATCGCCTCAACATTTTGCGGGGCTGGGCGGGGGGACGGCGGCGCTGCCGCCGTTCATCACGGCACCCCCGCTGAGATCAGGACGGGCCGGCAGAGAATAGCTCTGTTTCGCGACCACCGTTCCGATGGTGCCGGGGCCGGAGAGCGAACCATCCGGCGCGACCTTGATGTAATCAACGCGGACCCGTGAATTGTTGGAGATATTGAGGCGATCGCCTGCGGCGCGCGACAGATCGATGATACGGCCTGGCGTATAAGGGCCGCGATCATTGACCCGCACCACAATCTGGCGACCATTAGCGATGTTGGTGACGCGCACATAGCTCGGCAACGGCAGCGTAGGGTGCGCGGCGGTGAGTGCATCCGGATCATAGGCTTCGCCGGTGGCGGTGCGATTGCCCTGCGCTTCTTCGCCGTACCAGGTGGCGAGGCCAACTTCACTGTAATTCGACGGATCTTTGATGATGCGGTAGTTTTTGCCGTTGACGCTGTAATCCTGGCTGGTGCCAGGATTAATCGGCTCATAGCGTGGCTCAACGCCTGGAATTTCCACCACCGGGCCATTATAAGCCGGTTGTGGCGGCGCGGTATTTTGGGGTTCCGGCGTGGTACAGGCTGCCAGAACCAGTGATGCCAGTGCAACGCCAAGCCATTCCTTACGCATCTGCTGCCTCTTAAACACTTTTAGATAACATTTTTCGGTGAGTATGGATCGACATCACAATGCCAAATCCCGCCATGAGCACGATAAGCGCGGAGCCGCCATAACTGACCAGCGGCAACGGCACGCCAACTACCGGTAAGATACCACTAACCATGCCAATGTTAACGAAAACATAAACGAATAAAATCAGCATTAAACCGCCAGCCATTACCCGACCAAAAGTGGTTTGCGCCCGGGCTGCCACAATCAAACCGCGCATGATCAGCAGCAGGTAAAGCGCCAGCAGGACCAGCACGCCAACCAGCCCTAACTCTTCGGCCAGCACGGCGAAAATAAAGTCAGTGTGACGCTCCGGCAAAAACTCCAGCTGTGACTGGGTGCCCTGCAGCCAGCCTTTGCCACGCAGCCCGCCGGAACCAATCGCAATTTTTGACTGAATAATGTGGTAACCGGCACCCAGCGGATCGCTTTCCGGGTCGAGCAGCATCATCACGCGGTCACGTTGATAGTCGTGCATCAGGAAGAACCACAGAATCGGGATAAATGCCGCCACCAGCAGCACCGCGACGCCAATCAGTTTCCAGCTCATACCAGACAGGAACAGCACAAACAGTCCCGAAGCGGCAATCAGGATCGAAGTACCGAGATCGGGCTGCGCCGCTACCAGCAGAGTAGGCACAAAAATCAGGATCAGCGCGATACCGGTATTCTTCAGGGTGGGTGGGCAGACGTCACGGTTAATAAAGCGCGCCACCATCAGCGGCACGGCAATCTTCGCGATCTCCGATGGCTGAAAACGGACGATACCGAGGTCGAGCCAGCGCTGTGCCCCTTTACTGATCTGCCCAAACGCATCCACCGCAATCAGCAGAATGACGCAGATGATGTAGAGGTAGGGCGCCCAGCCTTCGTAGACGCGCGGCGGCACCTGCGCCAGCACAATCATGATCACCAGCCCCATCGCGATCTGGCCGATTTTACGTTCCATCATGCCCGGGTCCTGACCACTGGCGCTCCAGATCACCACGCGCTGTAAATCAGCAGGCCGAGAATCACCAGCATAAACAGCGGATCAATATGGATGCGCGTCCAGATCGAGCGTTTCTGCGGACTATCGTTCATCGACATGTTTATTCACCTTCATAGCCAGGCGGCGTGGGGGCGGCGTCCGGCAGGACTGTATTGTTATCACCTAACATGATGTGATCCAGAATCTGTCGCATAACGGTGCCGACAGCCGGTCCGGCACCGCCGTTTTCCAGGATAATGGTCACTGCGACCCGAGGTTTGTCATAGGGAGCAAACGCGGTCATCAGCTTATGGTCGCGTAATCGTTCGGCAATTTTATGCGCGTTATAGGTTTCATTCTCTTTCAGGCCAAACACCTGCGCCGTTCCTGATTTGGCGGCGATTTTATAGGGTGCATCAGCAAAGCTCTTGTGGGCAGTGCCGTTAGGGCGATTGGCCACGCCATACATACCATCTTTGGCAATTTCCCAGTAGCCGGAATGGATGTCGCCAATCGGCGTGGAAGGTGGCTGGCGATAGGGCACCAGGGTGCGTCCTTCGCGGGTCGCGCGCAACATGTGCGGCACCCTGATCTCGCCATCGTTAATCAGAATCATCATCGCTTTGTTCATCTGCAGCGGCGTCGCCGTCCAGTAACCCTGGCCGATCCCCACCGGGATGGTGTCACCCTGATACCACGGTTTTTTAAAGCGCCTGAGTTTCCAGTCGCGGGTTGGCATGTTACCGGCGCTCTCCTGCGGCAAATCGATGCCGGTACGGCTGCCGTAACCAAACTTATTCATCCATTCCGATAGCCGATCGATGCCCATGTCATAGGCGACCTGATAGAAAAAGGTATCGGCGGACTCTTCCAGCGCTTTGGTCACGTTCAGACGACCGTGGCCCCATTTTTTCCAGTCGCGAAAACGCTTCTCAGAGCCGGGCAGTTGCCACCAGCCCGGATCGAACAGGCTGGTATTGCGGTTAATCACCCCAGCACTCAGTGCAGAGACCGCGACATAAGGTTTTACCGTTGAGGCGGGGGGATAAGCAGCCTGAATGGCACGGTTATACAGTGGCCGGTTTTCATCGCTGAGCAGGCCGCGATAATCCTTGCTGGAGATGCCGTCGACAAACAGATTCGGGTCGTAGCTGGGGGTAGAAACCATGGCAAGAATCTCGCCGGTACGCGGATCGCTGACCACCACTGCGGCGCGACTGCCGGTCAGCAGCGTTTCGATATACTGCTGCAGCTTCAGGTCGATGGTCAGGTAGATATCGCGGCCCGCCTGCGGCGACTCTTCGTGCAGCTGACGGATCACCCGGCCACGGTTGTTGACCTCAACCTCTTCAAAACCGGTTTTGCCATGCAGCAGATCTTCGTAATAGGCTTCAATGCCCAGCTTACCGATGTCGTGCGTGGCCGCGTAGTTTGGCCATTTGCCCTCTTTATCGAGGCGGGCAACGTCACGATCGTTAATTTTTGATACATAACCGACCACGTGCGTCAGGGTCTGACCAAACGGGTAGTAGCGGCGCTGATAGCCTTTGACTTCAACGCCGGGAAAGCGGTACTGATTGACGGCAAAGCGCGCAACCTGCACTTCATTCAGGCCGGTCTTCACCGGGATAGAGGTAAAACGACGCGAGCGTTTACGCTCTTTTTGAAAGTTTTCGAGGTCGTCGTCGGTGAGTTCGAGAATCGGGCGCAGTTTATCCAGCGTCTGCTGCAGATTATCGACTTTTTCCGGGACCAGTTCGGCCTGATAAATGGTGCGGTTCAGCGCCAGCGGCGTGCCGGTACGGTCATAGATAATGCCGCGGCTGGGCGCGACCGGCACCAGCTTGATGCGGTTTTCGTTTGAACGGGTGCTGTAATCGTCGAAGCGTAAAATTTGCAGGTGGTAAAGGTTAACCACCAGCACGGAGGAGAGCAGTAAGATCCCGACGAAAGCGATAAACGCCCGGCGGACAAAGAGTTTCTGTTCGGCACTGTAATCGCGAAAGGCGTTGCTTTGTAATTTCATCCGCTACTTGTCATGTCTGATGTGGGCTGATCGGTCATTCACGATGATAAGGATGATTTGTCGTTATGCTCCATGCACGATACAGGCTTTCGGCCACCAGCACGCGCACCAGCGGATGGGGCAGCGTCAATGCTGACAGTGACCAGCTCTGTTCGGCCGCCGCTTTGCACGCCGGGGCCAGACCTTCAGGACCGCCAATCAACAGGCTGACATCGCGACCATCCAGCTTCCAGCGTTCGAGCTGCTGTGCCAGCTGCGGGGTCTCCCACGGATGTCCGGGAATATCCAGCGTCACGATGCGATTGCCTTTGCCGACCGCCGCTAACATCGCTTCACCCTCTTTTTCAAGGATGCGCTTAATATCAGCATTTTTGCCGCGTTTACCCGCGGTCACTTCGGTCAGCTCCAGCGGCATATCTTTCGGGAAGCGGCGCAGATACTCCATAAAACCGGTCTGCACCCAGTCAGGCATTTTGGTGCCGACGGCAACAAGTTGCAGTTTCACCGGTTAGCCCCAGAGTTTTTCCAGCTCATACAGCTGGCGACTCTCTTCCTGCATCACATGCACGATGACATCACCGAGATCAACCACAACCCAATCTGCTGCGCTTTTGCCTTCAATGCCTAATGGCATCAGGCCTGCTAAACGCGACTCCTGCTCAACGTGCTCAGCGATCGAGGTGACGTGACGCGTGGAGGTGCCGGTGCAGATGATCATGAAATCGGTGATGCTGGATTTGCCCTGAACGTCGATGGTGACAATGTCCTGGCCTTTGAGATCATCAATCTTATCAATAACGAACTCTTGGAGTGCTTTACCTTGCAAAAGGTTCCCCTCTAAAACTGGTGGTGACGAGCCGGCTGTAAGCCCGGATTATGCAGCCAAAAAATTAAGCGGCGCAGTATAGCATGCCCGGATTAGTCGCGATATAAGCCTGCGCGGTCGATATAATCGATAACCGCAGCGGGCAGCAGGTCGTCGCAGGATTGATGATGATGGCGACGGCGACGGATCTCCGTGGCGGAAATGTCAACCAGCGGCGTTTCTGCCAGCCAGATATGGCCAGCGGGCTGAAGATGGAGCCGTTGTACGTCGTGCGTCACATGCTGATCGAGCCAGCGCTGCATCTCTGGCGACGCCATCTGCGTCGGGTAGCCTGGCCGCTGGCACACCAGCAGGTGGCAGAGCGACAGCAGATCCTGCCAGCGATGCCACTTTGATAAGCTGAGCAGCGAATCCTGACCGATGATAAAGCCCAGCGGCTGCTGAGCGCCACGCTCGGCACGCAGGCTTTCCAGCGTGGCCACGGTCCAGGAAGGCGTATCGCGCTTCAGTTCGCGGGTATCAATGTCAAACAGCGGCAAGTCGGCAATGGCGCAACGCAGCATATCCACTCGCTGATCCGCGCTGGCTTCCGGCTGCGGACGATGCGGCGGGACGTTGTTGGGCAACAGCGTGACTTTTTGCAGCCCGGTCTGCTGCGCCAGTGCTTCAACCGGACGCAGGTGGCCGAAATGAATCGGATCGAAGGTGCCACCAAACAGCGCGTGTAACTCAGACATGGGCGAAGCTCGCGGGAAACGCGCGACTGCTGAGCAGCAGCGTCAGGGTTTGCAGCTGCGGCCAGACCGGCTGACCGTAATCCTGCTTTAAGGTGATCTCTATCTGACTCAGCAGATGGATAGCGCGTTGCAGACGCACCGCATCCAGCCGTTGCAGCGCCTCCGTGAACAGGGTACGGCGATTCTGCCAGATGCGCTGTTGATCCATTAGCGTACGCAGCGGCTGCTGTGACTGATGGCGTTGCAGATGCAGCAGCGTCAGTAAATCGCGCTGCAGGGTACGCAGCAGGATCACCACTTCGCTCTCTTCCCGCTCCAGCTGGTGCAGGATGTGCAACGCGCGGCGACTTTTACCCGCCAGCACGGCATCCACCCAGTGGAAAGGGGTAAAGTGCGCCGCATCGCTGACCGCTTCCTCAACCCGTGGCAGCGTCAGTTTGCCGTCCGGCCATTGTAGCGACAGCCGCTCCAGCGCCTGAGCCAGCGCCAGCAGATTGCCCTCATAGCAGTAACACAGCAGCTGAACCGCCGCGTCATCCACCGCCAGCTTCAGCGCTTTGGCGCGGTTAACTACCCAGCGCGGCAGTTGTGCCTGTTCCGGTGTCTGACAGGGGACTAACACGGCGGAAGCGGAAAGGGCTTTAAACCAGGCGCCGTTTTCCTGCGCTTTGGTCAGCTTCGGCATCCGGCATATCAGCAGAATATCGGCATGCAGCAGTTGTGACAGCTTAACCAGCTGCTCAGCCATCGCCGCATTCGGTCCATTGTCGGGGAATTGCAGCGTGAGCGTCTGCCGCTGGGCAAACAGACTCAGCGACTGACAGCTGACGAACAGGCTCTCCCAGTCGGTCTGGGCATCAAGGCTGACGCTGAAGTGTTCTTCGAAGCCCTGCGTGGTGGCGGCTGCCCGGATCGCGTCTGCGCTCTCCTGCAACAGCAAGGGTTCGTTACCGGCTAATAAATAACAGGCGCGCAGCCCCTCACGGAGCTGCGCGCTGAGTTGCTCAGGATAAATCCTGATCATTGCAGACTGGTGGCAGAGGAAGAAGGGGCTTCCTCTGAGTCCTGACCCGGCACCGGAATTGTCGTCTGGCGCAGGGTATCTTTACCGTTGAGCTGGGCCGCATGAACCGTCAGCAGCTTACGTACCAGCTGCTCGGCAGCACGCTGACGCATCTCCTGCGTAATCATGTCCTGCTCAGCATCTTTCGCCAGCGCCGCATTCGGGTTATCGAAGAACGAACGATAGACCGTGGTACTGATCGGATAGATACCTTTGCCCGGCAACAGCACCTGCGCGGTAATGGTCATCACCAGCTGATACTCGGCGGCGGTACCAGTGATAAAGACCGACGCGGTATCGCGGCCCTGCACTTCGCTACCCAGACGCAGCGTCGGGATATCGGTGCGGTTCTGCTTGCTGTCCTCAACAATGCGCACATTGTTGACACGCAGCTGCTGACGAACGGTACGCGCCAGTGGCCCGTAAGGATCGCCGGTAGCAACAATCAGGGTTTTCAGTTCACTCGGCACCTGGGTGGTGCCGCGTGGATGAAAACCACAGCCGGCGGTGATCACCACCGCCAGCATGACAAACAACCTGATAATCGGATGTCGCACAGTTCCTCCTGAACTTAACCCACGACCAGGTTAAGCAGTTTGCCCGGTACATAAATGACTTTACGAATCGTCACGCCGTCCAGGTATTTCGCCACCAGATGCTCCTGGGCAGCGCGTGCCTGAACCTGTTCCTGTGTGGCATCGGCTGGCACAGTAATTTTACCGCGCACTTTACCGTTAACCTGCACCACCACCAGCAGTGAATCTTCCACCATTGCGGCTTCATCAGCAACCGGCCATGAGGCTTCATCAATCGTGCCTTCGCCACCCAGCGTCTGCCACAGCACATAGCTGGCATGCGGCGTGAACGGATAGAGCAGACGGACGATTGCCAGCAGCGCTTCCTGCATCAGCGCACGATCCTGCTCGCTCTCCTGAGGCGCGCGTGCCAGTTTGTTCATCAGCTCCATAATGGCGGCAATGGCGGTGTTGAACGTCTGACGACGGCCAATGTCATCTGCCACTTTGGCGATGGTTTTGTGCAGATCGCGACGCAGTGATTTCTGCTCATCATTGAGGCTGGCGACGTCGAGCGCCACGGTAGTGCCTTTCTGAGTATGGTCGAACACCAGCTTCCAGACGCGTTTCAGGAAGCGGTTAGCCCCTTCTACACCTGATTCCTGCCACTCCAGCGTCATATCAGCCGGAGAAGCAAACATCATAAACAGACGCACGGTATCGGCGCCGTAACGCTCGACCATCAGCTGAGGATCAATGCCGTTGTTCTTCGACTTCGACATCTTGCTCATGCCCGCGTAGATCACGTCGCGGCCCTGAGTATCAACCGCCTTGATGATGCGGCCTTTCTCATCGCGTTCCACATTAACGTCGACCGGAGAAACCCAGTTACGCTCGCCGTTGGCACCCAGGTAATAGAAGGCATCGGCCAGTACCATACCCTGACACAGCAGGCGCTTAGCCGGTTCATTGGAGTTAACCAGGCCAGCGTCACGCAGCAGTTTGTGGAAGAAGCGGAAATACATCAGGTGCATGATGGCGTGTTCAATTCCCCCCACATACTGATCGACCGGCAGCCAGTAGTTCGCCGCCGCCGGGTCCAGCATGCCATCCTTGTAGTCCGCGCAGGTGTAACGCGCGTAGTACCAGGACGATTCCATAAAGGTATCGAAGGTGTCGGTTTCACGCAGCGCTGGCTGACCGTTCACCGTGGTTTTTGCCCACTCCGGATCGGCTTTAATCGGGCTGGTAATGCCGTCCATCACCACATCTTCTGGCAGGATCACCGGCAGCTGGTCTTCTGGCGCAGGCATGACCGTTCCATCTTCCAGCGTGACCATCGGGATTGGCGCACCCCAGTAACGCTGACGTGAGACACCCCAGTCGCGCAGGCGGTAGTTCACTTTACGCACGCCCACGCCTTTTGCGGCCAGCGCTTCGGCAATGGCGTTGAAGCCGGCGGCATGATCCAGACCGTTAAATTCGCCTGAGTTAAACAGCGCACCTTTATCGGTCATCGCTGCGGTGCTGACGTCTGGTACACTGCCGTCAAGGTTCAGGACGACGGGCTTAATCGGCAGATCGTATTTGGTGGCAAATTCCCAGTCGCGTTGATCGTGGGCCGGAACCGCCATTACCGCGCCGGTGCCATATTCCATCAGCACAAAGTTAGCCACCCAGACCGGGATGGGCTCGCCGGTCAGCGGATGGATAGCAGACAGGCCAGTGGCCATGCCTTTCTTCTCCATGGTCGCCATTTCCGCTTCAGCCACTTTGGTGTTGCGGCATTCGGCGATAAAGTCAGCCAGCACCGGATTATTCACCGAAGCCTGGGTAGCCAGCGGGTGACCGGCCGCCACGGCGACATAGGTCGCGCCGATAAAGGTATCCGGACGGGTGGTGTAGACGGTGACTTTCTCTTCGCTGTTCGCCACGTCAAAGGTGATCTCTACCCCTTCAGAGCGGCCAATCCAGTTACGCTGCATGGTCTTGACCTGCTCAGGCCACTCTTCCAGCGTATCAAGATCGTTCAGCAGTTCTTCTGCGTAATCGGTGATTTTAATAAACCACTGCGGGATCTCTTTACGTTCAACTTTGGTATCACAGCGCCAGCAGCAGCCATCAATTACCTGCTCGTTAGCCAGCACGGTCTGGTCATTCGGGCACCAGTTCACCGCAGAGGTTTTTTTATACACCAGGCCTTTTTCATACAGCTTAGTGAAAAACCACTGTTCCCAGCGATAATATTCCGGCTGACAGGTCGCCAGTTCACGGCTCCAGTCATAACCAAAACCCAGCAGTTTAAGCTGGTTTTTCATGTAGGCGATGTTGTCGTAGGTCCAGGGAGCGGGTGCAGTATTGTTTTTTACTGCAGCGCCTTCTGCAGGCAGACCGAAAGCATCCCAGCCAATCGGCTGTAGCACGTTTTTGCCGAGCATACGCTGATAACGCGCGATTACGTCGCCGATGGTGTAGTTACGAACGTGGCCCATATGCAGGCGACCAGAAGGATAGGGCAACATGGATAGGCAATAGTATTTTTCTTTGCCTTCCTGCTCAGTCACTTTAAACGTTTCGTTTTCATCCCAGTGCTGCTGCACGCGGGATTCAATCTCTTCCGGGCGGTATTGCTCTTGCATGGCTGCCTGTGGTCCTTAATGAATAACACTTTGCTGATGTTAAGATCCGCATAGCATACCCATAAGGCCGCGCATCAACAACACTTCCCACTTTTGCTGGCGCGATTTCTGCGGAAAGCGTCAATGCCTTCACCCTTTTGTAATTCCCTGTACAGACGACACGGCAAACAGCGCAAAGCGACTAAACTTACTGCAGCGATGATCTACATAAAGGAGAACAAAATGAATAAAGTGGCTCAGGAATATCGCGAGTCGTTAGCGGTGCTGACCGAACGTCTTCGTCAGGGCGATCGGAATATTGATAGTCTGATTAGCGAACGGCGCAGCCAGCTGATGGCGCGTCCGGATCTGACCACCGATGAGGTCGATCAGGCACTCAACTCGGTGCGCCGCGATTTAGAAGAGTTTGCACGCAGCTATACCGATGTAGAAGAACCGCTGGCCGATTCACTGTTTATGCGGATTATTCGCGAAAGCGTCTGGAAAGAGCTGGCGGATATCACCGATAAAAGCCAGCTTGAGTGGCGTGAAGTGTTTCAGGATCTGCATCACCATGGCGTTTATCAGAGCGGAGAAGTGGTGGGGCTGGGCAATCTGGTGTGTGAAAAGTGCCAGTTCACCCGCGCAATCTACACGCCTGAAACCCTGTCCCGCTGTCCGGAGTGCGGTCACGATCAGTTTCAGCGTCAGCCATTCGAACCCTGAAAAAATGGCGGGCACCTGGCCCGCCTTTCTTTCGTGCAAAAGATTCAGTGCAAAATTTTCGCGAGGAAATCTTTGGCGCGGTCAGACTGCGGGTTATTAAAGAAGTCATCTTTATTGGTGTCTTCGATAATTTTACCCTCATCCATGAAGATCACGCGATTGGCCACTTTCCGGGCAAAGCCCATCTCATGTGTCACCACCATCATCGTCATCCCTTCCTGCGCCAGTTCAACCATCACATCCAGCACTTCGTTAATCATCTCGGGATCAAGCGCGGAGGTGGGCTCGTCAAACAGCATCGCAATCGGGTCCATACAAAGCGCGCGGGCAATCGCCACACGCTGCTGCTGGCCGCCTGAGAGCTGACCCGGAAACTTCTCGGCGTGCGCCGATAACCCCACCCGATTGAGCAGTTTCAGCCCCTTATCACGCGCCGCCGCTTTATCGCGTTTCAGCACTTTCACCTGCGCCAGCACCAGGTTGTTGATGATGCTGAGGTGCGGAAACAGTTCGAAGTGCTGGAATACCATCCCGACCTGACTACGCAGCCTGGCGAGATTGGTTTTCTTGTTGTTCACTTCGGTGCCGTTCACCGCGATCACGCCTTGCTGAATCGGCTCAAGGCCATTCACTGTCTTAATCAGGGTCGATTTACCGGATCCGGACGGTCCGCATACCACCACCACTTCACCTTTTTTAACTTCGGTAGAGCAGTCGGTCAGCACCTGAAAGTGACCATACCACTTAGAAACATTTTTCAGGCTAATCATTTAAACCGTCCTTTTTCTTTTTAGATAACTGACCAGCAGTGACGCGCTCAGGCTGATAACGAAGTAGACCAGACCGGCAAACAGAATCATTTCAACCTGAGTGCCGTCGCGCTCACCAATGGTGGACGCCGTACGGAAGAAGTCCGCCAGGCTTAACACATAGACCAGCGAGGTATCCTGAAACAGCACGATACCCTGAGTCAGCAGCAGCGGCACCATGGCGCGAAACGCCTGCGGCAGGATGATAAGTTTCATCGATTGCCACTGCGTCATGCCCAGCGCCAGCGCGGCATTGCCCTGACCGCGTGAGATACTGATAATCCCGGCGCGGATAATTTCCGAGTAATAGGCAGCTTCAAAAAGTGAGAAGGCGACCATCGCGGAAATCAGGCGGATATCCGTTTTCGGCGACAGTCCCAGTACCTGTTGCAGGAAACTCGGCACCACCAGATAGAACCACAGCAGCACCATGACCAGCGGCACCGAGCGGAACAGGTTGACGTACAGTCTGGCGAACCAGCTGACCGGCTTGATGGACGACAGACGCATTACCGCCAGCAGCGTACCCCAGAGAATACCGAATACCACGGCGGTGATGGTGATCTTGAAGGTGATTACCAGGCCGTTAAGCAGATAGGGCAGGCTGGGGGTAATTGAACTCCAGTCAAACTCGTACATTACTTGCCTCCCCCATTGCCAGGCAGACGCACTTTGCGTTCAACCAGGCTCATTAAAAACATGATCACCAGGTTGATGGCGATATAGGCCAGCGTAATGGCGGTAAACGATTCGTAGGCGTGAGCAGAATAGTCGAGCAGTTTGCCCGCCTGCGCCGCCATATCAACCAGACCGATGGTTGACGCGATGGCGGAGTTCTTGACCAGGTTGAGCATTTCTGAAGTCATCGGCGGCACGATCACCCGATAGGCGTTCGGCAGCAGAACATAGCGGTAGGTCTGCGGCAGCGTTAAGCCCATCGCCAGACCGGCATTCTTTTGACCACGTGGCAGTGACTGAATGGCGGCACGCACCTGCTCGCAGACGCGGGCGGCGGTAAACAGACCAAGACAGATCATCGATGAGACGAAGAACTGAATATTGGGGTCCAGCTCAGCCTTAAACCACATGCCGAGGTTTTCACCCACCAGTTCTGGTGCCACCAGATACCAGAAGAAGAATTGCACAATCAGCGGAATGTTGCGAAACAGTTCGACATAGCAGGTGCCAATGGTCGACAGCAGTCGATTAGGCACGGTGCGCAGAATGCCGAAGAATGAACCCACGCAGAAAGCGATAATCCAGGCACAGCAGGAGACGGCAATTGTCACCTGAAAACCGGACCACAGCCAGCCGAGGTAGGTCGTGTTACCGAACGGGGCCTGTTCGAGGAAAATGCCCCAGTTCCAATCGATACCCATAACGAGCTCCGGTAAAAAAGGGTAGCTAAGCTACCCTGAAGATTGATGAACGGCGTTTTCTCTCCTGGACCAGGGGAACGACCCGGTTCAGTCTGTCTGTCCGCGCCGCGGTTTCAGCAATCGAGAGGGCAGCCAGGCCGCCCTTGTTATACCCGTCGTCTTTCAGGCTGCATTTTTGTTGGCTACGTTCACTCACCCGAATCACTTATCTGAGTAAGCTCATCGGGATTCATTCTCTTGCCGCCTCAATGCAATCTGAAATCCATTGGGTATTTTGTTGTTAGTTCAGTGCTTTATCATTTGGCGTTTTGAACAGCGCTTTCATGTCATCTGACAGTTCAAAGTTCATGTTCAGGTTTTTCGGTGGGATCGGCTGTTTGAACCAGGTATCAAACCATTTTTCAGCCTGACCTGAGGTCTGGGCTTTAGCGATGGTTTCATCCACTAAAGTTTTAAACTGCGGATCGTCTTTACGCAGCATGCAGCCGTAGGCTTCTTTCGACTGCGGCGTCCCTAAGATCTCCCAGTTGTCTGGCTTTTTCGCTTTAGCACGTTCACCGGCCAGCAGGGCATCATCCATCATAAAGGCCACGGCACGACCGGTTTCCAGCGTACGGAACGAGTCACCATGATCCTTCGCGCTGATAATGCGCATTTCCATCTTCTTCTCGTCGTTCAGCTTGTGCAGCAGCACTTCAGAAGTGGTACCAGAGGTCACCACCACAGTTTTGCCTTTCAGATCGGTGAAATCTTTAATCGGGCCGCCTTTTTTCACCAGCAGACGGGTACCAATAACGAAAATGGTGTCCGAGAATGCCGCTTGTTTCTGGCGCTCCAGGTTGTTGGTGGTGGAGCCACACTCAAAATCGTAGGTGCCATTTTGCAACAGCGGAATACGGTTTTGTGAGGTGATTGGGATCATTTTGATCTGCAGATCAGGCTTGTTCAGCTTCGCTTTAATGGCGTCCACAATGGCTGCGGAATAGGCCTGTGAGTAGCCGACGACTTTTTGCTGGTTGTCATAGTAAGAAAAGGGAACTGATGATTCGCGATGCCCGACCACAATGACACCATTGTCATTGATCTTCTTCAGGGTGCCGCTGAGATCTTCCGCCTGGGCCGCTCCCGCTGCTGCGCCGATCAGCAGAAGAGATAATGCCACTTTGCGTAGTTGCATGTTCCAACTCCTTCGTATGGAAAATGCACAGGATATAACCTGTGCTGATTATGATGTTGTGTGTATTTCCTGCTGCTTTTCTTCTGGTTACCCTGCAACGCTGCTGCGCGCAGAATAGTCACTAACATAACGGATTGTTAACGCGATGAAACAAAAAAGTTTCTTTTTTGCGAGGTGATCCGCACCAAAAAAAGGCAATTTTCATTGCCTGCGCGGTAAAGGTGCAGGCGAAGCGACTATTTTGGTGCAATCAACCTCCCGTCAGCGCGTACAACGAGCCTGTTTGCGAAAAACACTGGAATATTTAGCAATCATCGTGCCAGAAACGTGTTTACGCACGATAACGCAGCAGAGACTGCGGTCAGGGAAGGGTAAAATAGCGGGTAAAAGTGATAAAAAAAGGCGAAGCAACCGCTTCGCCTTTCAGCATGATGGCAATCAGCGTCGGCGACGCAGCAGGGCAACCGCCGCCGCCAGAGCGGTGAGGATCCAGACCGGCCAGACCCCAGCATGCGCATACGGCGTTTCACCGGTAGTCGGTGTGACTTTGTCGGTTAATACGCTACGGGTGAACTGCGGCAACATCTTTTCCACTTCACCATGAGCATTGACCACCGCCGTTACACCATTATTGGTGCTGCGCAACAGAGGACGGCCCAGCTCCAGCGCCCGCATCCGCGCCATCTGGAAATGCTGCCACGGACCTATAGAGTGACCAAACCACGCATCATTAGAAACTGTCAGCAGGAAATTGGTATCGGGATGGAAGTTGGCGCGCACCTGTTCACCGAGCACGATCTCGTAGCAGATGGCGCTGGTCAGGTTGTAGCCCGCGACCCGAAGCTGCGGCTGAAGATAAGCGCCACGGCTGAACGCGGACATCGGCAGATCGAAGAACGGCGCCAGGGGGCGCAGCAGGTCGGCCAGCGGAACAAATTCACCAAAGGGCACCAGATGATTTTTCTGGTAGCGGTTACCGCTGAAGTAGTTATAAGGCGCATTACCGCCCAGCACGATCACCGTGTTGTAATCGTGATAACGGTTCTGCTCCAGCCGGGAGTCGACAATGCCGGTGATCAGCGAACTGCCGCGCGCGCGCAGTTCGTCATCCAGCGAACGCAGGAACGGCTGCTGATTGCTCTCCAGATCGGTAATCGCTGATTCTGGCCAGATGATAATCGGTGTTTTGCCCATCAGCGGCTGGCTGAGCTCGCTATAGATGCGCAACGTGTTCAGCAACTGCTGCGGGTCCCACTTCATCGACTGGGGAATATTCCCCTGTACCAGTGCCACATCAACCGCGCGTGCTGGTAATGGCTGAACCCACTGAACGTAGCGCAACGGCCACGGCAGGGCCAGCAGCAGCAGTGCTGCCACCAGACTTTTCATATCGCGCTGTTGCAGGGCATAGACCAGCAGGCCTGCAACCACCATCAGCAGGAAAGTCAGGGTTTCCACGCCGCCCAGCGGCGCCACGCCTTTCAGCGGGCCATCAATCTGGCTGTAACCAAACTGCAGCCACGGAAAGCCGGTCAGTATCCAGCCGCGCAGAAACTCGGTTATCTGCCATAACGCCGGTGCGGCCAGCGCCAGACGCCATACTGTCGCGCGCGGCCAGAGGCGATTAAGCAGGCCGGCAAATAGCGCCGGATAGATCGCCAGATAAGCCGCCAGCAGCACCACTAAAAAGACGTTAATGGGGCCAGGCATACCGCCAAAGGTGGCAATGCTGACGTAGACCCAGTTGATGCCGCTGCCAAACAGGCCAAAACCCCAGACAAAGCCAATTGCACTGGCCTGCGGGCTGGTGCGATTAAGGGTCAGAAGCTGTAAACCGCACAGAGATAACAGCGCGGCGGGCCAGAAATCGTAAGGAGAGAAGGCGAGGGTGCCAGACGCACCCGTTAATAAAGCCAGCAGCAGGCGAACCCGCTGACGCGGGTAAAGTGAGGCTAAAGCCATAGACTTATTCGTCATCCAGTTGAGGTTGTGGCGAGTTTTCCGGAATCGTGACATGAACCTGGATGATACGGCGGCTATCGGCCATCGCTATTTTGAACTGGTAACCTTCAATTTCGATGCTCTCCCCGCGCGCCGGCAGATGGCCGAATCCCTGCATCACCAGACCACCGATGGTATCGACCTCATCATCGCTGAACTGCGTGCCGAACACCTCATTGAAATCTTCAATCGCGGTCAGCGCTCGCACTGTAAAGGTGTGGCGATTGAGCTGACGGATATCACGATCTTCTTCGTCGTCATACTCATCCTCAATTTCACCGACAATCAGTTCCAGAATGTCTTCAATGGTCACCAGTCCAGAGACGCCACCAAACTCATCGATCACAATCGCCATATGGTAACGCTGAGAACGGAACTCTTTCAGCATCCGGTCTACGCGCTTGCTTTCAGGTACCACCACTGCCGGACGCAGCACTTTCTCAATGCTGAACGGTTCAGATTCGCTGCTCATAAACGGCAGTAAATCTTTGGCCATCAGGATCCCTTCAACGTGATCTTTGTCTTCGCTGATCACCGGGAAGCGCGAATGGGCCGACTCGATAATCACATCCAGACACTCTTCGAGGTTCTGATTGCGTTTCAGGGTGATCATTTGCGAGCGCGGGATCATAATGTCACGCACGCGCTGCTCCGCAATATCCAGCACCCCTTCAAGCATGTCGCGGGTATCCTGGTCAATCAGGTCTTTATGATTTGAGTCGCGGATCAGCTCCAGTAGCTCATCACGGTTTTTCGGTTCACCGTGAAAAAGTTGGTTGATCAACAGGGAAAAGAATCCCTTTTTACTACTGGGTGCATCGCTGTTTTGAGAATGGTCGTCGCTCATGGCGGTTTTTAAAGATCTCTCTGGTGAGGAATTAACGCTGCCAGCAAAGCGCTGGCAGCAGGATAGCCGGAACCCAGGGCTCAGGCGTCTTCTTTCTCCGAAATGTACGGATCAGGATACCCAAGAGCAAGCATTATCTCGGTCTCCAGTGACTCCATCTCTTCGGCTTCGTCGTCTTCAATATGGTCGTAACCCAGCAGGTGAAGCGTGCCGTGGACCACCATGTGCGCCCAGTGGGCTTCCACCGGTTTGTTTTGCTCAGCCGCTTCCTGCTCCACCACCTGACGACAAATAATCAGGTCGCCAAGCAGCGGCAGTTCGATGCCCGGCGGGGCCTCGAACGGGAAAGAGAGCACGTTGGTGGGTTTATTTTTACCGCGATAGGTCAGATTCAGTTCATGACTTTCCGCTTCATCCACCAGACGCACCGTGACTTCGCTTTCCGGCTGAAAAGGGGTAACCGCCGCTGACAGCCAGCGGTGAAACTGGCTTTCAGCGGGCAGATCGGTGCTGTTTTCACAGGCGATCTGCAGGTCAAGAATCACCTCGCTCATTTGCTCTCCTGCGTCACGCTCTGGGCGGCCAGCGCCTCGCGTTTTCGCTCTTCAGCATGCTGATCGCGGCGTTTCTGATCGGCCTCTTCCCAGGCTTCATAGGCGGTGACAATACGGGCCACCACCGGATGCCGCACCACGTCTTCACTGTGGAAGAAGTTGAAGCTGATCTCTTCCACTTCTGACAGCACTTCGATCGCATGGCGCAGGCCCGATTTAACGTGGCGTGGCAGGTCAATCTGGGTCACGTCACCGGTGATCACCGCTTTAGAGTTGAAGCCGATACGCGTCAGGAACATCTTCATCTGTTCGATGGTGGTGTTCTGGCTCTCATCGAGAATGATAAAGGCGTCATTCAGCGTACGGCCACGCATGTAAGCCAGCGGCGCGACTTCGATGACGTTGCGCTCCATCAGCTTCTCAACCCGCTCAAACCCAAGCATCTCGAACAGCGCGTCATACAGTGGACGCAGATAAGGGTCTACCTTCTGGCTCAGATCGCCGGGCAGAAAGCCGAGCTTCTCACCCGCTTCAACCGCCGGACGGGTCAGCAGGATACGGCGAATCTCCTGACGTTCCAGCGCATCCACTGCCGCCGCCACCGCCAGATACGTCTTACCCGTACCGGCAGGACCGACGCCAAAGGTGATGTCATGGTCAAGCACGTTAGCGATATACTGCGCCTGGTTTGGCGTACGTGGCTTGATTACGCCGCGTTTGGTCTTGATATTGACCGCTTTGCCATACTCCGGCACGCTTTCGGCCGTCTGCTCCAGCACCCGGCTCTCTTTGATCGCCAGATGAATCTGGTCCGGCTCAATATCCGGAATGTCACCGCGTACCGGCGCGGTATCCACATAGAGTGTTTTCAGAATGTCAGCCGCCGCATTCACGCAGAGTGCGCGCCCCACCAGCTTAAAGACGTTGTCCCGACGATTGATCTCAATACCCAGACGACGTTCAAGCTGTTTCACATTATCGTCAAATGGACCGCACAGGCTCATCAGACGACGATTATCGGCCGGTTCAAGGGCGATTTCACGAGTTTCGATATTCAAACGAATCCTTTGGGTCACTCAGGGCCAGTTATGAGGGTTGTCTGACGCACCGTTGGGCTTAACCGGATGCTCCATAACGAAATTATTTATGCCGTAACGCCTGGGCGCAAGCTTAAGGAGAGATATTTGGGCGGCACTTTCAGAAACCAAGTGCAACAAAGTGAAATTGGCGGCAATGCTGTGCGCATTGCCGCAAGTATGGCAGACATCAAGGCTGGAACAGACCTACGCCGATCTCGTTCTCTTTACGGGTGCGGGCGATGACGGAAGCCGGGCTTTCGGCCATGCGCAGCCCCATCTCTTCTTCGGTACGCACCAGCTTACCGCGCAGTGAGTTGGTATAGACATCGACGATTTCGACATCAACGAACTTGCCGATCATCTCAGGCGAACCCTCAAAGTTCACCACACGATTATTTTCGGTGCGGCCAGAAACTTCCATCACGTTCTTGCGGGAGATGCCTTCCACCAGGATACGCTGCACCGTGCCGAGCATCCGGCGGCTGATCGCCTGCGCCTGCTGATTGATGCGATCCTGCAGGATCCACAGGCGCTGCTTTTTCTCCTCTTCGCTGACGTCATCCGGCAGGTCAGCCGCCGGGGTGCCCGGACGCGCCGAGTAGATAAAGCTGAAGCTGACGTCGAAATTGATATCGGCGATCAGCTTCATCGTCTGCTCGAAATCCTGCTGGGTCTCACCCGGGAAACCGATGATGAAGTCAGAACTGATCTCAATATCCGGGCGGGCCGCGCGCAGCTTACGGATAATCGCCTTATACTCCAGCGCAGTGTGTGCCCGTTTCATCAGCGTCAGAATCCGGTCGGCACCGCTCTGTACCGGCAGATGCAGGAAGCTCACCAGCTCCGGCGTATCGCGGTAGACCTCGATAATGTCATCGGTGAACTCAATCGGGTGACTGGTGGTGAAGCGAATCCGGTCGATACCATCAATGGCCGCCACCAGTCGCAGCAGTTCCGCGAAGGTGCAGACGCCGCCATCAAAGGTGGCCCCGCGATAAGCGTTAACGTTCTGGCCGAGCAGGTTGACTTCGCGCACGCCCTGGGCCGCCAGCTGGGCGATCTCCAGCAGAATGTCGTCGCTCGGACGGCTGACTTCTTCACCGCGGGTATAGGGCACCACGCAGAAGGTACAGTATTTGTTGCAGCCTTCCATGATGGAGACGAAGGCGGTCGGACCTTCTGCACGCGGGTCCGGCAGACGGTCAAATTTCTCGATTTCCGGGAAGCTGATGTCAACCACCGGACTTTTACTGCCGCGTACGGTATTGATCATTTCTGGCAGACGGTGCAGGGTCTGCGGGCCAAAAACGATATCCACGCAAGGCGCACGCTGGCGAATGTGATCCCCTTCCTGCGACGCCACGCAGCCGCCGACGCCGATGATCAAATCCGGGTTACGCTCTTTTAACTTTTTCCAGCGTCCCAACTGGTGGAAAACCTTCTCCTGCGCTTTCTCGCGAATAGAACAGGTGTTGAGCAGCAGAATATCCGCCTCTTCAGCGACCTCGGTCAGCGTGTAGCCGTGCGTACTGTTCAGCAGGTCAGACATCTTCGATGAATCATACTCATTCATCTGACATCCCCAGGTTTTAATATGCAGTTTTTTTGTCATCGAACTAGCCATTGATTCAGTGCAGTGAAGTGCAGGGCGCGTATTGTAATGCTTTGATGCTGTTGTGACCAGCCTAAGGGCTTTTCTGATCGTGCCAGAATTTTCCGGTACACTTTGCTTCAATCAGACCCGTGTTGCGCAGGCTGGCGGGAAAAGAAGAAGGATAAAAGCAATGCAGGATAACCAGTTTGATGTGGTAATCGTCGGCGGCGGCATGGTGGGTGCGGCGCTGGCGTGTGGACTGACGCAGCATAAATTTCGCGTGGCGGTGATTGAGCGCGCAGAGCCGGCCCCTTTTGCTGCGGAGAGCGATCCCGATCTGCGGATCTCGGCTATCGGCTCATCCTCGGTGGCGTTATTAAAGCAGCTTAACGTCTGGTCACGGGTTGAAGCGATGCGCTGTGCGCCCTATCGCAAGCTGGAAACCTGGGAGTGGCAAACCGCTCAGGTCAGCTTTGATGCCGCCTCACTCGGGCTGCCTGAACTCGGTTTTATGGTGGAAAATAGCGTGCTGCAACGGGCGCTGTGGGAAGAGATGCAGGCGCTCGGCGTCACGCTCTGTTGCCCGGCCACGCTGGAGAACCTGCAGCAGGAGAATGGCGGCTGGCGCGTTGATCTGAGCGGCGACGAGACGCTGCATAGCCGGCTGGTGGTGGGCGCTGATGGCGCTAACTCTCAGGTACGGCAAATGGCAGGGATTGGTATCCACGGCTGGAGCTATGCCCAGTCCTGTTTACTGATCAGCGTTACCTGTGAACATCCGGCCGGTGATGCCACCTGGCAACATTTCACGCCCCAGGGGCCGCGCGCTTTTCTGCCGCTGTATGACAACCGCGCTTCGCTGGTCTGGTATGACGCCCCTGCGCGGATACGTCAGCTGCAGGCGATGGCATTGCCGCAGCTGGAGAAAGAGATAGCCAGCCACTTTCCGGCCCGTCTGGGGCGGTTTAAAGCCCATGGGGCGGCTGGCTTCCCGCTGGTACGTCGTCATGCGGCACGTTACGTGCTGCCCGGACTGGCGCTGGTGGGCGATGCGGCACACACCATCAACCCGCTGGCGGGGCAGGGCGTGAACCTCGGCTATCGCGATATCGATGCGTTGATCGATGTGCTGGTGACCGCGCGCGGCGCAGCAGAAGACTGGGCGGCGGAGCGGATATTGCAGCGCTATCAGCGCCAGCGACGTACCGACAACATGCTGATGCAGGGCGGGATGGATCTCTTCTATTTCGCCTTCAGCAATCAACTGGCGCCGCTGCGTTTTGCGCGTAATCTTGGGCTGATGGCGGCCGAGCATTCCGGGGTATTAAAGCGGCAGGTGCTGCGCTATGCGCTGGGGTTATAAATCAGCCTGAAAGCGTTATACGGCTCGTGATAAGGCGGGCCGCTACATTGCCTGGCATTGGTCAGGGAAACACAAAAACAACAAAGCCCGCAAAAGCGGGCTTTGTTGTGCAATTTGGCTGGGGTGCAGGGATTCGAACCCCGGAATGCTGGTATCAGAAACCAGTGCCTTACCGCTTGGCGACACCCCAATAGGTGTTATATCAAATTGTCTTTTGTGTGGCTGGGGTGCAGGGATTCGAACCCCGGAATGCTGGTATCAGAAACCAGTGCCTTACCGCTTGGCGACACCCCAATAATATGGTGGCTACGACGGGAATCGAACCTGTGACCCCAGCATTATGAGTGCTGTGCTCTAACCAGCTGAGCTACGTAGCCAAATTGTACTGCATTTCGATGATGGCTGGGATACCTGGATTCGAACCAGGGAATGCCGGTATCAAAAACCGGTGCCTTACCGCTTGGCGATATCCCATCCGTCCACTCGCAGCCACGAGATTCATCGAAATTGGCTGGGGTACCTGGATTCGAACCAGGGAATGCCGGTATCAAAAACCGGTGCCTTACCGCTTGGCGATACCCCATCCATGCTGCCGAATAATGAAATGGTGCGGGAGGCGAGACTTGAACTCGCACACCTTGCGGCGCCAGAACCTAAATCTGGTGCGTCTACCAATTTCGCCACTCCCGCAAAAAAAGATGGTGGCTACGACGGGAATCGAACCTGTGACCCCAGCATTATGAGTGCTGTGCTCTAACCAGCTGAGCTACGTAGCCATCTTTTTTTCGCGTTACCTTCATCGGCGTTGCGGGGCGCATTATGCGGAGTTGACTTAACAGCGTCAACAAGTTTTTTGCCGTTTTTTTACGGATAACCGCTGTTTGACCGGCTTATAACCAGGCTGCTGGTTTATTCAACAATTTTACAGTGAATACAACGCTGATGATAAAAAAAAGGGCCCGCAGAGGCCCATTTTTTTCTGTTTCATTGCCCTTATTTATAGGCTGACTGATGGACGCCCACGGCGCGACCAGAAGGATCGTCCATGTTTTTAAATGCTTCGTCCCACTCAATCGCCTTGGCTGAGGAGCAGGCCACTGATGGGCCGCCAGGCACACACTCTGCCGCGCTCGGTAACGGGAACAGCTCTTCAAAGATTTCACGGTACAGATAGGCTTCTTTAGAACCCGGCGTGTTGAACGGGAAACGGAAGTGCGCGGTGGCCAGCTGCTGGTCGCTGATTTGCTTCGCGGCAACCTCTTTCAGTGAGTCGATCCAGCTGTAACCCACGCCATCGGAGAACTGCTCTTTCTGACGCCATGCGACGCTTTCCGGCAGGTATGAAGAGAAACATTCACGCAGGATGTGTTTCTCCATTTTGCCGTTGCTGCCACACATTTTGTCCGCCGGGTTGATGCGCATCGCCACGTCGAGGAATTTTTTATCCAGGAAGGGGACGCGGGCTTCCACGCCCCAGGCTGACATCGCCTTGTTGGCACGGGCGCAGTCGAACATGTGCAGCGCCTGCAGTTTGCGCACGTTTTCTTCGTGGAACTCTTTGGCATTCGGCGCTTTATGGAAATAGAGGTAGCCGCCGAACACTTCATCTGCGCCTTCACCCGACAGCACCATCTTAATGCCCATCGCTTTAATCTTACGTGACATCAAATACATCGGCGTGGACGCGCGGATAGTGGTGACGTCGTAAGTTTCAATGTGATAAATCACATCGCGAATCGCATCCAGACCTTCCTGCACGGTGAAATGAATTTCGTGGTGCACAGTACCGAGATGTTCTGCAACCGATTTGGCCGCTTTCAGATCGGGCGATCCTTCCAGCCCCACCGCGAACGAGTGCAGCTGCGGCCACCAGGCATCGCTTTTATCCTGATCTTCTACCCGCTTAGCGGCAAAGCGCTTGGTGACGGCCGAGATGATTGAGGAATCGAGACCGCCCGACAGCAGTACACCGTAAGGCACATCAGACATCAGGTGGCTTTTCACTGACTCTTCCAGCGCATGTTTCAGGCCCGCAGCGTCGGTGGTGTTGTGTTCGACATTTTTGTATTCCATCCAGTCACGCTGCCAGTAGCGACGGATTTCGCCATCGGTGCTGGAGAGGTAGCTGCCCGGCGGGAACTCTTTGATTGAACGACAGGCCGGCACCAGCGCTTTCATCTCTGACGCGACATAGAGGTTGCCGTGCTCATCGTTACCCATATAGAGCGGAATGATGCCGATGTGATCACGGCCAATCAGGTAACTTTTTTTAACGCTGTCATACAGAATAAAGGCGAACATGCCTTCCAGATCGTCGAGAAAATCAACGCCTTTTTCCTGATACAGCGCCAGAATGACTTCACAGTCAGATCCGGTCTGGAACTGATAGCGGTCGCTCAGCTCTGCGCGCAGTGCCCGATGGTTATAGATCTCGCCGTTAACCGCCAGGACGTGAGTGTGGTCGGCGTTGTACAGCGGCTGTGCACCATTGTTGACGTCAACGATTGAGAGGCGTTCATGCGCCAGGATGGCATGGTCATCGGCATAGACACCAGACCAGTCCGGGCCGCGATGACGCATTAAGCGTGAACATTCCAGCGCTTTTTTGCGCAGCTCAACAGGATCGGTTTTCAGATCCAGCACACCAAAAATTGAACACATAACTGACTCCTGAGCTCACCTTACGGCGATGTTATCTTTTGCGTTTGTCCGGCAGCCTGACGCTGCGTGATGTATAAGAAAATGCGCTATTTGGTGTATTCAATGCAAGAGGAATCACGATTTACTGACAAAAAGATTGTTGTCGTGGCGATAAAATTGAATAAACGTCAAATTAATGACAATTTTATTGTCGAATCGATAATGAAATGCATTTTCTGGCTGGATTTTAACCGAAGGAAAGGGCGGTAATCGGTCGAAAAGAGGGGGACACATCACGCTTTAGCCCGATGCGTCATAAGAAAAAGGCATCAGAACAGGTCAATATCCGCGACTGAAGGGTAGATCCAGTCTGGCCGGAACGGCAAGGCATCAATATCGCTTAAGGTTGACACGCCGGACAGCACCAGCACCGTCTCCAGCCCGGCCTGAAAACCGGCCAGAATATCGGTGCGCAGATTGTCACCAACAATTACCGTCTCTTCCGAATGCGCCTGCATCTTGTTCAGGGCCGCACGCATAATGTAGGGACTCGGTTTGCCCACGTAGAAAGGGCGGCGACCGGAAATCTTCTCAATGCCGGCACACAGCGCGCCACAGGCGGGAACAAAGCCGCGCGCATGGGTATCCGGGTTAGTGGCAATGAAGCGCGCGCCGTTAGCGACGAAAAACGCGGCCTTGTGCATCATATCCCAGTTGAACGAACGCGTTTCCCCGACGATAACAAAATCGGGGTTGATATCGGTGATGGTAAAGCCCGCCTTGTAAAGTTCGTGGATCAGCGCGCCTTAACCAATCACATAGGCTTTTTTACCTTCCTGGCGGCGCAGGAAATCGGCCGTGGCCATCGCCGAGGTGTAAAATACCGAATCCGGCACCTCAACGCCCGCCGAGGCAAAACGGTTCGCCAGATCCTGCTCGGTTTGCGAAGGGTAGTTGGTCAGCAGCACCAGCGGCATCTCTTTCGCCAGAATGCGCTGCAAAAACTCCTGAGCGCCGGGAACTGCCGTATTGTCGTGCATCAGCACGCCATCAATGTCACAAATTACGCTTTTAATGGTCATAGTCAGATCCGATGTGGCCCGCCAGAGCGGCAGGCTGAGCTTATTCTTCGAGAAGATGTTGCAGCAGAATGCCGTTAAGCATGGCACGTTTTGCCAGCGCAAAGGCGCCGATTGCCGAACGATGATCCAGCGTTGAGCGGACCACCGGCAGATTTTTGCGGAAAGCAACGAGAGCCTGCGTATTAATGCAGCCTTCAATTGCGGGCAGTAACACTTTCTCCGCGTCGGTGATTTCACCGGCCAGCACCACTTTTTGCGGATTAAACAGATTGATGGCAATGGCAATGGCTTTGCCAAGGTAGCGGCCAACATATTCAATCACTTCACAAGCCAGTGCATCGCCCTGATTAGCCGCTTTACAGATTTGTGGCATCTGGCACGCGTCGAGCGTCAGCATACTGGGGTAGCCCTGATTCAGCAGGTGACGCACCCGGTTTTCAATCGCGCCGTTGGCGGCGATGGTTTCGAGGCAGCCAAAATTACCGCAATGGCAGCGTTCGCCCAGCGGATCGACCTGAATGTGACCAATCTCCCCGACGTTACCGTTGCTGCCGAGAAAAATATGGCCGTTGGCAATAATGCCGGCTCCGGTGCCGCGATGTAAGCGCACCAGAATGGAGTCGGCACAGTCGCGGCTTGCGCCAAAATAGTGCTCAGCCAGCGCCAGGCTGCGAATATCGTGACCGACAAAGCTGGTCACGTTAAAGCGCGCTTTCAGACTGGAAACCAGCGGCCAGTGACTGACCGCAATGTGTGGCATATAGCGGATGACGCCGTTGATCGGGTCAACCAGTCCGGGCAGGATGACCGAGATAGCGATCAGCTCGCGTATTTTGCGCTGGTGCTGCTCAATAAAGGCGCTGATGGCGTTAAACAGCGCATGCTGCAGCGTCTCCTGCGTGCGTTCCGGCAGCGCATAATCTTCCTGCGCCAGTGATTTACCGCTCAGATCGAACAACGTCAGGGTCGCATCGTTGCGCCCGAGCCGGACGCCGATGGTGTGGAAATGGCGGGTTTCAGTGATGATAGAGATGGCGCGGCGACCGCCGGTAGAGGCTTGCTGATCGACCTCTTTGATCAAGCCGCGCTCAATCAATTGACGCGTAATTTTAGTGACGCTGGCGGGCGCAAGCTGGCTGAGTTCGGCGATCTGAATGCGCGATATCGGCCCCTGTTGATCAATCAGCCGGTAAACGGCTGCGCTATTGAGTTGCTTAACAAGATCGACATTTCCTATTTGTGACTGGCCGCCAGTGGTCATTCAGTGCTTACTCGCTCAGGACGTCGTCTCCGTTGACAAACGTCTTAATGATTTTAAAGTCGCGCGTAAACACAGTCAGGTTCGCGATTTTTCCTGCTTCGATCGATCCCAACTGCCTTTCCACGCCCATCGCCCGTGCCGGGTAGAGTGACGCCATGCGCAACGCTTCATCCAGTGCAATGCCAGCATGTTCAACACTGTTTTGTACTGCTTCGATCATGGTGAGGGCAGAGCCGCTCAGCGTGCCGTTTTCATCAACGCACAGACCATCACGATAATAGATTGTTTTACCAGCAAAAATAAATTCGCTGATCGCCGCGCCAGCGGGCGCTGTGGCATCGGTCACCAGCACCAGCTTATCGCCTTTGATGCGTTTTGCATTGCGGACATTGGCGTAATGAACATGTAAACCATCCGCAATGATGCCGCAGTATACATCAGGCGAATCAAACAGCGCACCGATAAGACCCGGTTCACGACCGGCAAAAGTCGGCATGGCGTTATACAGGTGCGTGGCAAAGCTAACGCCAGCGGAGAAACCTGCTTTGGCTTCTTCGTAGGTAGCGTTTGAATGCCCGGCGGAGACGATGATACCCGCTTCAGTCAGCTGACGAATCACATCGCTGCCCGCATTTTCCGGGGCCAGCGTCACTTTTGTGATCACATCCGCGTTTTCACACAGGTATTGCACCAGCGCAGCATCCGGCAGGCGAATCAGCGCCGGATTATGGGTGCCTTTCTTCGCTTTGCTCAGCCACGGGCCTTCCAGATGCAGTCCCAGCGCCTGATGCTGATGTTTCTGCAGATAAGTGCGCATGGTTTCAATTGCGCGCTGCATTAATTCGTCGCTGCTGGTGATCAGCGTCGGTAAAAAGCTGGTGCAGCCTGACTTCTGGTTAGCGCGCTGCATGATTTCCAGTGTCTCTACGCTGAGCGCGTCAATGTCATCATTAAACTGGACGCCGCCACAGCCATTGAGCTGCAGATCGATAAAGCCGGGAGCAATCATGCCGCCAGACATATCGCGCTGCTCCACGTCGGCGGGCAACGACTCACGTGGGATCACGCGGTCAATGCGGCCATTGGCAATCACCACGGCGTGATTATCCAGAATCTGGTGACCGCTATAGATTCGGCCATTCACTAATGCGTACATCTTTTCTCTCCCGTCCTGACCTGCTGCTGCTCGTGGCAACAGCAGTTATGACAACGTTTTGTATTACACGCCTTTCATATTTTCCGCTTCCATCTCGCGGAAATACTTCACGGTTTTCACTTTCAGTTCCATGGTAGCCGGCTCGTCACACACCACCACCGATTTCGGGTGCAGTTGCAGACAGCTGATGGTCCACATGTGATTCACGTTTCCTTCAACCGCCGCCTGCAGCGCCTGGGCTTTAACGTGACCGGTAACCAGAATCATTACTTCTTCCGCGTCCAGCAAGGTGCCGACACCCACCGTCAGCGCATATTTTGGCACCTGATCAACATCGCCATTAAAGAAGCGGGAGTTTGCCACGCGGGTGTCATGGGTCAGGGTTTTAATCCGGGTACGGGAAGCCAGTGAAGAGGCCGGTTCATTAAAGGCAATATGCCCATCGTTACCGACGCCGCCCATAAACAGGTGAATTTTGCCCAGCGCGCGAATTTTCTCTTCGTACTGGCGACATTCTGCGTCAATATCGGGCGCATTACCATTCAGAAGATTAATGTTTTCTGGTTGAATATCAACATGATCAAAGAAGTTGCGATACATGAAGCTGTGGTAGCTTTCCGGGTGCTCTTTCGGCAGGCCAACATATTCGTCCATATTGAAAGTGATAACATGTTTAAAACTAACCTGGCCCGCTTTGTGCATCTCAATCAGGTGCTTGTAGGCTTCGAGCGGCGTACCGCCGGTCGGCAGTCCAAGTACAAAGGGTTTGTCTGCCGTTGGGTTGAAGGCATTAATCCGGTTCACAATGTGGCGTGCTGCCCACTTGCCGACCTGGGTCGGTGTGGCTAAAGGAATCAGTCTCATGTTTCACCTCAATTAGGAAATGGAAAGGAGGGCGCGAATCGGTTGTATTACTCATTAGCCTAAACGGATTATGCCATCCCGCCACGGTCTGAGTGCGCCTTAATATTTCGGATCATAAAATAAGTTTGCGGCTATAGCCAGATGTTGCCGCATCAAAGGATGTTTTTTGGTGATAAAAGTCACAATAGCAGTGGTTTTAATTTGCGAGGCGAATTAATTTATCATTACACTTCGCTGCATGATATGAAGTGTCATTACGGTCTTTGCTGCCGACATAACAACATTAAGCGGCGCAGAGCGATAAGCAAGGCTCATAGGGGGAAGGGTAAATGTTAGGTTACTTACAGAAGGTTGGCCGTGCGCTGATGGTGCCGGTGGCGACCCTGCCAGCGGCAGCGATATTAATGGGGGTCGGTTACTGGATTGATCCAGACAGCTGGGGCGCAGGCAATGCGCTGGCCGCGCTGCTGATTAAATCCGGGGCTGCCATCATTGAAAACATGTCGGTACTGTTTGCGATTGGCGTCGCCTACGGCATGTCCAAAGATAAAGACGGTGCCGCTGCCCTGACTGGATTCGTCGGGTTCCTGGTGGTCACCACGCTCTGTTCACCGGCTGCGGTGGCCATGATTCAGAAAATGCCGGTTGATCAGGTGCCTGCTGCCTTTGGCAAAATCAACAACCAGTTCGTCGGTATTCTGGTCGGTATTTTATCGGCGGAGGTCTATAACCGCTTCAGCCATGTCGAGCTGCCTAAAGCGCTCTCGTTCTTCAGTGGACGCAGGCTGGTACCGATTCTGGTGTCGTTCCTGATGATCGTGGTTGCCTTTATCCTGATGTATATCTGGCCGGTGATCTTCAACGGTCTGGTGGGTTTTGGCGAACATATTCAGAAACTCGGTTCCGTTGGCGCGGGCATCTACGCCTTCTTTAACCGTCTGCTGATTCCGGTCGGTTTACATCACGCCCTGAACTCGGTTTTCTGGTTCGACGTGGCCGGCATTAACGATATTCCTAAATTCCTCGGCGGTGCCCAGTCGCTGGCTGACGGATCGGCAACCGTGGGCATCACCGGTCGTTATCAGGCGGGCTTCTTCCCGATTATGATGTTCGGTCTGCCAGGTGCTGCGCTGGCGATTTACCACTGCGCACGGCCGGAAAACCGTGCCAAAGTCGGCGGTATTATGCTGGCGGCAGCCTTTGCGGCCTTCTTCACCGGTATTACCGAACCGCTGGAATTTTCCTTTATGTTCGTGGCCCCGGTGCTCTATCTGATCCACGCCGTGCTGACCGGTATTTCGGTCTTCATCGCAGCCAGTATGCACTGGATTGCCGGTTTCGGCTTCAGCGCCGGGCTGGTGGATATGGTGCTGTCGACCCGTAACCCGCTGGCAACCCACTGGTATATGCTGATCCCGCAGGGTCTGGTGTTCTTCGCCATCTACTATGTGGTCTTCCGTTATACCATCAAAAAATTCAACCTGATGACCCCAGGCCGTGAACTGGCGGTAGCCGGTGATGAAAGCGATGGCTATGACGTTAACGTCGACAAAACTGACAACGGTGAAAGTGCAACAGAAACGCTGGCGCGCCGTTATATCGGGGCGATTGGCGGCTCTGATAACTTAACCAGCATTGATGCCTGTATCACCCGTCTGCGCCTTAACGTCAATGATTCGGCCCAGGTCAATGAAAGTGTGGCGAAACGTCTTGGCGCGTCCGGGGTGATTCGTCTTAACAAGCAGAGCGTGCAGATCATTGTCGGTACTCAGGCAGAAAGCATCGCTTCAGCGATGAAAAAAGTGCTGACTAAAGGCCCGGTAGCCGCAACGGCCAGCAACAGCGCTACGCCAGCCGCCGCCCCGGAAGTGAAACCGCAGGCGGTGCTGAACAGTGAAAAGCGGGTGATTGCTACACTACTGGCACCGGTAAGCGGTGAAGTTGTCGCACTGGAGGCGGTACCGGATGAAGCCTTTGCCAGCAAAGCGGTGGGCGACGGTCTGGCGATCAAGCCGAGCGATAAATGGGTGGTGGCACCGATCGCCGGTACGCTGGTGAAAATCTTTAATACTAATCACGCCTTTTGTCTGGAAACTGACAACGGCGTCGAGATTGTGGTGCACATGGGGCTGGACACCGTGGCGCTGGAAGGGAAAGGCTTTACCCGTCTGGTGGAAGAGGGTGCCAGCGTGGTCGCCGGTCAGCCAGTACTGGAGATGGACCTTGATTTCCTGAACGCCAATGCCCGGTCGATGGTCAGTCCGGTGGTGGTCAGCAACAGCGATGATTTCGCCGGTCTGACATTATTGGCCAGCGGCCAGGTAGTGGCGGGTGAAACCCCACTGTATGAAGTGAAAGGCTAATAATCCCCCGCAACAGAACCCACAAGGCAGGAAGCGATTCCTGCCTTTTTTTGTTTTAAAGGCTTAACAAACGGTTGTTTCCCTCTGACGCTTTGTGGATCATACTCCGTAACTTCGTGGTACCAATCACCCGCTATTCGTATTGAGGATTTTTGAGATGAGTGAGGCTGAAGCCCGCCCAACTAACTTTATTCGTCAGATCATCGACGAAGATTTGGCGAGCGGTAAGCACAGCAGCGTGCATACCCGTTTTCCGCCGGAGCCCAATGGCTATCTGCACATTGGTCATGCGAAATCTATCTGTCTGAATTTTGGCCTCGCCCAGGATTACCAGGGGCAATGTAACCTGCGTTTCGACGATACTAACCCGGTGAAAGAGGATGTGGAGTTCGTTGAATCCATCAAGCGTGACGTCAAATGGCTGGGCTTTGAGTGGAGCGGTGAGGTTTGTTACTCATCAAACTATTTTGATCAGCTCTACAACTATGCGATTGAACTGATCAATAAAGGGCTGGCTTACGTTGATGAGCTGACCCCGGAAGCGATTCGCGAGTATCGCGGCACCCTGACCGCACCGGGCAAAAACAGTCCCTATCGCGATCGCAGCGTGGAAGAGAACCTGGCCCTGTTCGAGAAAATGCGTAACGGGGAATTTGCCGAAGGCACGGCCTGTCTGCGCGCAAAAATCGATATGGCCTCTAATTTTATCGTGATGCGCGATCCGGTGCTGTACCGGATTAAGTTCGCTGAACACCACCAGACCGGTAACAAGTGGTGCATCTATCCGATGTATGACTTTACCCACTGCATCTCCGATGCGCTGGAAGGCATCACGCATTCACTCTGTACGCTGGAGTTCCAGGATAACCGTCGGCTCTACGACTGGGTGCTGGACAACATCACTATTCCGGTGCATCCACGTCAGTATGAGTTCTCTCGCCTGAATCTTGAATATGCGGTAATGTCGAAACGCAAACTGACTCAACTGGTGACCGAGAAACACGTTGAAGGCTGGGATGATCCGCGCATGCTGACCGTTTCTGGCTTACGCCGTCGCGGTTATACTGCCGCCTCAATCCGCGAGTTCTGCCGCCGTATTGGTGTCACCAGGCAGGACAATATTGTGGAAATGGCGTCGCTGGAATCGTGCATTCGTGACGATCTCAACGAGAATGCACCACGCGCGATGGCCGTGCTTGATCCACTGAAAGTAGTGATTGAAAACCTGCCGGCGGGTCATCATGAAAGCATCACCATGCCTAACCATCCGTCTAAACCGGAGATGGGGACGCGTGAGGTGCCGTTCAGCCGTGAGATCTGGATCGATCGGGCGGATTTCCGCGAAGAGGCCAACAAGCAATATAAGCGTCTGGTGCTGGGCAAAGAAGTGCGCCTGCGCAACGCCTATGTGATTCGTGCTGAGCGGGTGGCTAAAGATGACGCGGGTAACATCACCTGCATCTACTGCACCAGCGACGTGGATACCCTGAGTAAAGATCCTGCCGATGGCCGTAAGGTGAAAGGCGTGATCCATTGGGTATCAGCAGATCATGCACAGCCAGCGGAGTTTCGTCTCTACGATCGCCTGTTCAGCGTGCCAAACCCGGCTGCGGCAGACGATTTCCTGTCAGTCATTAACCCCGACTCATTGACTATCAAACAGGGCTTTGTAGAGCCGGGTCTGCGCGATGTGGAAGCAACCACACCGTACCAGTTTGAGCGTGAAGGGTACTTCTGTGCCGACAGCGTCTATTCGAAGCCGTCGCAGCTGGTGTTTAACCGCACCGTTGGTCTGCGGGATACCTGGACTAAAAGCGGCGAATAATCACCGGCGCTGACTGATAAAATGACAAAAGGGCGACTTATCGCCCTTTTTTATTGTCCGGATTTTTGCCATCGCCGAGGTTTGTGCTGCCACTGCTTTCCTTGTCACTTGCTGTAGTTGTGAGAGAAGTCTGAGTTTAAAAAAATTAATCAATTACCAGATGTGAATTATCCGCGTTCAGGTAGGCTATGCGCACTCAGACAGAGCTCAGCGAGTGATATAAGGAAAAAAAATGACCGTTCTCGCCCAGGAAGCCAAACACAGTGTTGTCGTTTTACATCAGCTTATTGAACGTATTTTCAATCAGCCTGCCGGAGCTGATGATAGTTTTGAGCTGATGATGTCCTATTTTCATCCTGAATTCCGCATGGTTACGCCACGGGGAAATCAGTTAAACCTGAATGAAGTGGAAGAACTTTTCCGCCAGCTGCACGGCAAGCGGGAAGGAATGCGTATTGCCACCTGTGAGCACGTCATTATTTCTCATCACGATCAGGAAGTGACGGTACAGTATCGGGAAATGCAGATGCTGAATGGCGATAATCAGAGCCGTATTGCGCTGGCGATTCTCGACTGCAGCACCTCGATTCCGCGCTGGCGCTACCTGCAGGAGACGCTGGTCGCCTGACGACCCGGCGCACAAAGGGCGAAAAAAAACCGGTCTGTGACCGGTTTTTTGTTATATCAGGCGAGATCAGTATTACTGATCGTGCAGCGTTTCATCTTCACGGCAGTCACCCAGCGCGCAATGACCATAGAGATAAAGGCTGTGGTTAGTCAGCTTAATGCCGTGGCGGGTTGCGATTTCACGCTGACGGGTTTCGATCGACTCATCGCTGAACTCGATCACTTTACCGCAGTCCAGGCAGATCAGGTGGTCGTGGTGATGTTGCTGAGTCAGCTCAAACACCGACTTGCCGCCTTCGAAATTGTGACGGGTCACAATACCGGCATCATCAAACTGGTTCAGCACACGATAAACGGTGGCCAGACCAATCTCTTCACCGATATCGATCAGGCGTTTGTATAGATCTTCCGCGCTGACGTGATGGCACTGAGGTTCCTGAAGCACTTCCAGAATTTTTAGTCTGGGCAGCGTGACTTTCAGGCCAGCCTTCTTTAATGCGGTATTGTTGTCAGTCATGCGGGTTTTGTCCTGTTACTAATATTCACTTTTGTGGCGCTTGGCCTTGAATGTCGATCTACATCTATTCTCATTTGCGTCTCATTATAGAACTGAAGCCGTGAAATGAAAACCGAGGGGAGTGCCTAAATCACCATGGGCTGTATGGGATACGTCACCGAGCCGGGAAGGATTTCTGCAGGAGTCTGTTAACATTTCGCTTAGCCCTATCTGCTGTCGGAGAAAATAAGCGGAAGATCGATGCGGGTATTCTACAGATTAAACGAAGAAAGTTAAAAAAATGTGGCTATTATTTCTATAGGAATTTCCGTTGCCTCAATGTGAGCTGGCGCTCACATTGAGGCGGCGTGCATCAGGCTTCGAGGATCTCTTTGAGTTGCAGTTCATCAAAGATCTGCTTAACCCACTGTTCGACGCGCGCATTGGTCAGCTCAGGCTGACGATCTTCGTCGATCGCCAGACCCAGGAAATGAGTATCATCAGCCAGGCCTTTTGAGGCCTCAAAGTGATAGCCTTCGGTTGGCCAGTGTCCGACGATCACTGCGCCGTGCGGCTCAATGATGTCACGGATGGTGCCCATCGCATCACAAAAATACTCGGCATAATCTTCCTGATCGCCACAGCCAAACAGGGCAACCAGCTTGCCGTTGAAATCGATCTCTTCCAGCGTCGGGAAAAAGTCATCCCAGTCACACTGCGCTTCACCGTAATACCAGGTCGGGATACCCAGCAGCAGGATGTCAAACGCTTCCAGATCTTCTTTAGTGCTTTTCGCGATGTCGTGGACTTCTGCAACGTCTTTACCCAGCTGTTTCTGGATCATTTTTGCAATGTTTTCGGTGTTGCCGGTATCGCTGCCAAAGAAGATGCCTACGAGTGCCATGAGTAAAAAACCTCTTAAATCCTGATGATGAGATGTGTGCCGCAGCACAATTCAGCGAATAATAGCAGACGAGGCAAACCCGCGGAACGGTTAAAGCCTCGACATTTGCCTCTGCGTGCGTTTTGCCCGCATTAATCCAGTTTGAGTTGCGCCAGCAGCATTTGTTCAATCAATTCGCTACGGCTGAGATTACGCTGTTCTGCCAGCGTATTGAGCGCTTCGACGGCTTCACTGTTCATTTTCAGTTCGACACGGCGAAGCCCGCGTCCTTTGTCACGTTTCAGTTGATTGCGCTTATTGATGCGCAGCTGTTCATCACGCGAAAGCGGACTGGTTTTGGGGCGACCAGGGCGACGCTCATCAGCAAACAGATCGAGCGTCGTGCGGTCAGTGTGTTCTTTTGCCATGGCTTAGTGAAACTGAATGGTGCGGGCGCCAGACGCTCGCCGCGCAGATTATAAATTATTGGCCGTTACCGCGGCAAAATGACCGGCGGCAAAATTTTAGCGCGCCATCATACTCCAGGCTAACTTCCGACGCCAATCCTAAACATTTACCGCCAGCTATTGGCTTTTAAAGCGTAAAAAAGCGACGAACGCTGCGCAATACGGCATCAGGTTTCTCTGCATGTACCCAGTGCCCCGCGCCGCTGATCACATGCGCATGGGCCGCCGGGAACTGCGCAATCAACGCATCCCGGTACTGATTATCCAGATAGCTGGAGTCACCACCGCGAATAAACAGCGCCGGATGCGGCCAGGCGGGCACCGGCTGCCAGCCAGATATCGTGGCATAGTTGTCCCACAGAACCGGCACGTTGAACCGCCATTCGCCCTGCTGGAACGATTTCAGCAGGAACTGGATTACGCCTTCTTCATCAATGACGCCGCGCATGATCTGCGCAGCCTCACTGCGCGACGTGACGCCCGCCTTCGTGACCGCGCGAATCGCCGCAAAAATGGTGTCATGGCGGCGGGTCTGATAATCCACCGGGGCGATATCGATCATCACCAGACGCGCAATACGCGTGGGTGCCAGCGCACTCATGGTCATGGCAATTTTGCCACCCATCGAATGACCAATCACCGCCACCCGATCGATGCCGTGTGCATCCAGCGTGTCAAACATATCCTGTGCCATCACAGCGTAGTTCATCTCATCGGATCGCGGTGATAATCCATGATTGCGAACATCGACCTGCAGCAGCGGCGCGGTCTCTTTCAGCCCGCGTGCCAGCACGCCAAGGTTATCCAGCGTCCCGAACAGGCCGTGGATCAGCAGGATGGGCAGGGAATCAGTGGGGGATTGTTCAGTTTGCAGACGGGCGTTCAAAATCATGGCAAAGTTCTTAAGTTTGAGACCTAAGCTTAGGTTATCATGGATTCACCTTTTCAGGCGCGCCGGTTCCGGCGGCATTAGGACATATTCTGACTTTTGCCCGTAAACCGTTTGATTGCTAACAACCCGCCTGAATTTAACTTTATAATCCTCATGTTAGAACCCGCTCACCTTTCGAATCGCCAAACTGTGTTAAGGGCTTTTCAGGATACAGGTGGTTCTGTCATGAGAAAGAACCGTACGGAATAAGATGAAAACGATCGAAGTTGACGAAGAGCTCTACCGTTATATTGCCAGCCACACGCAACACATTGGTGAAAGCGCATCCGACATTCTGCGTCGTATGCTGAAGTTCACGGCCGGTCAGACTGCGCCCGCGGCGCCTGCGCAAAACGCGGCATCCGGTGCGGCGAAAGAGGCTCAGCCTGCGGTGGTCGGTTCACGTCCACAGGATCGGGTACGCGCCATGCGCGAGCTGATGCTGTCTGATGAATATGCGGAGCAGAAGCGGGCGGTTAATCGCTTTATGCTAATCTTGTCAACGCTCTATCGTCTTGATACCGCAGCCTTTGCTGAGGCGACTGCATCACTGCAGGGTCGTACCCGCGTTTATTTTGCGGGTGATGAGCATACGCTGTTGCAAAATGGCACCCATACTAAGCCGAAGCACGTACCCGGCACGCCGTACTGGGTGATCACCAATACCAATACTGGTCGCAAATGCAGCATGGTCGAACACATCATGCTCTCAATGCAGTTCCCGCAGGAACTGACAGAGAAAGTTTGCGGCACCATTTAAACTGAAGCGTCAGGGAGAAGCGCCAATGGCCAATCACCCCCGTGCCGGGCAACCCGCCCAGCAGAGCGATTTGATTAACGTTGCACAATTAACGTCACAATATTATGTCCTGCAGCCCGACGTGGCGAACCCGGAACATGCGGTGAAGTTTGGCACCTCTGGCCATCGCGGTAGTGCAGGGCGTCAAAGCTTCAACGAGATGCACATTCTGGCGATTGCTCAGGCGATTGCGGAAGAGCGTAAAAAGAACGGCATCACCGGTCCGTGCTACGTGGGTAAAGATACGCACGCGCTGTCTGAACCGGCGATTCTGTCGGTACTGGAAGTGCTGGCGGCGAACGGTGTCGATGTGATTGTGCAGCAGGATAATGGCTATACGCCAACGCCTGCCATCTCTAACGCCATTCTTGAGCACAACAAAGCGGGTGGCGCACTGGCCGACGGCATCGTGATTACCCCTTCGCACAACCCACCAGAAGATGGCGGCATCAAGTACAATCCACCGAACGGCGGACCGGCTGATACCAACGTCACCAAAGTGGTTGAAGATCGTGCCAATCAGCTGATCAAAGATGGCCTGAAAGAGGTCAAACGTCTGCCGATCAATCAGGCCCTGGCCAGTGGTCATGTGGTCGAGAAAGATCTGATTCAGCCTTACGTTGAAGGTCTGGCACAGGTCATCGACTTCCCGGCGATCCAGAAAGCTGGTCTGAAAATTGGCGTTGATCCACTGGGCGGCTCCGGTATTGCTTACTGGCAGCGTATCGCCGAGCACTACAAGCTGGATCTGACGCTGGTGAATGACGCGGTCGATCAGACTTTCCGCTTCATGCATCTGGATAAAGATGGCGTAGTCCGTATGGACTGCTCATCAGAGTGCGCTATGGCGGGCCTGCTGGCTTACCGTGACAAGTTCGATCTGGCGTTCGGTAACGATCCCGATTATGACCGTCACGGCATTGTGACCCCGGCGGGTCTGATGAATCCTAACCACTACCTGGCGGTGGCGATCAACTACCTGTTCCAGCATCGTCCACAGTGGGGCCAGGAGGTTGCCGTTGGCAAAACGCTGGTTTCCAGCGCGATGATCGACCGTGTGGTTAACGACATTGGCCGCAAGCTGGTAGAAGTCCCGGTTGGCTTTAAATGGTTCGTTGATGGCCTGTATGACGGCAGCTTTGGTTTCGGCGGCGAAGAGAGCGCCGGTGCCTCATTCCTGCGTTTCGATGGTACGCCATGGTCAACCGACAAAGATGGCATCATTATGTGCCTGCTGGCGGCAGAGATCACCGCTGTCACCGGTAAAAACCCGCAGCAGCACTACGATGAACTGGCCGAGCGCTTTGGTGCGCCGAGCTACAACCGTCTGCAGGCCTCGGCCACTTCTGCGCAGAAAGCCGCGCTGTCAAAGCTGTCACCTGAGATGGTGAGCGCTGATACGCTGGCAGGCGATCCGATCACCGCGCGCCTGACTGCCGCACCAGGTAATGGCGCGTCGATTGGTGGGCTGAAAGTGATGACGGAAAACGGCTGGTTCGCTGCCCGTCCGTCAGGCACGGAAGACGCCTACAAAATCTACTGTGAAAGCTTCCTGGGTGCGGAACATCGCGCACAGATTGAGAAAGAAGCGGTTGAGATTGTTAGCGAAGTGCTGAAAAACGCCTGAGTTATCGGACAATGAAAAAGGCGCCGCGGGCGCCTTTTTTTATGGCATAAAGCGGTAGCCAATACCGGTTTCGGTCAGCAGATGTACCGGCTGGGTCGGGTTCGCTTCCAGCTTCTGTCGCAGATGTCCCATATAGATGCGCAGATAGTGGCTGTGCTCTACCGCATTCGGTCCCCACACCTGGCTCAGCAACTGGCGCTGGGTCAGCACCTTGCCGGCATTGTTAAGCAGGATGCTTAACAGGCGAAACTCTATCGGGGTGAGATGAATCTCCTCACCGTCACGCTGTACCCGCCGCGCAGCAAAATCGACACTGACATCCGCAAAACTGATGCGGGCATCGGGCTGCTGGCTGCTGTGACGCCGCAGCGCCACCCGGACACGTGCCAGCAGTTCACCAATGCCGAACGGCTTGGTCAGATAGTCATCGGCTCCGGCGTCCAGCGCCGCGATTTTATCCTGCTCGTCGCTGCGTGCCGACAGTACAATCACCGGCATCGCGCTCCACTGGCGCAGGTCACGGATAAAATCGGTGCCATCGCCATCCGGCAGGCCTAAATCGAGGATGACCAGATCGGGCTTACGCGTCGCGGCCTCAATCAAGCCGCGTTGCAACGTATCGGCATCGAAGACTTTCAGTGCTTCATTTTCCAGCGCCAGCCGGACAAAACGGCGGATCTCTTTTTCATCTTCAACGATTAAAACCGTGGTCACGCAAACCTGCCTTGAGTAAACAGTGAGGCCTTACTTTACCAATAAATTTTTCTGCCGTCCGTGCCGGTTATGCCGGGCTGATTTAAACCAGCGAGTAACCGTGAAATAACATCTATGTAACTTTATTACAGGTTAATTCTTAAACGGCAAAATTCCGGGCAAATAAGTGGTCAGATGAGTAGTAAAATTACACAATCAGGCGTAATCTTAGACATAGATCACACTCACACCTTTTAACTGACCGGGAGGCGATAACCATGTATCAGGCTTATCCACGTTCCAAAATCATTTTGCGTCGCACGCTGGTGGTCCTTCTCGGCCTCGTGGCGTTACCGGTGATGCTGTTCCGTCACGATCGCGCACGCTTCTACAGCTATCTGCACCGGATGTGGTGCAAAACCAGTGCGAAGCCGGTATGGCTGGCGCAGTCAGAAGCTGCCGGCGGCGCTTTCTGGTAAGACAGACATCCGCTTAATTGGCCTGGTCACCTGACCAGGCTTTTTTTGCGTTTTTTCTTAGGTTCCCGCGACAAAACTACCGGGTCACGCTGTTTTCCTGACCATTTTACGCTACACTTAAACCTCTACAAGATTTCGGAGGTTGTACAAGTATGAGCGAAAAAATCCCGGTGGGAATCAGTGCCTGCTTGCTAGGTGAAAGCGTCAGATTTGACGGTGGACACAAGCGCCTTACTTTTGCTACCGAAGATCTCATCCCTTTTGTGCGTTTCGAGCCGATTTGCCCTGAAATGGCGATCGGTCTGCCTACGCCGCGTCCCGCCTTACGCCTGGTTGACCAGGGCGATGACGAACTGCATCTGTGCTTCAGTAAAGATGGCGGGGAAGAGGTGACTGACCAGATGCGTAACTGGTCAGCCGGACGCGTAAAATCGCTGCATCATTTGTCAGGCTATATCCTGTGCGCCAAATCTCCCAGCTGCGGCATGGAGCGGGTGCGGGTTTACGAGCCAGAAACCAATAACAATCGCAAAGCCGGCACCGGCATTTTTGCTGAATTTCTGCAGCGTGAAATGCCGTGGCTGCCGCTGGAGGAGGACGGGCGCCTGCATGATCCAGCGCTACGCGAAAATTTCATTGGCCGTATCTGCGCGCTGCATGAGTTTAACCAGATGTGGCAAAGCGGTCTGACCCGTCACCGTCTGATTGCCTTCCACAGCCGCTATAAGTTACTGATGCTGGCCCATTCGCAGGAGAAATACCGCGAGCTGGGGCCGTTTGTGGCCTCAATGAGTGAGTGGGCGTCGCTGGATGCGTTCGCGTTCGAATACCGCAACCGGATGATGGCGCTGATGTCACGGCCCGCTTCACGCCGGAACCACACTAACGTTCTGATGCACGTTCAGGGCTATTTCCGCCGTCAGTTAAGTTCACCGCAGCGTCAGGAGCTGGCGACGCTGATTGATCGTTACCGACAGGGAACGCAACCGCTGCTGGTGCCGATCACCATTCTCAAACACTACATGGCGGAGTTTCCGCATCCATGGCTGGCTGAGCAACGCTACTTCGATCCCTATCCCGAAGCGCTGCGTTTACGTTACGGACAATAATTCAGGAGTGTTATGACCACCCATCTGGTCTGGCTGCGTAATGATTTACGCCTTAACGATAATCTGGCGTTGCATGCCGCCTGCCGCAACAGCGAGGCTACGGTGATTGCGCTTTATCTCGCCACGCCGAAACAGTGGCAGCAGCATGACATGTCTCCAAAACAGGCGGCTTTCATTCATGCCAGCCTGCAACTGCTGGCGGAATCGCTGGCCGGGCGCGGCATTGCGCTACATTATCAGACGTGTGAAACCTTTGGTGATGCGGTCGATTCTCTGGTGGCCTTCTGCAAGCAGCAGCAGGTCGACCAGCTTTTTTATAACTATCAGTATGAAGTCAACGAACGCCAGCGTGATGCCGAGGCTGAGAAGCGTCTCGACGACGCGGGCGTGATCTGCCAGGGATTTGATGACAGTCTGCTGCTGCCGCCCGGCAGCGTGCAGAGCGGTGATCGCTCGATGTACAAAGTCTTTACCCCGTTCAGCAAGGCCTTTGTCCGAAGACTGCAGCAAGGCCTGCCGGAATGCGTACCGGCGCCCAAAGCGCGTCACGGTGCGCCACTGAAAAGCACCCCGATAGCGCCCTTTGATTATCCCGCCGACAGCATTGATGAGACGCTGTTTCCGCCCGGCGAAGCGGCGGCCCTGAAACGTCTGCGGCAGTTTGCGACTCAGTCAGTGCTCGACTATCCCGCCGAGCGCGATCTGCCGTCGCGGGACAGCACCAGTCGGCTGTCGGTTTATCTGGCAACCGGTGTACTGTCGCCACGCCAGTGTCTGCATCGGGTGCTGCATGAGCACCCTGACGCGCTGGACAACAGCCGTGCCTTTAGCTGGCTGAATGAGCTGTTCTGGCGGGAGTTTTATCGTCATCTGCTGGTAGCCTGGCCGGCGCTGTGCAAACACCAGCCATTTATTGGCTGGACGCGGCATGTTGAATGGCAGCGAAATACCGCCCATTTCGAGGCCTGGAAAGCGGGGAAAACCGGCTATCCGATTGTCGATGCGGCAATGCGGCAGATGAACACGCTGGGATGGATGCATAACCGGTTGCGGATGATCACCGCCAGCTTTCTGGTCAAGGACCTGCTGATTGACTGGCGCGAAGGCGAACGCTACTTCATGCAGCAGCTGATTGATGGCGATCTGGCGGCGAATAATGGCGGCTGGCAGTGGGCGGCCTCAACTGGCACCGATGCCGCACCCTATTTCCGCATCTTTAATCCGACCACGCAGGGCCAACGCTTTGATCCGCAGGGGGCCTTTATTCGTCACTATCTGCCAGAGCTGGCGGAGGTGCCGGACCGCGACATTCATCAGCCGCTGCTGTGGGCCGAGAAAAATCATAAGAAACTCGATTATCCGGCACCGATCGTGGAACATAAGGCCGCACGTAAAAAGACATTAGACGCCTTTGAGCGCGCTAAAAATGCGGCCTGAGGCGATCAAGGAGCCACGATGAATCATTACCAACTTGAAACGCTGATCAATCAGCAGCTGGATAGCCAGAACTTCAGCGATTACGCCCCGAATGGCTTACAGGTCGAAGGCCGCAGCGAAGTAAAAAAAGTGATCACTGGCGTCACCGCCTGTCAGGCGCTGCTGGATGAAGCGGTAGCGCGCCAGGCGGATGCGATCGTGGTGCATCATGGTTATTTCTGGAAAAACGAAACGGCCGCAATTAAAGGCATGAAGCGACGTCGCCTGCGCACGCTACTGGCCAATGATATCAACCTGTATGGCTGGCATCTGCCGCTCGACGCCCATCCTCAGCTCGGCAATAACGCCCAGCTGGCGAAGCTGCTGGAGATCGAGGTGCGCGGTGAAGTGATGCCGCTGGTGTTCTGGGGTGAACTGGCTGAGCCGATCTCCGGCCAGCAGCTGTCGCAGCGCATCGCCGATAAGCTGGGACGTGAGCCGCTGCACTGCGGCGATAACGCACCCGCGCTGATTCGCCGCATCGCCTGGTGCAGCGGCGGCGGGCAGGGATTTATCGATCAGGCCGCCGCCTTTGGCGTCGATGCCTATATCACCGGCGAAGTGTCGGAGCAGACGATTCACAGTGCGCGTGAACAGGGACTGCACTTCTTCGCCGCAGGTCACCATGCGACCGAGCGCGGTGGCGTTAAAGCACTGGGCGAATGGCTGGCACAGCACCACGGCCTGGATGTCACCTTTATCGATATTCCCAATCCTGCCTGATCCCACTCCTCAGGTCCTGCATCCTGTGCAGGACCTAAATCTGTTGACACATCTCTGTCACTTTCGCATAACTATTTGCTTTGAGTAGATAAGCAAACGGCTGAGCCGTGCGCCTGAATGTTTCTGGCGCGCCGGATTTCAGCTTAACGGGAGGTCGCTGTTGCAACGAGCACGTTGTTATTTACTGGGTGAGCGCGCGGTGGTGCTGGAGCTTGAACCCCCGATATCGCTGGCCAGCCAGCAACGAATCTGGGGACTGAATCAGCGCCTGCAGGCGTTCGATAGCGTGCTGGAGGTGATCCCGGGCATGAACAACATCACCCTGATACTGCGTGATCCGCAGCAGAGCGCGCTGGACGCCATTGAGCGTTTACAGCGCTGGTGGGAGGAGAGTGAAGCGCAGCTGCCGGCGTCGCGTCAGGTTGATATTCCGGTGATCTACGGCGGCGAAGCGGGTCCGGACCTGGCGGTGGTGGCGGAGCAGGCATCGCTCTCTGTCAGTCAGGTGGTTGAGCTGCATAGCAGCAGCGAATATGTGGTCTATTTCATCGGTTTTCAGCCTGGTTTCCCCTATCTGGGCGGGCTTGATCCCCGCCTGCACACGCCACGGCGGGCAGAACCACGGGTCTCAGTGCCCGCTGGCTCGGTGGGTATCGGCGGCAGCCAGACCGGCGTTTACCCGCTGGCGTCACCGGGCGGCTGGCAGTTAATCGGACAGACACCCATCGCGCTGTTCGATCCGCTGCAACAACCGCCGACGTTACTGCGTCCCGGCGATACGGTGCGCTTTGTACCGCAAAAGGAGGGGGTATGTTGAGGATCCTGCGGGCCGGACTGGCCGCGACGATTCAGGATGCGGGCCGTCACGGCTGGCGACAGTATGGCATCAGCCTCGGCGGGGTATTGGATCAGCCTGCGATGACCACCGCCAACTTACTGGTGGGCAATTCCCCTGACAGCGCGGTGGTGGAGATGGTGCTCGGCCAGTTTAAAGCGGAATTTACCCGCGCGGGCTGGTTTGCGCTGACTGGCGCAGGCTGTAACGCCGAGCTGGACGGTAAGCCGGTGTGGACCGGATGGCGTACCCCGGTAAAAAAAGGGCAGGTGCTGTCACTGGCGATGCCGGTGCGCGGGATGCGGAGTTATCTGGCAGTGCAGGGTGGCTTCGATCTGCCCGCGATGCTCGGTTCGTTCAGCACCGATCTGAAAGCCGGATTTGGCGGTTTCCACGGACGTAAACTGCAGGATGGTGATTGCCTGCCGCTCGGGAAGCCGACCCGCCAGTTTGCGCGCAAGGCGGGCGTCCGGCAACTGCTGTGGGGGAATCGCATTCGGGCGCTGCCAGGGCCGGAATATCACGAATTCAGCCGTGAGGCGCAGCAGGCATTCTGGCGCACCGCGTGGAAACTCAGCCCGCAAAGCAACCGGATGGGTTACCGGCTGGAGGGGCGTCAGCTCAATCGGGAAACCCCGCGCGAACTGCTGTCGCACGGTCTGGTGCCCGGTGTGGTGCAGGTGCCGCCTAATGGTCAGCCGATTGTGCTGATGGCGGATGCCCAGACCACCGGCGGCTATCCGCGTATCGCCTGCATCATTGAGGCCGATCTCTATCACCTGGCGCAAATCCGCCTGGGTGAACCGATTCACTTTATTCATTGCACCTTGCCGGAGGCGATGCAGGCGCGTCAGCATCAGCAACGTGCGCTGGATCAGATGGTATGGGGACTCGCTAATGAAGATTGATTTAAATGCCGATCTGGGCGAAGGCTGCGACAGCGATCACGCACTGCTGCAACTGGTCAGCTCCGCTAACATCGCCTGTGGCTTTCACGCCGGTGATGCACAGACCATGCTGCAATCGGTGCGCTGGGCGCAAGCGGCGGGTGTGGCGATTGGCGCACATCCGGCTTTCCCCGATCGCGAAAACTTTGGCCGTAGCGCGATGCAGCTGCCGCCAGAAACGGTCTACGCCCAGATGATCTATCAGATTGGGGCGCTGAAAAGCCTGGCAGAAAGTGAAGGCGCGCGGCTGGTACATGTTAAGCCGCACGGTATGCTCTATAACCAGGCGGCGGCCGACGCGGTGCTGGCCGACGCGATTGCCCGCGCAATAAAGACGGTGGACAGCCAGCTGATTGTGGTCGGACTGGCGGGCAGCGAATCGATTCGGGCGGCGGCGCACTACGGTCTGCGTACCCGTGAAGAGGTGTTTGCCGACCGTGGTTACCTCAGCAGCGGAGCGCTGGTGCCGCGCAGTCAGCCCGGTGCGCTGGTTGAGGATGAACAGCAGGCGATCGACCAGACGCTGAATATGGTACAGCAGGGCAGAGTACAGAGTATCAGCGGGGAATGGGTCGCGGTTAAGGCGCAGACCGTCTGCTTGCATGGCGACGGTGCGCATGCACTGCAGTTTGCCCGGCGGTTGCGTGATGCTTTTGCCGCACAGCAAATCTGCGTCACCAGCGCCTGAATCACTCTTAGCCCGGCTATGTCCGGGCTTTTTCATACTTTAAGGGGAAAAGATGGATAGCGTGGTAAATCTCTGGCCGCTGCTTGGCATTGCAGCCATCATTATCGGCTTCGTATTACGTTTCAATCCGGTACTGGTGGTGATTGTCGCCGGTTTCGTCACCGGCTTAGCGGCCATGATGCCGGTAGCCGACATTCTGGAAAAGCTCGGTTCGGGCTTTCTCAACACTCGTAACCTGCCACTGATTCTGTTGCTGCCGCTGGCGGTGATCGGTCTGCTGGAGCGTCACGGCCTGAAAGAGCGTGCGCAGGCGTGGATCGCCCAGATTAAAACGGCCACCGCCGGACGTCTGTTGATCGTCTATCTGCTGGTACGCGAACTGACCGCAGCGCTGGGGCTGACCAGCCTGGGCGGTCATCCGCAGATGGTGCGCCCGCTGCTGGCACCGATGGCGGAAGGGGCCACCGAAAACCGCTACGGTGATGTCTCGCCCGAGGTGCGTCATCGTCTGCGCGCCATGTCAGCGGCCACCGATAATGTCGGCCTGTTCTTTGGCGAGGATATTTTTGTCGCCTTTGGTGCCATCATCTTTATGCACAATTTTATGCAGGAGTCGGCCGGGATTCAGACTGAACCGCTGCACATTGCCCTGTGGGGCATCCCGACCGCCGTAGCAGCCTTTCTGATCCACTCGGCCCGTCTGGTGCGGCTGGATCGTCGCCTGGCGCGTGAATTACAGGCGTTGAACGGCCAGGCACTGAAAGCCAAAGGAGGGCAGTAATGTTCCAGCAACAATATCTGATGTGGCTGGCTGGCCTGATCCTGCTGGTGGTCGCCATTCTCTCCTGGGGCGATCGCGCCAATCCGCGCCGCGTCACCACCGGTCTGTTCTGGGCGCTGTATGGTCTGATTTTTCTGGTCGGCGACTGGACCACGCAACTGATGACCCAGTGGTTGGGTTCGGCGGCAGCCGGCACCCGCATGCTGAACATTGGCGTCGGCGTCGCGGTGGTGGTGATGGCACTGATCGCCGGCTTAGGCGGCGTGAAGCTGGGCCGCTATCATCAGCGCACTGATGAAGAAAAACAGGCCAGCGCGCTGCGGTTGCGCAATAAATTATTCCTGCCGGCGCTGGCGATCCCGGTGGTGACGGTGGCGGGTGTGCTGGCGTTCAACCATATTCCGGGCTTACAGGAGAGAGTGTTTGGTCCCGGTAACCACGCGACGCTGGTGACGCTGTTTTCAATGATGATTGGTTGCCTGATCGGCTGGATGGTGGCGCTGAAACTGACCCATGAGAAACCGGTGCAGTCGATGCAGGAGACGCGTCGCTTGCTGGATGCGATCGGTTGGGCATTTATTCTGCCGCAGATCCTCGCGACGCTGGGCCTGCTGTTTACTACGGCAGGCGTCGGCAGTGCGATTTCTCATCTGACCGAAACGTATCTGGCGGTAGACAGTCGTTTTATCGCGGTCGCGGTTTATGCGGGCGGCATGGCGCTGCTGACCATGGTGATGGGTAACGCCTTTGCTGCATTTCCGATTATCACCGCAGGCGTGGGCATCCCGATTCTGGTGCTGCAGCACGGCGGCAACCCGGCGGTGATGGCCGCCATCGGGATGTTCTCCGGTTACTGCGGCACGCTGATGACGCCAATGGCGGCTAACTTCAACATCGTCCCGGCGGCGCTGCTGGAGTTACCGGACCGTAACGCGGTGATCAAAGCTCAGGTCCCGACCGGTGTGCTACTGTTAATCGTTAACATTTTCCTGCTCTATTTCCTGATGTTCCTGTGAGGCTGAATGAAAACTGTCCTGATGACCGCCTTTGAACCCTTTGGCGGTGAAAGCATTAATCCCTCGTGGGAAGCGGTCAGCGCGCTGGAAGGCAAAGAGATTGCTGGCGCACGGATCGTTATCCGTCAGCTGCCGGTGGTCTTTTCTGACGTGCTGGATGTGCTTTACCAGGCGCTGAACGAGGTGAAACCGGATGCGATTCTGTCGGTCGGGCAAGCGGGCGGGCGCAGCGACATCACCGTTGAACGCATTGGTATTAACGTTGATGACGCTCGTATCCCCGATAATGCCGGCCATCAGCCGGTTGATGAGGCGATTGTCGCGGGTGGCCCGGCGGCCTATTTCTCGCGTCTGCCGATTAAGGCGATTGTCGCCGCACTGCGTGAGGCGGGGATTCCCGCCTCGGTCTCCCAGACTGCCGGCACCTTTACCTGTAACCGGGTAATGTATGGCCTGCTGCACTGGCTGGCACAGCAGGAAACACCAGTGCGCGGCGGTTTCATCCACATTCCTTATCTGCCGGAACAGGCGGCGCAGCATCCGGGGGCGCCGAGCATGTCAGCGGCCAATGTGATTCAGGCGCTGGAGATTGCGGTCCGGGTCACGCTGGAAACCGGTGAGGATCTGAAACTGGCCGGCGGCGCCACCCATTAAGAGGTTTCACCATGCCTGAAGGACCAGAGATTCGCCGGGTGGCGGATCAGCTTGAAACGGCGATTGTCGGCCAGCCGTTAACCGAGGCATGGTTTGCCTTTCCTGAACTGAAAACCTACGAACCGGCACTGATTGGTGAACAGGTAGAGGCGATTGAGACGCGCGGCAAGGCGTTGCTGACACATTTCAGCAACGGTCTGACGCTATACAGCCACAATCAACTGTATGGTGTCTGGCGCATCGTGACGCCGGAAACGGCTTTGCAGACCACCCGGCAGTTGCGGGTGCGGCTGGCCACAGTCGATCAGGCGATTCTGCTGTATAGCGCGTCAGATATTGAACTGCTGAATGCCGATACGCTGGCAGCGCACCCGTTTCTGAACCGCATCGGGCCGGATGTGCTCAGCAGTGCGCTGACGGGTGAGGAGGTGAAGCAGCGGCTTTTGTCACCGCGTTTCCGACGGCGTCAGTTCAGCGGGCTGTTGCTCGATCAGGCTTTTCTGGCCGGACTGGGTAACTATCTGCGTGCTGAGATCCTCTGGCTGGCGCAGCTGCTGCCACATCACCGGGCGCAGGAGCTGAACGAGGATCAGCTGACTGCATTCAGCGAGGCGCTGTTATCCGTACCGCGTCATGCCTACCGGATGCGTGGCACCATGAAGAAATATCATCATGAGGCGGCGTTTCAGTTTGAGGTGTTTCACCGGCAGGGCAAAAAATGCCGGCGCTGTGGCACGGTGGTTGAAAAGGGGACGTTATCGTCACGTCCTTTTTACTGGTGTCCGGGTTGTCAGCGCTGACTGGCGATAGCAGTAAAAAAAACGGGGCCAGAAGGCCCCGTTTTTACATCTGAGCGATACTTACTTTTCCAGCTGCGAGTTAAATTCGCGCTCGGTATAACCGGTGTAGAGCTGACGTGGACGGGCGATTTTCATCCCTTCGTCGTGCATCTCTTTCCAGTGTGCAATCCAGCCAACGGTACGCGCCATCGCAAAGATAACAGTAAACATCGATGACGGGATACCCATCGCTTTCAGAATAATGCCAGAGTAGAAGTCGACGTTTGGATAGAGTTTACGCTCGATAAAGTACGGGTCGTTCAGCGCAATGTGTTCCAGCTCCATCGCCACTTCCAGCAGATCGTCCTTCATACCCAGCTCATTCAGCACTTCATGGCAGGTATCACGCATCACGGTCGCGCGCGGATCGTAGTTTTTGTAGACCCGGTGACCAAAGCCCATCAGGCGGAAAGAGTCATTTTTATCTTTAGCACGCTTCACAAATTCAGGAATGTGCTCAACGGTGCTGATCTCTTCCAGCATACGCAGGGTCGCTTCGTTCGCGCCGCCGTGCGCCGGTCCCCACAGGGAGGCGATGCCAGCCGCGATACAGGCAAACGGGTTCGCGCCCGAAGAGCCGGCGGTACGCACGGTTGAGGTTGAGGCGTTTTGCTCATGATCAGCATGCAGGATCAGGATACGGTCCATGGCGCGTTCCAGTACCGGGTTGACCTTGTACTCTTCGCACGGCGTGGCGAACATCATGTGCAGGAAGTTACCGGCATAAGAGAGGTCGTTACGCGGATAAACGAACGGCTGGCCGATGGAGTATTTGTAGCACATCGCGGCCATGGTCGGCATTTTAGAGAGCAGGCGGAACGCGGCGATTTCGCGGTGACGCTCATTGTTAACGTCCAGCGAATCGTGGTAAAACGCCGCCAGCGCGCCGGTCACGCCACACATCACCGCCATCGGGTGTGAATCACGACGGAAGCCGTGGAACAGACGGGTAATCTGCTCATGAATCATAGTATGACGGGTAACGGTGGTACGGAATTCTTCAAACTGCTTCTGATTTGGTGCTTCGCCATTCAGCAGGATGTAGCACACTTCCAGATAGTTGGAGTGGGTCGCCAGCTGGGAGATTGGGAAGCCACGATGCAACAGGATACCTTCATCACCATCAATAAAGGTGATTTTTGATTCACAGGATGCGGTAGAGGTGAAACCCGGATCGAAGGTAAACAGTCCACTGGAGCCGAGGGCGCGGACATCAACCACATCCTGGCCCAGCGTGCCTTGCAGCACATCCAGTTCAACGGACGTTTCATCTTGTAGGGTTAGCGTCACTTTTTTATCTGTCATTTTCGTCTCCATAGCGCCTTAGGCAGGTAAAGATCTTTAGACACCTGAAACGCGTTCATGTTGCGGTTGGCAAAACTTCACAGCATCACTCTGCTGTCTTATCACTGGTGCAGGGTACAGAGTGAGAGGCGCGTTCCCAGCAGGAACCGTAGAGCCATTGACATGCTGCATATCGCGGTTGTTAAAGATCCGGTCAGGACATAACTTCTTGGTAACCAATAACCTGATGCTTTTTAATGCTTACGTTCGCAATCTTACATAACTTGCGCTTAGGGGAAAGTGTATCCCCATAACTTTTGTGCATCATAGGAATTTGTAGCGTTAGTTTGTAACTGAATTGTTGAACTATTGTCAAATCAGATAATTAAAATTGTATCATTTGTGAAAATCGTGAGTAGGATCACTGTTCCACCTAAAATTTACCAAAGAGTTTGTAGGGGAATTGTAATCAGAATGTGATCCTCCTATACTCCTGCCAGGTCTCCGGAACACCCTGACACCAGGAGCCACCCAGCGTTTCTACCGCGTCAATTAACACTGGATGTTGCTTTTTTGGTGACGGTTAAAGTCTGCCACGCGTTGTGATTAGACTCCGCCTCAGGTCCGGAGGAAGCAAAATAAAAAAGAGCTGTGTGGGCAAAACCGTGAAAAAACAAAGACCTGTCAACTTGGATCTCTCGACGATCCGGTTTCCCGTTACTGCAATATCGTCCATTCTTCACCGCGTCTCCGGCGTAATCACTCTGGTTGCTCTTGGCATCCTGCTGTGGCTGCTCGGTCTCTCTCTCTCCTCTCCGGAAGGTTTCCAGCATGCTGCAACCATCATGGATGGCTTCTTCGCGAAGTTTATCATGTGGGGCATCTTAACAGCGCTGGCCTATCACGCGGTGAGCGGGATTCGTCATATGTTGATGGATTTTGGTTATCTGGCTGAAACCCTGCAGGTGGGTAAACGTTCAGCTTATATGACTTTTGTGATCACTGTCGTGCTGGCAATTCTGGCGGGAGTCCTCGTATGGTAAGCAATGCATCCGCGTTGGGTCGCAACGGCATCCAGGACTGGCTGCTGCTGCGGGCAACCGCAATTCTGATTACGCTCTACATCGTCTATATCCTCGGTTTTGTGGTGATGACTGACACGCTGACCTACGACCTGTGGCGTGGCTTCTTCGCTTCCGCATTCACCAAAGTGTTTACCTTGCTGACGCTGTTTTCCATTCTGATCCACGGCTGGATCGGCATGTGGCAGGTATTAACAGACTACGTCAAATCGCTGCCAACCCGCTTGTTGTTGCAGTTTGTGATTGTGGTGGCGCTGTTGTGGTATGCGATCTATGGATTTGTTGTGGTGTGGGGTGTGTAAATGAGTTTGCCAATCAGAGAGTTTGATGCCGTGGTGATCGGCGCAGGTGGCGCAGGAATGCGAGCCGCACTGCAAATCTCCCAGGCCGGCCAGAGCTGTGCCCTGTTATCTAAAGTTTTCCCGACCCGTTCCCACACCGTATCTGCGCAGGGCGGTATCACCGTCGCGCTGGGTAATACCCATGAAGATAACTGGGAATGGCACATGTACGACACCGTCAAAGGCTCCGACTATATCGGTGACCAGGACGCGATTGAATATATGTGTAAAACCGGCCCGGAAGCGATTCTTGAGCTGGAACACATGGGCCTGCCGTTCTCGCGTCTGGATGATGGTCGTGTCTATCAGCGTCCGTTCGGCGGCCAGTCGAAGAATTTCGGCGGCGAGCAGGCGGCACGTACTGCGGCGGCAGCGGACCGTACTGGTCACGCCCTGCTGCACACGCTTTACCAGCAGAACCTGAAAAATAAGACCACTATCTTTTCTGAGTGGTATGCGCTGGATCTGGTGAAAAATGCCGACGGCGCAGTGGTCGGCTGTACCGCGATTTGTATTGAAACCGGTGAAACCGTCTACTTCAAAGCCAAAGCCACCGTGCTGGCCACTGGCGGCGCGGGTCGTATCTACCAGTCCACTACCAATGCGCACATCAACACCGGTGACGGTGTAGGTATGGCGCTGCGCGCCGGTGTACCGGTGCAGGACATGGAGATGTGGCAGTTCCACCCAACCGGCATCGCCGGCGCTGGCGTGCTGGTGACCGAAGGCTGCCGTGGTGAAGGCGGTTATCTGCTGAATAAACATGGCGAGCGCTTCATGGAACGTTATGCGCCGAACGCCAAAGATCTGGCGGGCCGTGACGTGGTTGCGCGCTCGATGATGATCGAAATCCGTGAAGGTCGCGGCTGCGACGGTCCGTGGGGCCCGCACATTAAACTGAAGCTCGATCACCTGGGTAAAGAGGTGCTGGAGTCACGTCTGCCAGGCATCCTTGAGCTGTCGCGCACCTTTGCGCATGCCGACCCGATTAAAGAGCCGATCCCGGTGATCCCGACCTGTCACTATATGATGGGCGGCATTCCAACCAAAGTGACCGGACAGGCACTGCGGGTGAATGAGCAGGGCGAAGACGTGGTCATTCCGGGGCTGTTTGCGGTGGGCGAAATCGCCTGCGTATCGGTTCACGGTGCCAACCGTCTGGGCGGCAACTCGCTGCTCGACCTGGTGGTATTTGGCCGTGCGGCGGGTCTGCATCTGCTGGAAAGCATTCAGGAGCAGGGCGATCTGCGTGATGCCTCTGAAGATGAAATTGATGCGGCGATGGCGCGCTTCAACCGCTGGGAAAGCAACACCACCGGTGAAGACCCGGTTGAGATTCGCAAAGCACTGCAGCGTTGCATGCAGAATAACTTCTCGGTCTTCCGTGAAGGCGATGCCATGGCGCAGGGCCTGGAAGAGCTGAAAGTGATTCGTGAACGCCTGAAATCGGCGCGTCTGGATGACCGCTCACCAGACTTCAACACCCAGCGTATTGAGTGTCTGGAACTGGATAACCTGATGGAGACGGCATTTGCCACGGCGGTGGCGGCTAACTATCGCACCGAGAGCCGCGGTGCGCATAGTCGCTTCGACTTCCCGGATCGTGATGATGAAAACTGGCTGTGCCACAGTCTTTATGTCCCGGAAACCGAGAGCATGACGCGCCGTGAGGTGAACATGCAGCCGAAACTGCGCGCGGCCTTCCCGCCGAAAGTGCGTACCTACTAATTTCGGAGACGATGATGAGACTCGAGTTTTCAATTTATCGCTACAATCCAGAGGTCGATGACAAACCGCGGATGCAGGATTACAGCCTGGAAGCGGAAGATGGTCGCGACATGATGCTGCTGGACGCGCTGATCCGTCTGAAAGAGAAAGATCCGACGCTGGCGTTTCGTCGCTCCTGCCGTGAAGGCGTGTGCGGCTCTGACGGCCTCAATATGAACGGTAAAAACGGTCTGGCCTGTATCACGCCAGTCTCGGCGCTGGGCAACGGTAAACAGAAAATTGTTATCCGTCCGCTGCCCGGTTTACCGGTGGTGCGTGACCTGGTGGTAGACATGAGCCAGTTTTATGCACAATATGAGAAAATTAAGCCTTTCCTGTTGAATAATGGGGAAAATCCGCCGGCACGCGAGCATCTGCAATCGCCGGATGAGCGCGAACATCTGGATGGATTATACGAATGTATTCTCTGTGCCTGCTGCTCAACCTCATGCCCATCGTTCTGGTGGAACCCGGAGAAGTTCATCGGGCCTGCTGGCCTGCTGGCCGCGTACCGCTTCCTGATCGACAGCCGCGACACCGAAACCGATGCGCGTCTCGACAATCTGAACGACGCTTTCAGTGTATTCCGCTGTCACAGCATCATGAACTGTGTGAGCGTATGCCCGAAAGGGCTGAACCCGACGCGCGCCATCGGCCATATTAAGTCGATGCTGCTGCAACGCGGGGCATAAGCAACACACCATCCGGGAACCTCAGGTTCCCGGTGGTTTACGGAAGCCTCTGTAAGCGCGGTCGGGTACCACGTTTACAAAGGTTCCCTTACGGGCCACGCGCGCTGCGCACAGTGCTCGTATCGCTGAACTCACTACGGCAAACCGCGAAAGCGGTAACAAATGAAACCTCAAAAAAGCATAGCAATGCTTAAGGGATCACAATGCAGAACAGCGCGATGAAGCCCTGGCTGGACTCCTCCTGGCTGGCCGGCGCGAACCAGTCTTACATAGAGCAACTCTATGAGGATTTCCTGACCGATCCTGACTCTGTCGATGCAGTGTGGCGCTCGATGTTCCAACAGTTACCGGGCACCGGAATGAAACCTGAGCAGTTTCACTCCACCACACGTGAGTACTTCCGTCGCCTGGCGAAAGACGCATCTCGTTACACCTCATCAGTCTCCGATCCAGCAACCAACTCCAAGCAAGTGAAAGTGCTGCAGCTGATTAACGCGTTCCGATTCCGCGGCCATCAGCACGCCAATCTCGATCCGCTCGGCCTGTGGAAGCAGGATCGGGTCGCCGATCTGGATCCAGCCTTTCACGATCTGACCGACGCCGATTTTCAGGAAAGCTTTAACGTAGGTTCGTTTGCCATCGGCAAAGAGACCATGAAGCTGGCCGATCTGTTCGAGGCGCTGACCCAGACTTACTGTGGCTCGATTGGTGCTGAGTATATGCACATCAATAACACCGACGAGAAACGCTGGATTCAGCAGCGTCTTGAATCGGCGGTGGGCCATGCGTCATTCAGCAGCGAAGAGAAAAAAGGTTTCCTGAAAGAGCTGACCGCGGCAGAAGGTCTGGAAAAGTATCTCGGCGCTAAATTCCCGGGTGCCAAACGCTTCTCGCTGGAAGGCGGCGATGCGCTGGTGCCCATGCTGCGCGAAATGATTCGCCATGCCGGTAAAAGTGGTACCCGTGAAGTGGTACTGGGTATGGCGCACCGTGGTCGTCTCAACGTCCTGATCAACGTGCTGGGTAAAAAGCCGCAGGATCTGTTCGACGAGTTCGCCGGTAAGCATAAAGAGCACCTCGGCACCGGTGACGTGAAGTACCACATGGGCTTCTCGTCTGACGTCGAAACTGAAGGCGGCCTGGTCCACCTGGCGCTGGCGTTTAACCCGTCGCATCTCGAGATCGTCAGCCCGGTAGTGATGGGGTCAGTACGTGCCCGTCTTGACCGTCTGGAAGAGCCAAGCAGCAACAAAGTATTACCGATCACCATTCATGGTGATGCCGCTGTGATCGGCCAGGGCGTGGTGCAGGAAACCCTGAACATGTCTCAGGCGCGCGGTTATGAAGTGGGCGGTACCGTTCGCATCGTGATCAACAACCAGGTTGGCTTCACCACCTCCAACCCGAAAGATGCACGCTCAACGCCCTATTGCACCGACATCGGCAAAATGGTGCTGGCACCGATTTTCCACGTTAATGCCGATGACCCGGAAGCGGTGGCGTTTGTTACCCGTCTGGCGCTCGATTATCGCAACACCTTTAAACGTGATGTGTTTATCGATCTGGTCTGCTATCGCCGTCATGGTCACAACGAAGCGGATGAGCCGAGTGCGACCCAGCCGCTGATGTACCAGAAAATCAAAAAGCACCCGACGCCGCGTAAAATCTACGCTGATCGTCTGGAGAGCGAAGGGATTGCCACTCAGGAAGATGCGACCGAAATGGTCAATCTCTACCGCGATGCGCTGGATGCCGGCGAATGCGTGGTGCCGGAATGGCGTCCGATGAGCCTGCACTCCTTTACCTGGTCGCCTTACCTGAACCACGAGTGGGATGAGCCGTATCCGGCCCAGGTCGACATGAAACGTCTGAAGGAACTGGCGCTGCGTATCAGCCAGGTGCCGGAAGAGGTGGAAGTCCAGTCACGTGTGGCCAAGATCTACAACGATCGCCGACTGATGGCCGAAGGTGAAAAAGCCTTTGACTGGGGTGGCGCTGAAAACCTGGCCTACGCCACGCTGGTGGATGAAGGTATCCCGGTCCGCCTGTCGGGCGAAGATACCGGTCGCGGTACCTTCTTCCACCGTCACGCGGTGGTCCATAACCAGGCGAACGGCTCAACCTATACCCCGCTGCACCATGTGCACAGCGGTCAGGGCCAGTTCAAAGTCTGGGACTCCGTGCTGTCAGAAGAGGCAGTGCTGGCATTTGAATACGGTTATGCCACCGCAGAACCGCGTATCCTGACCATCTGGGAAGCGCAGTTTGGTGACTTCGCCAACGGTGCCCAGGTGGTGATCGACCAGTTCATCAGCTCCGGTGAGCAGAAATGGGGCCGGATGTGTGGTCTGGTGATGCTGCTGCCACACGGCTACGAAGGTCAGGGGCCTGAGCACTCCTCAGCACGCCTTGAGCGCTATCTGCAACTCTGCGCTGAGCAGAACATGCAGGTCTGCGTGCCGTCTACGCCGGCGCAGGTTTATCACATGCTGCGTCGTCAGGCGCTGCGCGGAATGCGTCGTCCACTGATTGTGATGTCGCCGAAATCGCTGCTGCGTCATCCGCTGGCGATCTCCACGCTGGATGAGCTGGCTAACGGCAGTTTCAAACCGGCGATTGGCGAAATCGACGATCTCGATCCGCAGGGCGTGAAACGCGTGGTGTTGTGCTCCGGTAAAGTCTATTACGACCTGCTGGAACAGCGCCGTAAAAACGAGCAGACCGATGTGGCTATCGTGCGCATCGAGCAGCTCTATCCGTTCCCGCATCAAGCGGTACAGGAAGCTTTAAAAGCGTATTCCCACGTGCAGGATTTTGTCTGGTGTCAGGAAGAGCCACTGAATCAGGGTGCATGGTACTGCAGTCAGCACCATTTCCGCGAAGTCGTGCCGTTTGGTGCCACCTTGCGTTATGCAGGCCGTCCGGCATCCGCTTCACCGGCCGTGGGTTACATGTCCGTACACCAAAAACAGCAGCAAGACCTGGTTAATGACGCGCTGAACGTTAATTAATTAAAAGGAAAGATAATGAGTAGCGTAGATATTCTCGTTCCCGACCTGCCTGAATCGGTTGCCGATGCCTCCGTGGCAACCTGGCATAAAAAACCAGGCGATGCAGTGACTCGCGATGAAGTGCTGGTTGAAATTGAAACTGACAAAGTGGTGCTGGAAGTGCCGGCATCGGCTGACGGCATCTTAGAAGCCGTGCTGGAAGATGAGGGCGCAACCGTCACTTCACGTCAGATCCTGGGCCGTCTGAAAGAGGGCAACAGCGGCGGTAAAGAGAGCAGCGCGAAGTCTGAAAGCAAAGAGTCGACTCCGGCTCAGCGTCAGACCGCATCCCTGGAAGAAGAGAGCAACGATGCGCTCAGCCCGGCCATTCGCCGTCTGATCGCGGAACACAATCTCGACGCTTCGCAGATTAAAGGCAGCGGTGTCGGTGGTCGACTGACCCGTGAAGATGTTGAAAAACATCTGGCCAATAAGCCTGCTGCGCCGAAAGCCGCTGCACCCGCCGCTGATAGCGCGCCGCAGTCTGCTGTGGCAAACCGCAGCGAAAAACGCGTGCCGATGACCCGTCTGCGTAAGCGTGTGGCTGAACGTCTGCTGGAAGCGAAAAACAGCACCGCCATGCTGACCACCTTCAACGAAGTCAACATGAAGCCGATCATGGATCTGCGTAAGCAGTACGGCGATGCCTTCGAGAAGCGTCACGGCGTGCGTCTGGGCTTTATGTCGTTCTACATTAAAGCGGTTGTTGAAGCGCTGAAACGCTATCCGGAAGTGAATGCTTCCATCGATGGCGAAGATGTGGTTTATCACAACTACTTCGACGTCAGCATTGCCGTCTCGACGCCACGCGGTCTGGTCACGCCAGTGCTGCGCGATGTTGATGCACTGAGCATGGCTGACATCGAGAAGAAAATTAAAGAACTGGCGGTGAAAGGCCGTGACGGCAAGCTGACGGTTGACGATCTGACCGGCGGTAACTTCACCATCACCAACGGCGGTGTGTTCGGTTCCCTGATGTCTACGCCGATCATCAACCCGCCACAGAGTGCCATCCTCGGCATGCACGCCATCAAAGATCGTCCGATGGCGGTCAATGGTCAGGTAGTGGTGCTGCCAATGATGTATCTGGCGCTCTCCTACGATCACCGTCTGATCGATGGCCGTGAATCTGTCGGCTACCTGGTTGCGGTGAAAGAGATGCTGGAAGACCCGGCGCGCCTGCTGCTGGATGTCTGATTTTCATCGGGCGCGCCTCGCCGCGCGCCCAACCTCTTTACTCTTTTCAGACCTGAATGGATAGAACATCATGAACTTACACGAATACCAGGCGAAACAACTGTTTGCACGGTATGGCATGCCAGCACCGACCGGTTACGCCTGTACTACACCACGTGAAGCGGAAGAAGCAGCCTCGAAAATTGGCGCAGGTCCGTGGGTAGTAAAATGTCAGGTTCATGCCGGTGGCCGCGGTAAAGCGGGCGGTGTGAAAGTGGTTAACAGCAAAGAAGAGATCCGTGCCTTTGCTGAAAACTGGCTGGGCAAACGCCTGGTGACCTACCAGACTGATGCCAATGGCCAGCCGGTAAACCAGATTCTGGTTGAAGCAGCGACCGACATCGATCAGGAGCTTTACCTGGGTGCCGTGGTCGATCGTGCAACGCGTCGCGTGATCTTCATGGCATCAACTGAAGGCGGCGTGGAAATCGAAAAAGTGGCGGAAGAGACCCCGCACCTGATCCACAAAATGGCGCTTGATCCGCTGACCGGTCCACAGCCTTATCAGGGCCGTGAGCTGGCTTTCAAACTGGGCTTATCCGGTAAGCTGGTGGGTCAGTTCACCAAGATCTTTATGGGTCTGGCGACGCTGTTCCTGGAGCGCGATCTGGCGATGGTTGAGATCAACCCGCTGGTGATCACTAAACAGGGCGATCTGATCTGTCTGGATGGCAAACTGGGCGCCGATGGCAATGCCCTGTTCCGTCAGCCTGAACTGCGCGAAATGCGCGATCCAAGCCAGGAAGATCCGCGTGAAGCCCATGCCACACAGTGGGAACTGAACTATGTTGCGCTGGAAGGCAACATCGGTTGTATGGTGAACGGCGCAGGTCTGGCGATGGGTACCATGGACATCGTTAAGCACCACGGCGGTCAGCCAGCCAACTTCCTTGATGTCGGCGGCGGCGCAACCAAAGAGCGCGTCACAGAAGCCTTCAAAATCATCCTGTCTGACGATGCAGTAAAAGCCGTATTCGTTAACATCTTCGGCGGTATCGTACGCTGTGACCTGATTGCCGACGGCATCATTGGCGCAGTGGCTGAAGTGGGTGTCAACGTGCCAGTTGTGGTACGTCTGGAAGGTAACAACGCCGAGCTGGGCGCCCAGAAACTGGCGGACAGCGGTCTGAACATCATTGCAGCAACCAGCCTGACAGACGCCGCACAGCGTGTTGTTGCTGCCGCGGAGGGTAAATAATGTCCATTCTGATCGACAAAAACACCAAAGTCATTTGCCAGGGTTTCACCGGTGGCCAGGGGACTTTTCATTCTGAACAGGCGCTGGCCTACGGCACCCAACTGGTTGGCGGCGTAACGCCAGGCAAAGGCGGCACCACCCATCTGGGCCTGCCGGTGTTCAACACCGTGCGTGAAGCCGTAGAAGCGACCGGCGCAACCGCCACTGTGATCTACGTGCCAGCCCCGTTCTGTAAAGATGGCATCCTTGAAGCGATCGATGCAGGCATCAAACTGATCATCACCATCACCGAAGGCATCCCGACGCTGGATATGCTGACTGTGAAAGTGAAGCTGGATGAAGCGGGCGTGCGAATGATCGGGCCAAACTGCCCAGGCGTGATCACCCCAGGCGAATGCAAAATCGGCATCATGCCGGGTCACATTCACCAGCCGGGCCGCGTGGGCATCGTCTCACGTTCAGGTACGCTGACCTATGAAGCGGTTAAGCAGACCACTGATATCGGTTACGGCCAGTCAACCTGCGTCGGCATCGGCGGCGACCCGATCCCGGGCTCTAACTTCATCGATATCCTGAAAATGTTCCAGGATGATCCACAGACCGAAGCGATCGTCATGATCGGTGAGATCGGTGGCAGCGCGGAAGAAGAAGCCGCGGCGTTCATCAAAGAGCACGTCACTAAGCCAGTGGTTGGTTACATCGCCGGTGTTACCGCGCCAAAAGGCAAGCGTATGGGCCATGCGGGTGCCATCATTGCCGGTGGTAAGGGCACAGCAGACGAGAAGTTTGCGGCACTGGAAGCGGCTGGCGTGAAAACCGTTCGTAGCCTGGCTGACATCGGTGATGCGGTGAAAGCGGTACTGCCAGCGAAATAAGCCGGACCGTTCAGATAAAAAAGCCACCTGCGGGTGGCTTTTTTTATGGCATTAAGCGGCCGCCAGGCCGTGACGTTGTTGAGCCGGATACCCCTCTGAATAACCACCCAAAAAACCGCCAACGTTAATTAAATAGGTCAAAGGTAATCTTTTTTAAATAATATTCAGCGCGACGATGACATCCTGATAACAAGAAACCTACCTGAACATATCTGGAAACTTATTACGTTAATCCAGATCAATTATCCGCAAGTTATAACCAACTATTCTGCTGGCAAAGCGCAACGCTAAAGGCGTAAATTGCGCTGCATCAATCCAGCCTTTTACACAAACTTTCAAACGTTTGCTCTGACCGGGGATGACACCCGCTTTTCTGTTGTTTCTGCTTACGTTGAAGATAGCGCTGCGTTGACACTCAGGGCTGCTTTACCCGTTATTCGCCAGCATCGGGTAGCTCATTTACCTGTTCTGCCGGGTATAAAAAACTGGAATTAATAAACAGTCGTTCCTGACTCAGATTACGCGCGTCGCTGTCACGCGCGTAACGAGATAATGCGAGGAGCAAGGAGTCATTATGTTAGATATCGTCGAGCTGTCGCGTTTACAGTTTGCCTTAACGGCGATGTACCATTTTCTGTTCGTGCCTTTAACGCTGGGTATGGCGTTTCTGCTGGCGATCATGGAGACGGTATACGTCCTGAGCGGCAAACAGATTTATAAAGATATGACCAAATTCTGGGGCAAGTTATTTGGTATTAACTTTGCGCTGGGTGTGGCTACCGGTCTGACGATGGAGTTTCAGTTCGGAACTAACTGGTCCTATTACTCTCACTACGTCGGCGATATTTTCGGTGCGCCGCTCGCCATTGAAGGCCTGATGGCGTTCTTCCTTGAATCCACCTTTGTCGGATTGTTCTTTTTTGGCTGGGATCGGCTGGGCAAAGTGCAGCATCTGGCGGTCACCTGGCTGGTGGCGCTCGGCTCAAACATGTCCGCGCTGTGGATTCTGGTGGCCAACGGCTGGATGCAGAATCCGATCGCCTCTGAATTCAACTTCGAAACCATGCGTATGGAGATGCTCAGCTTCTCCGAGCTGGTGCTGAACCCGGTCGCGCAGGTCAAATTCGTGCATACCGTGGCAGCCGGTTACACCACCGGTGCGATGTTTATTATGGGCATCAGCGCCTGGTACATGCTGAAAGGCCGTGACTTCGCCTTTGCTAAACGTTCGTTTGCTATCGCGGCCAGCTTTGGTATGGCGGCGGTGCTGTCGGTGATCGTGCTGGGCGATGAGTCCGGTTATGAGATGGGCGACGTGCAGAAAACCAAGCTGGCCGCGATTGAAGCGGAATGGGAAACCCAGCCCGCGCCCGCGTCATTTACCCTGTTTGGCCTGCCGGATCAGGAAACCCGCGAAAACAGATATGCCATTCAGATCCCGTGGCTGCTCGGCCTGATCGCAACCCGATCCACCGACACGCCGGTGACCGGTCTGAAAGATCTGATGGCGCAGCATGAAGTGCGTATCCGCAATGGCATGAAAGCTTACGCCTTGCTGAATGAACTGCGTGGCGGCAGCCAGGACCCGGCGGTACGCGATGCGTTCAACGCCCATAAACAGGATCTCGGCTACGGTCTGCTGCTGAAGCGTTATACCGACAACGTGGCAGATGCGACCGAAGCACAAATCCAGCAGGCGACGCAGGATTCCATCCCACGCGTGGCCCCGCTTTACTTCGCCTTCCGCATCATGGTTCTTTGTGGCGTGCTGCTGCTGGGCATTATCGCGCTGGCGTTCTGGAGTGTACTGCGTAACCGCATCGGTAAGAATCGCTGGTTACTGAAAGCGGCGCTGTTTGGTATTCCGCTACCCTGGATTGCTATCGAATCGGGCTGGTTTGTCGCCGAATATGGTCGTCAGCCCTGGGCGATAGGTGAGGTGCTGCCGACTGCGGTCGCCAACTCGTCGCTGACAACTGGCGATCTGCTGTTCTCAATGATCCTGATCTGCGGTCTCTACACGCTGTTCCTGATAGCTGAGATGTACCTGATGTTTAAATTTGCCCGCCTGGGGCCAAGCAGCCTGAAAAGCGGGCGTTACCATCATGAACAGATCACGGCGATGACCCAGCCGGTGCAGGGATAAGGAGAAGGATCATGTTTGATTATGAAGTACTGCGCTTTGTCTGGTGGCTGCTGATAGGCGTGCTGCTGATCGGCTTTGCGGTCGCGGATGGCTTTGATATGGGCGTCGGGATGCTGACGCGCTTTCTGGGCCGTAACGATACCGAACGCCGCATCATGATTAACTCGATTGCGCCACACTGGGATGGTAATCAGGTGTGGCTGATTACGGCGGGCGGTGCGCTGTTTGCTGCCTGGCCGATGGTCTATGCGGCCGCGTTTTCCGGCTTCTATGTGGCGATGATTCTGGTGCTCGCCTCGCTGTTCTTCCGTCCGGTGGGTTTCGATTACCGCTCGAAGATTGAAGACAACCGCTGGCGCGGTGCCTGGGACTGGGGCATCTTCATTGGCAGCTTTGTGCCACCGCTGGTGATTGGCGTGGCGTTCGGTAACCTGTTGCAGGGCGTGCCGTTCCATGCCGATGAATATCTGCGCCTGTTCTACACCGGTAATTTCTTCCAGCTGCTGAACCCGTTTGGTCTGCTGGCAGGCGTGGTCAGCGTGGCGATGATTCTGGCACAGGGCGCCACCTATCTGCAGATGCGCACCACCGGTGAACTGCACCTGCGGTCACGCGCGGCGGCACAACTTGCTGCACTGGTGATGATGGTCTGCTTCGTGCTGGCGGGTGTCTGGGTCAGATATGGTATTGATGGCTATGTGGTGACCAGCGCAATGGATCACTTCGCTGCCTCTAATCCGCTGGGTAAAACCGTGGTGCGCGAAGCGGGTGCCTGGATGGTCAACTTCCAGACCCATCCTGTGCTGTGGCTGTTCCCGTTGCTGGGCGCTGTGCTGCCGCTGCTGACCATACTCTGCTCACGGGTTGAGAAGGGCGCCTGGGCGTTCCTGTTCTCTTCTCTGACGCTGGCCTGCGTCATCATGACCGCCGGTATCGCCATGTTCCCGTTCATCATGCCATCCAGCACGGTGCCGGGTATCAGCCTGACGATGTGGGATGCCACCTCCAGCCTGTTAACCCTGCGAATTATGACCGTCGCCGCGGTGATCTTTGTGCCCATCATTCTTGCCTACACCAGCTGGTGTTACTGGAAAATGTTTGGCCGCATCACCAAAGAGCACATTGAAAGCAACAGTCACTCACTCTACTGATTAAGGAGACGACGCATGTGGTATTTTGCCTGGATTCTTGGCACCTTGCTGGCCTGTGCCTTTGGTATCGTCACCGCACTGGCGATTGAGCATGTCGATGCGCAGGATGAGACACACTGATGCGCACCGTGATTCAGACGCTCTATCGTCTGATGGATAAGGGCCCGTTGCGGGCCCTTTCGCTACTGCTGGCGCTGATTACGGCCGGCGGCGTGCTGTGGGACCCGACGCGCTTTGCCGACCACGCAGGCAGGTTGCCTGCGCTGCAGGCAATGGTGCTGATCTGGGCGATCTGCTGCGGCGTAATCCACGGCGTAGGTTTCCGGCCACGGCTTACTCTATGGCAGGCGCTGTTTTCTCCCTTACCGGCAATGATCGTGCTGTTTATCGCGCTTTATCGCTTTTACGCTTAATCTCCCGCCACATCGACGCTGTAAGTGAGTTTTTGTCAGCGTCCGGTCAGGAAATCTCCCTGAAATCGTTCCGTTTGTTTCGGCGCGATAATTATTTTCGCCTGGCTCTGGCGACCCATTCCAAACCCGATTTGTCTTGCGTATAGTAGCAACGTTTAAAACGAGGCCGGGATGTAGAGTGAGTACAACGCTGTTTCGCTGGCCGGTTCGGGTCTACTACGAAGATACTGATGCCGGTGGCGTGGTTTATCACGCCAGCTATATCGCTTTTTATGAACGAGCACGTACCGAAATGTTGCGTCAGCACCATTTCAATCAGCAGACGCTGTTAGAACAGCAGGTCGCTTTTGTGGTGCGGCGCATGACGGTGGACTATCTGGCCGCAGCGCGTCTTGATGACCTTCTGGAGATCCAGAGTGAGGTGACATCAATGACCCGGGCGACCATGACGTTTACCCAGCGTATCGTGAATGCTGAAGGCAAAGTGCTCAATGAGGCAGACGTCCTGATTGCCTGCATTAACCCACATCTGATGAAGCCGATTGCGCTTCCCAAGTCTATTGTCGCGGAGTTCAAGCAGTGACTGACATGAACATTCTTGATTTGTTCCTGAAGGCGAGCCTTCTGGTCAAACTTATCATGTTGATTTTGATCGGCTTTTCGATTGCCTCCTGGGCGATCATTATTCAGCGTACGCGTATTCTCAACGCAGCGGGACGGGAAGCGGAGGCGTTTGAAGACAAGTTCTGGTCCGGCATCGAACTCTCTCGTCTCTATCAGGAGAGCCAGGGCCGTCGTGATGAACTCGCCGGGTCGGAGCAGATTTTTTACTCTGGCTTCAAGGAGTTTGCCCGTCTGCATCGCGCGAATAACCACGCTCCTGAAGCTGTCATTGAGGGCGCGAGCCGGGCAATGCGCATCTCGATGAACCGTGAGCTGGAGGCGCTGGAAAACCACATTCCTTTCCTCGGCACCGTTGGCTCCATCAGTCCCTATATCGGTCTGTTTGGCACCGTCTGGGGGATCATGCATGCCTTTATCGCGCTGGGCGCGGTGAAGCAGGCGACCCTGCAAATGGTGGCACCGGGTATTGCTGAAGCGCTGATCGCCACGGCGATCGGTCTGTTTGCGGCGATCCCGGCGGTGATGGCCTATAACCGACTGAACCAGCGCGTGAATAAACTGGAGCAGGGCTATGACAACTTCATGGAAGAGTTCACCGCCATTCTGCATCGCCAGGCTTTTTCCAGCGATAGCGCTAAGTAAATAGAGGTTAATGATGGCCAGAGTACGTGGTCGCAAACGCCGCGACCTGAAGTCGGAAATCAACATCGTTCCGCTACTGGACGTCCTGTTGGTGCTGTTGCTGATCTTCATGGCGACGGCGCCCATTATTACCCAGAGCGTAGAAGTGGACCTGCCTGATGCCACCGATTCGAAAACCGTCGCCAGTGACGATAACCCGCCGGTGATTGTCGAAGTGGCGGGTGTCGGTCAGTACAGTCTGGTGGTCGATCATGATCGTATGGATCAGCTGCCACCGGAGCAGGTCATCAGCGAAGCGCAGCGTCGACTGGAAGCGAATCCAAAGACCGTCTTTTTGATCGGGGGTGCGAAAGAAGTGCCTTACGACGAAATTATTAAAGCGCTCAACCTGCTGCACCAGGCGGGTGTTAAATCTGTCGGTTTGATGACGCAGCCGATTTAAAATCGAACCGTTTTTTGGGAACCGAGTGTGTCGAAGGCAACCGAGCAAAACGAGAAGTTAAAGCGCGCGATAATCATTTCGGTGATTCTGCACATCGTGCTGATCGCGCTGCTGATATGGAGCTCGTTTAATGAGCACATTGACGCCAGCAGTGCCGGCGGCGGCGGCAGCGATATTGATGCTGTGATGGTCGATCCCGGTGCGGTAGTGAGTCAATACAACCGTCAGCAGAACCAGCAGAGCGACAGCCAGCGCGCTGAACAGCAGCGTAAAAAGCAGGCGCAGCAGCAGGCCGAAGAGCTGCAACAGAAACAGGCCGCTGAGCAGCAGCGTCTGAAAGCGCTGGAGAAAGAGCGTCTGGAAGCGCAGGAAAACGCGAAAGAGCAGGCGAAGCAGCAGGCTGAGCAGCAGAAAGCGGCAGAAGAGGCCGCTAAGCAGGCGCAGGAGCAGCAAAAAACCGCGGAAGCTGCCGCAGCGAAAGCTAAAGCGGACGCCAAAGCCCAGGCGGATGCGCAGGCCAAAGCGGCGGCTGAACAGGCGAAACAGGCCGCCGCTGAGGCGAAGAAACAGGCCGATCAGCAGGCCAAAGCGGCCGCTGCCGCGGCGGCAAAAGAGAAAGCCGTAGCCGAAGCGAAAGCGAAGTCAGACGCCGAGGCGAAAGCTACCGCAGACGCCAAAGCGAAAGCCGCGGCTGATGCGAAAGCCAAAGCGGCTGAAGAAGCCAAAGAGAAGGCTGCTGAAGCGGCTAAAGCGAAAGCCGAAGCCGCTAAAGAGAAAGCAGAAGCAGCCGCCAAAGCCAAAGCGGAAGCCGCTGCGAAAGCTAAAGCAGACGCGGCCAAAGAGAAAGCGGAAGCCGCTGCGAAAGCCAAAGCGGACGCAGCCGCCAAAGCCAAAGCCGATGCCGCAGCAAAAGCCAAAGCCGATGCGAAAGCGAAAGCCGCTGCGGATGCCGCCAATGACAGCGATGTTGATGACCTGCTAGGCGGACTCGCCTCCGGTAAGAATGCGCCGAAAAGTGGCACTTCTGGCGGCGCAGCAGGTCAGGGTAAACAGAAAAAATCGGGCGCATCAGGTGCAGATATCAGCAATTATGCGGGTCAAATCCAGGACGCAGTAAAAAGCAAGTTTTACGATTGGGAAAGCTTTAAAGGCCGTACCTGTACCTTGCGGATCAAGTTGGCACCAGATGGAATGTTAATCGACGCAAAAACTGAAGGCGGAGATCCCGCTTTGTGCCAGGCGGCATTGGCAGCAGCGCGTCAGGCGCGTTTTCCTAAGCCGCCTAGTCAGGATGTTTATGAGGTGTTCCGCAACGCACCTCTGGATTTTAAACCGCAATAATGCAGTATCTGACGGCAAGTTGATCTAAGGTTAGCTTGCCGTAGTTAAGTTGTACTCATGGTTTCCAGGAACAGTGCCAATTATCTTGGACTGAGGTTCAGATAAGGGAGATAAAATGAAGCAAGCTCTTCGCGTTACGTTAGGCTTTTTTATCCTGCTGTGGGCAGCCGTGCTGCATGCAGAAGTTCGTATTGAGATCACCCAGGGCGTGAATACCGCACGCCCGATTGGCGTGGTACCGTTTAAATGGGCCGGTGCTGGCGCCGCGCCAGAAGATATCGGTGGCATTGTGGCGGCTGACCTGCGCAACAGCGGTAAATTTAATCCGCTCGATCGCTCGCGTCTGCCACAGCAGCCAACCAGCGCGCAGGAAGTTCAGCCTGCCGCCTGGAGCGCACTGGGCATTGATTCCATCGTTGTCGGTCAGGTGCAGTCTAACCCGGATGGCAGCTATCAGGTCTCTTACCAGCTCGTCGATACCGGCGGTGCGCCAGGTACCGTCCTGGCACAGAACTCCTTCAAGGTGACCAAACAGTGGCTGCGCTATGCTGCGCACACCGCCAGTGACGAAACCTTTCAGAAGCTGACCGGTATTAAAGGCGCTTTCCGCACCCGTATCGCCTATGTAGTGCAGACCAACGGCGGCCAGTTCCCGTATGAACTGCGCGTGGCGGATTACGATGGCTACAACCAGTTTGTGGTTCACCGTTCACCGCAGCCGCTGATGTCACCAGCCTGGTCGCCAGATGGCAGCAAAGTGGCTTACGTGACCTTTGAAAGCGGCAAGTCAGCGCTGGTGGTGCAGACGCTCTCCAACGGTGCTGTGCGCCAGGTCGCCTCTTATCCGCGTCACAACGGTGCGCCGGCGTTCTCGCCAGATGGCTCAAAACTGGCTTTTGCCCTGTCTAAAACCGGTAGCCTCAACCTCTACGTCATGGATTTGGCATCCGGTCAGACTCGTCAGGTGACCGATGGCCGTTATAACAGCACCGAACCGACCTGGTTCCCGGACAGCCAGACGTTGGCTTACACCTCGGATCAGGCGGGTGCGCCGCAGATTTACAAAGTAGGTCTCAACGGTGGCACGCCACAGCGTATTACCTGGGAAGGCGGTCAGAACCAGGATGCGGATGTGGCTACCGATGGAAAATCAATGGTGATGATCAGCACCAGTGGCGGTGCTCAACACGTCGCCAAACAGGATCTGGAAACGGGAGCCGTTCAAACGTTAACGGACACGTTCCTGGATGAAACGCCGAGCCTGGCACCAAACGGCACAATGGTAATCTATAGCTCTACTCAGGGGATGGGTTCCGTGCTGCAGCTGGTTTCAACCGACGGCCGTTTCAAAGCGCGTCTTCCGGCAACTGATGGACAGGTAAAATTTCCTGCCTGGTCGCCGTATCTGTAATGTCTGACTTAACAGACATCACAAACAATAAACAATAATGGGATTTTTGAAATGCAACTGAACAAAGTGCTGAAGGGTTTGATGCTGGCTCTGCCGGTTCTGGCAGTAGCGGCTTGTAGCTCACACAAAAACAACAACAATGACCAGACTGGCATGGGCGCTGATGGCGCTTACGGTGCAAACTCTGGCATGAACGGCAACGGCGGCAACATGTCTTCTGACGAGCAGGCGCGTCTGCAGATGCAGCAGCTGCAGCAGAACAACATCGTCTACTTCGGTCTGGACAAATATGACGTTCAGTCTGATTACGCACAGATGCTGGATCAGCATGCTGCCTTCCTGCGTAGCAACCCATCTTACAAAGTGACCATTGAAGGTCACGCGGATGAGCGCGGTACGCCGGAATACAACATCGCCCTGGGCGAACGTCGCGCCAGCGCGGTGAAAATGTATCTGCAAGGCAAAGGCGTCTCTGCCGATCAGATGTCTATCGTTTCTTACGGTAAAGAGAAGCCAGCGGTTCTGGGTCATGACGAAGCGGCTTATTCTAAAAACCGTCGTGCCGTACTGGTCTACTAAGAGAATCACATGGTTAGTAACTTCAGACATCATCTGTTGAGTCTGTCGTTACTGATTGGCGTAGCGGCCCCCTGGGCCGCTAATGCCCAAGCGTCAATCAGTAGCGTTGGCTCCGGCTCGGTCGAAGACCGTGTCACCACTCTTGAACGAATCTCCAATGCCCAGGCACAGCTGATGCAACAACTGCAGCAGCAGATGAGCGATAACCAGCGTGATATCGACTCGCTGCGTGGGCAAATCCAGCAAAACTCGTATCAGCTGAATCAGGTCGTCGAACGTCAGAAGCAGCTCTATCAGCAGATCGACAGCCTGAGCAGCAGTAACAGCGGCGGCGCGCAGTCAGCGGCCGGTAGCGATGCCTCAGCCGGTGCAGCTGCTACCACCGACGCGGGTGCTGCTGCCACTGACAGCGCACCGACGCAGAGCGGTGATGCAAACAGTGATTACAATGCGGCAGTTGCGCTGATTCTGGAGAAGAAACAGTACGACCAGGCGATCACTGCGCTGCAGGCGTGGGTAAAACGTTACCCTGATTCGACCTATCAGCCGAACGCCAATTACTGGCTGGGACAGCTGAACTACAACAAAGGCAAAAAGGACGACGCGGCCTATTATTACGCCACGGTGGTGAAAAACTATCCGAAGTCGCCGAAAGCCGCAGAGGCGTTATTGAAAGTGGGCGTCATCATGCAGGAGAAAAACGACACGGCGAAAGCCAAAGCGGTTTTCCAGCAGGTGATCAAACTTTATCCCAATACCGATTCTGCAAAACAGGCGCAAAAACGTCTGGCAGGAATGTAATCTGTACGGTTCAGACCGGATATCGTGTGATTTCTGGTCTTGCCGTATGAAAGGTAAGCAAACGACGCTTTTAGCAGAAATAAGGGTTGCGCTACCTCAGTAAATCAGTAATATATGCCGCCGTTGCCGGGAGACATTGTTAAATTGGAAATGTGCCTGGTAAGCCTGAAGATGGGTCGTTAGCTCAGTTGGTAGAGCAGTTGACTTTTAATCAATTGGTCGCAGGTTCGAATCCTGCACGACCCACCATCTCCGGTCAGACGCGTTGTTATCTTTGCGCCCTTTCAGGAAATAACCTTCAGCATTGCTTCACAACCTAAGATGGGTCGTTAGCTCAGTTGGTAGAGCAGTTGACTTTTAATCAATTGGTCGCAGGTTCGAATCCTGCACGACCCACCATCTTGTTTCAGGCGCCCGGCGCAATGAAAGGTTGTAAGCCCCAGCGGGTCGTTAGCTCAGTTGGTAGAGCAGTTGACTTTTAATCAATTGGTCGCAGGTTCGAA
>NZ_MLFN01000006.1 GCF_002095315.1 Pantoea conspicua
ACTTGAGAGAACTGCCGGCGCTGTCGTCACAGACTCCCTTATATCAGACATCCTTTCATTAGGCACTGTAGTTTTATGTTCCATTGCTTTGTATTGTTGCTGTTGAATCTGGTCACGCAACGCTGAGCCGGTCACCTGGGAGAAAGCAGCATTTTTTGCATCCAGAGCCTTAGCAGCGTTTACGTCAGCACGATCAGCGGCTTTTGCATAACCAATGTTTTCCATTGATTTAGGATTGTCATTATAAGTCCGGCTTGTTATTGCCTGAGCAATGTTGGCATTTTCAGAAACTTTTGCCGCCACATGAGCATTAGCAGCGGCTGTATCAAACTCACCAGCAACAGCAGACACGGAAGCAACGCTACATACGACTAAGGCTATCATCGAAATTTTCATTATTGGATTCTCAGTAAAGAAGCTTAAAGTTATTTTTAGATGCAAATTAATGAGCAAACTTTAAACTTAATTTGAGAGGCGAATTTTGATTCAGGTCAATAAAACACCGCTAACCAATAAACCATCTTTATAATGGATTTTATTCTCATTTGACTATGCGTATTACAACAATCAACCTCCCACCCCCTTAAAAAATGATTAAATTCAATTAATTATGTAGATACCCCCCAGGTAATACACCGCAATTCAGACCAGGATGGAAGCTTAAAGGGCAGGACGTCGGGCGTGCTCGTAAACCGCTAAGCGTAAATTTGCTTACTGAATCAGTCTGGGCTGAAAAATGGCTTTCTGAATAAGTAACAACCTGTTTTATCCACTCTGTTTTCTGACACTCTGCAGACATGGGCTAAGTTTCGACCCCTCTCTGAAAGGGCACTCCACGAGTCAGCCTCTCTGATTTTTGTCATCAAACGGTCACTTTGCTCGCACTCTGCCTATTCCGATCTATACTGAAGATCGTGTGGGTAACGATAGGAGAGTTCATGACAGCAATCGAAAAAGACGATCCAACCGAAGCACCAGAGTCCGGCGATAAGCAACAAACACCGCCAGACAAGAAGTAACCCACTAAGGCCGCGCCAGACGCGGCCTTTTCTCTGGCTGCGCTTTCAGAAAACTTCGCCATGTCAGCTAACATCTGTCATGCATTCAGCCGGTTACACATTACAGCGAAATCCAGTCCGCCTCACAAAATAAGCAGAACGCGACGCCAATTCATCAAACTGAAACAAAAATGTCACAGAAATTGCCTACTCTGGACTCCCCTGAAATTGATGGATAATTTTTATGGCGATCAAAGCGAAAAGCCTGAAGGATGCAGAAGCGTTATTGCATTCAGGCATTAGCAAAGTGGAACTGGCGTACGACATTGGCAGCGACGACTTCTTTCGTCTGGCGAGCCACTGGTGCGACCGCGGCGCTCGCATCAGTAAAGGTCACCACCATTTTGTCGTTTCACTGAAAAGTTTTGCCATTCCCCCGAACGACTGATCCCGGCGGTCGGCTTGCTCCGGCATCCCGTGCCTGATTTAATGCCCTTTTGGCTTCAGTCAGGCACCACATGCGCTATCCCGACGTTCCGCTGCCGTCTCCCGCAGGCGGCTTTATCCTTTCCCAGCATCTGAGCGACAGCGATCCCTGGCTGGCGGTGAGCCGCTTCAACCCGCAACATTACCGTGATTCTCTCGCCGTCGCGTGGGGAATACCGCTGCCCGATCGGCTGGCACGGGCGGTGAACAAGCGGCGGGCCGAATACCTTGCCAGCCGGCAACTGGCTCGTACAGTGATGGCGCGACTGGGCATTGATGACTTCATTCTGACGAATGGGCCCGACCGTTCCCCCTGCTGGCCCGACGGCGTGCAGGCTTCGCTGTCTCACAGCGCCGGTATGGTGGCGCTGGCAGTGACCCGTCAGCCCATTTGTATCGGTGTGGATGTTGAACAGCTGATGTCAGAGGCGACGGCGAATGAAACCGCTGAACTGCTGATGACGTCACAGGAACAGCAACGGTTGCGCGCGCTGCCTATTGGTTTTAATGCGGCTGCTACCCTGTTGTTTTCGCTAAAAGAGTCGCTTTATAAAGCGCTGTGGCCACAGCTGCATCAGCCAATGGACTTCCAGCAGGCGGTGCTGGAAACCGTTGATCTCAGCCGTCAGCGCGCCACGTTACGGCTCACCGAACACTTCAGCGATCGTTTTACCCTGGGCACAACCTTGCAGGCAGAATTTGTATGGCGGGAGGATAGCGTGATTACCCTGCTGACACATCAGGGATAAAAAAACCGGCTAAGCAAAACGGCTTAGCCGGGGTAAACACATGACGAAAGAAGAAGTTCCAGGATGGCAGAGAGCAGGCTCTCTGCTGATTTCCAGCATAACCCGTAAGCCGCTGAGGCAGCTAATATGCCTTTTTGCTAAGCTTTGCCAGCCTGCATCAAAGCCCGGTATCGGTGCGTTGTACCGAGTCCAGCGTCGCCTGTTCGCGTTCGCTGCCGGTCAGTTCACTCAGCTGCCCTTCCCGCATCTCCAGCAACCGATCGGCATGGATAAAGTAGTGATCATCATGGCTGATAGCGAACACCGTTTTGCCCGCCGCCTGTAGCCAGGGCAGCAGTTCACGATAGAAGATACGGCGAAAATGCGGGTCCTGATCCGCTGCCCATTCATCCAGCAACAGCACATCCCGTTCTTCGGCGACCGCCAGCAGCAACGCCAGCCGTTTACTCTGCCCTTTAGAGAGCTGAAGATTCAGCACTTTATTGCCCTCAATCTTCAGCTTGTCCTGCATTTTCAGCCGTTCCAGCCACTGCTGCACCAGCGCCGGATTCGCCGGTATTCCTTCATGACCAATCAGCCGATCAAACAGATGCACATCGGTGAAGACGGCCGAGAAGTGCTGACGCCAGCGATCCAGCCCGTCCGCGTTTATCGGCTGGCCATCCAGCAGCAGCGTGCCAGACTGAGGCCGATAAAGCCCGGTCAGCAGCATCGCCAGCGTCGATTTACCGCTGCCGTTGCCGCCAATCAGGAACAGCAGTTCACCGCGGCGCAGCGTCAGGTTAATCGGGCCAACCTTAAAACCGTTTTCACCGTAATGAAAACAGACATCGCGCAGTTCCAGCGTCTGCCAGTTTGCTTTTGACGGCGATGCATGGAAATCAGGCTGATAAGGCGCAAGATCAAAGGCATTAAGTTTACGGAATGCGACCTGCGCACTGAGCAGGGTCGGCAGCGCGCCCACTGCCGACAGCAGCGGCGTGCGAAGAAACAGTAGCGTCAGGGAAAAGGTCGCCGCCACCGCGGTATTGGCCCAGCCCAGACTGTTGGCCATAAAAAAGACCATGCCGATCGCGCCCAGTGTCATGATGTTGGACCAGTTCACCGCGCTGAGATGATAGGTATCGGCACGCACGATATGGTGTCGCCAGGCGGTGGCATCTTCCTGATAAACCGTTTCATAGATCTGACGGGCGCGCTCGCGGTTGAGCTGCAACTCTTTACGTCCGTCAATCACCGTCTGGTAGTCACGATAGAGATGATCTTCAATTTCACGCAGCTTCGCCATGTGCTGATAGACGCGGGAGACCAGCAGCCAGCCACCAACCAGCGTGACGGCCAGCCAGCCGCTGGTCACCAGCAGCATTTTGGGTGAGAGCCAGGCCAGATAAAACGCCGAGCCGAGCGTAATGATAATCCCCTGGATCAGCTCCGGCAGACGCACAAAGGCCAGGGTAATGGCACGCACGTCGCTGGTCAGTCCCGCCAGCAGTTGCGCGCTGCCGAGCTGCTCGATGCGCTCCACCCGGGTATCCAGAATACGTTTGATAAATTCACCGCGCATCCGCCAGACAAACTGATGGCCGAGCATGGTCAGCGCCAGCTGGGAGGCCAGCGTCACCGCCATCAGCACCACCAGCTGTAGCAGGAATTGCGGCAGAACCGTATAGGAGCTATTGATCGCGACGATCATTTCGCGGTTGATAAAGGCAATCATGCCAATACCCAACACTGCGCTCAGCAGCGTCAGCGCGATAACCCCGATAAAAGGCCAGCGAAACTGGCGAAAAACAACGCTTAACAACGTCATGCAGGCAATCCAGCAGTCAAAAAACAGCCTGCAGTGTAATGTGATGCAAAATGATAGCAATAGTTATTCGCAACGCTTCGCGGGTCGCGCAGCGGATTAAAAGGCGCGGCGGAACGTCAGGTTATAACGCCAGGCACCCACCAGCGGATGCACGCCTGGCTTGAGCGGCAGGATGCCGTGATAACGCAGGCGTGACGGCCCGCCCCACACCACAATGTCGCCATGTTCCAGCAGCACCCGTTGTGTGCTGTCGCCGCGTTCAAAACCGCCAAACTGAAACACCGCCGGTAATCCCAGCGAGACCGAAACGATCGGCTGACGCAGATCTTTCTCATCTTTGTCCTGATGCAGAGTCAGCTTCGCGCCCGGCTCATAACGATTGAGCAGGCAGGCATCGGGATGAAAGTCGGGGAACCCTGCTTCACGCGCCGCGGCCTGCGCGAGGTGGCGAAACAGTGGCGGCATAGGCGGCCATTTTTGCCCGTTGAGGTTATCCTGCTGCTGATACTGATACCCGCGCGAATCAACCGACCAGCCAAAATCGCCGCAGTTGGTCATCGCCACCGACATACGATGGCCGCCCGGCGTGATGCGATGGGCAAACGGATTCTGGTCAGCAATGGCCAGAATCTGCTGATAGAGTGCTTCTGCCTCATCGCGCGCGCGGCGGCGCAGGATCACCGCGCCCTCCGCCAGCGGTTCCTGCCAGGGTTGCTCTTCACTAAACAGATCTAACATCAGGGTGCTCCTGTCGACTCAGGTTTAATCAAAAAGGCGGCAAACTGCGGTGACATCCAGCTCACGAAACCCTCGCCTTCTTTACTGATCAGATAGACCGCGAGATGCTGCTGGATCGCCAGCGCTTTGGCTTTTTCACTGCCAAGCACCATCAGGCCAGTATCCCAGCCGTCAGCCTCCAGCGCGGTGGTCGCGATCACGGTAGCTGAAACCAGTCTATGCTCAATCGGCCGGCCGGTAATGGGATCGATGACGTGTGAAACGCGCTTGCCGTCCAGTTCATAATAGTTGCGATAGCTGCCAGAGGTACTGATGCCGTGCCCCTCCAGATCAACCCGCGCCTGTACCGCGTTTTCGCGGTCGGTCGGCTTCTGAATCGCTACCCGCCACGGCTGATGCTGCGCGTTCAGCCCACGGCTCAGTACCGCGCCACCCACCGAAACCAGGTAGTTGTTGATCCCCAGCTGCTCCATCAGGCGAGCCAGATGATCGGTGGCAAAGCCCTCGCCCACCGTTGAAAGGTCAACATAGAGGCCCGGCAGATCTTTTTGCAGCCACTGGCCGCCTGCGCCCTGAATGACCCGCAGATGCTGCAGGCCGGTCTGCGCTTTAGCCGCGGCAATTTGCGCCTCATCCGGGATATGAATCGGCTGCTTTGTCGGGCCGAAGCCCCACAGATTGACCAGCGGTCCGACGGTGATATCCATCGCCCCCCCGGTTTTAGCACCAATGCGCAAGGAGAGCGTGACGATATCCGCCATGTTCTCGCTGACCGGCTGCGGCGTCAGTGTGCGGCTCTGATTGAACCGTGACAGCTTAGAATCGGGTTTCCAGGTAGAAAGTTCGGCGTCATCGCTGTCCAGTTGCTGCTGAATACGTTGCTGCAATTCCGCTTTGCGCTCGCTGGCGACGTCCGCCAGGCTGACACGCCATACCGTCCCCATGGTTTTGCCTTCCAGCACCATTGAGGAGCTTGTCGCTGGCTTATCACAGCCCGCTAACAACAGGATGGCAAAAGGTAAAGACAGCAGATTAATCTGATATCGCATCACTCCTCACTTGTAAAAATTTATCTATTCCTGCTACAGAGCATAAATGGCTGGTAAAGAGGTTAAAATAGGGTTGAATACTTTATCCAATGGCGACAGTATCAGTCAGTCATCTACTATGCATCCGCCCGTAACCGGGCGATTTACGTTTAACGGTTAGGTTTAATGAAAGGAGCAGCAGATGATCTATGTGATTCTTGCCATTGCCCTGGGTCTGTTCATTTTTAGCAGCTACAAAGTCTGGCATCAGCGCCGTCATCGTCACATGTCGCTATCACGGTCGCGCCATTAATCAGCAGTGTTGCACCTTAACGGGGCATACGCCGCCTTAACCTGCGCGGCAAGTTTACCAGAGTGCGCGGCAGGCCCGTGGCTATCAGAGCGGTAAAGCTGGCATGAATTCTGCACTGTTGAAACAGTGTTTATCTCTGAGAGGTGCAGAATGAAAAGTTCACAAAACCTGCAGGCAGCCTGGCATCAGTGGCTGAGCTTTTCGGCCTTTACGCTGGGGGGCGTCGCGTTTGAAGGGGCCCGATTTGGCGCGGTGGTTTCACCGGGCACGACCGTTGCAAAAGCGAAAACGTGGCGAGCAGCAGAAGAGATAAAAGAAAAGGAATGATGACGCAGGTGCGCAGCCGTGGCTGCGCACCTGAACAAATCAGAACTGGTAAACCAGACCCAGCGCTACCACGTCGTCGGTGTTGATACCGGCCGCGTCGGTAAACTGGTTGTCATCCAGCAGGTTGATTTGGTAATCCACGTAGGTGGACATGTTTTTGTTGAAGTAGTAGGTCGCACCTACATCAATGTATTTCTTCAGGTTCTGTTTGCCCCAGTTCTGCACGTCGGTGCCGCGTGAGGTAACATACGCCAGCGATGGACGCAGACCGAAGTCGAACTGATACTGCGCCACCAGTTCCCAGTTTTCCGCTTTATCAGCGTAACCAAACGCGGTGGAATCACTGCTGCCGAAGCGGGTTGCGTTATAAGATTTGGTGTACATCGCTGCCAGGTAAACGTTGTTGGCATCATATTTCAGACCGCCGGTGTAGGCTTCTGCTTTGTCACCACGGCCGAGGATACCTGCCTGGTTGCCGTTCTGATCGTTGGTACGGTCAGACTGGAATGCCGACGCACCAATACCAAAACCGGAACCGAGATCGTAGGTGGTGCTCAGGCCCCAGCCGTCACCGTTCTGACCCAGCACATCACGACCATTCGGTGATTCATCACCATTGCCGTTTTTGCCCTGATACTGCACCGCAAAGTTCCAGCCATCGACCAGGCCAAAGAAGTTGCTGTTGCGGTAGGTTGCCATACCGTTGCCGCGCTGGAACATAAAGTTGTCCGCGCCATAGGTATCACCACCGAACTCCGGCAGAACGTCGGTCCATGCGCCGATGTCGTAAGCGACGCCGTAGTTACGACCGTAGTCGAACGAGCCTGCATCACCAAATTTCACACCAGCAAAGCCCACACGGGTATAGCTGTCAGCCGTTCCTTCAGATTCGGCATTGTTCAGCGCCGCCTGATACTCCCACTGGCCGTAACCGGTCAGCTGGTCGCTGACTTCGGTTTCGCCTTTAAAACCAAAGCGGACGTAGGACTGATCGCCATCAGAACCATCATTATCGGAGAAGTAGTGCAGACCATCGACTTTACCGAACAGGTCTAATTTGTTGCCGTCTTTATTGTAGATTTCAGCTGCGTTTGCCGATCCTGCTGCGACCAGCAACGCAGGGACCAACAGGGAGAGAACGCGACGTTTCATTTTATTACCCTCTGTAATGTGCCTTTATTATTTGCCACTGCTAACTGAATGATTAAAAATTCAGCCGGCAGGCCATTGTTATTTTATATCGGGCAATAATCCATCACGAAAATGCTACTAAATTTCCAAAAGTGTTTCAGAGTACGAAACAGTTATTTCATAATGTAATATCTGGGGAACTAATAACCAGCACACATCGATAAAAAATATGGCACAAAAAGCCAAACTGATTCTGTCACCTTTGTTATCAACGCGTTACATCAGATTACTCTGAAGCACTGAATGATAAAACTTATGCGTCATCAGGTAATACAATAGATCCCGCTATCATCATTTATTTCATTATTACCTTCATTCACCCCGAATGAGATGTTTACCCTTTATTTCCCGCCGGACATGTTTGTCCGGCATTTTTTTGCCTGTCATCCACCGCTACGGCTATATCTGCGTAAACTTGATTTTACCGGTTAAATTAACATTGTTATTAAGCGGCACAGAAAGTTAATCCTTCTGTTATTTGCCGCTTGCCTGACAATATATCTGCTCACTTAATTTATCACGGTAATTAAGCAGACTGAGATAATATCTGGATCGCGGTATTAGCGCTCCCGCAGCGATTCTTTAACTTTATTCAGCGGTTTAAGCAGGTAATCCATCACCGATTTCTGGCCGGTTTTAATTTCAACATTGGCGACCATACCCGGCACAATCGGGAATTTGCGCCCGGCGCGGTTAGTCAGCTCTGCCTTTTGCGTGCGGACGTAGACGCGGTAGTAGTATTGATCGCGCTTAACCTCATCCTGCAGCGTATCCGGCGAGACAATTTCCACCTCGCCCGGTAGATCGCCATAGATAGAGGAGTCGTAGGCGGTGATTTTTACAATTGCCGCCAGGCCAGGCCGGATATAAGCGATATCACGTGGATTGATGCGGGTTTCGATCAGTAGCTGATCTTCCAGCGGCACAATCTCCATCAGCTTGCCGCCCGGCTCCAGTACGCCACCGACCGTGGTCACCTGAATATCTTTAACGATGCCGCGCACCGGCGAATAGAGCGTAGCGCGCATCAGCTGATCCTCTTTACCCGCCGCTACCTGCAACTGCGCATCCAGTTCAGCATTGTTTTTCACCTGCTCTTCATGGGCGCGTACCAGATAATCATTGCGCGCCTCATCGATTTTGCCGCGCAGGTCGCTGACCTGACGCCGCAGGCGGATCACCTCGACCTGCCCGGCAGCGCCTTTGGCCACCAGCGGCTCAGTCAGACGCAGTTCATCCTGCACCAGTTTGAGCGACTGCTGCAGGTTGCTGATGGTTTCCGTCAGGTTGCGCCGCCGGGATTCATACAACTGCCTTTCGCGCGTCACCAGCTGCGGTTCCTTCAGGGTCTCCGCGCTGAACTGCAGCGGCGTGCCTGACAGCTCGGCGTCCAGCCGTTCCGAGGAGGCACGCAGCGTGCGCACTTTGGCCTGAGCTTCACCGAAGTTGGACTGGAAGCGCGTCGGGTCCAGCGTCGCCAGGATCTGCCCTTTCTCGACAATATCGCCCTCATGCACGTTGAGCTGTTTGACGATACCGCCATCCAGGCTGTCAATCACCTGCGCCCGGCTGGAGGGCGTCACTTTGCCGGTGCCGACGGTGACTTCATCCAGAATGGCGAAGTGCGCCCAGATAAGGAAAATTGCCAGCGCCGCGGTACAGAGCCAGATAATGGCGGACGTACGGCGCTCATGGCGCGCCAGATCTTTATCAATCATCACCAGACTCATGCGGCATCTCCTTTATTCGGGCCCGGTGCCGGCTGGGCGGCGGTTGAGGTGGCGCGGCGCAGGATCTCGTCACGCGGCCCATCGGCCACGATCCGGCCGTTATCCATCACCACAATACGATCGACCATCTTCAGCAGCGCCGGACGGTGGGTAACCAGGATCAGCGTGCGACCGCTGATCCAGCCCTGTAGCTGACGGATAACATGTTCCTCTAACTGCTCATCCATCGCGGCCGTCGGCTCATCCAGCAACACCACCTGCGGCTGGCGCAGGATCATCCGGCTCAGCATCACCATCTGACGCTGTCCACCTGACAGGCCACGACCGCCTTCATTAATAATGCGATCCAGACTGGCCGCATCCTGCTGCACCAGCGACAACGCGCCGCTGATGCGCAGCGCCTGCAGCATCTCCTGCTCGCTGGCGTGCGGATTACCCAGCATCAGGTTTTGCCGCAGCGTGCCAAAAAAGAGCCGCGAATCGTGGGATAGCCAGCCGAGCTGACGACGCAGATCGATCGGATCGATGCGTTCAATATCAACGCCGTCGACAATCACCTTGCCCTGAGTTGCCAGCGCCTGACCGGCGAGAATTTTTAGCAGGGTTGACTTGCCGGCGCCGACTTTGCCGAGAATGGCGATCCTCTCGCCCGGTTTGATCTGCATTTGCTGAACGTTGAGGACGTTCTTTTCATTCTCTTCGTCGTAGCTGTAGTGCACGTTACGCAGATCGTACTGCCCGGTGAGCGTCGGACAGTGGGCCAGCGTGGCGGCCTCAGGCTGATCGAGCGGTTTCTTCAGCAGCTCATCCAGCCCTTTCATCGCCATTTTGGCGTGCTGCCAGCGGGAAAAGACCATCGTGAGCTGCATCAGCGGCGCGATGGTGCGTGAAGAGAGCAGGCTACAGGCGACCAGGGTACCGGTGGTGATTTGCGAATCGAGTATCAGGTAGACCCCAAACACCAGCATCCCGGCGTAAGTGAGCTGCTGCACCGTCGAGGCCCAGCCGGTCAGCCGCGCGCCCCATAAGCGTTGCTGGTTACTGATTGCAGCGCTGACCTCGTGCGTCTGTTCCCACTGGCGCTGAAAATAGGGTTCCGCCTGCAGCGCTTTAATATCTTCAATGCCTTCAATGGTTTCCACCAACACCGCATTACGCAGCGCCCCTTCCCGCAGCCCCTCTTTCGCCAGCCGCGCCATCGGGATCTGTACCAGCATGCCAGGGATAACGATCAGCGGGATCGCTGCCAGCGGGATCAGCACCAGCCAGCCGCCGATAAATGACATGATGAACAGGAACAGGATAACAAACGGCAGATCGGCGGCGGCACCTACCGTGGTCGAGGTCAGCAGTTCACGCACCTGATCAATTTCACGCAGTTGCGAAATAAATGAGCCGGTCGATTTTGGCCGCGCTTCATTACGGATGCTCATCGCCCGGGCAAACAGCATGGCGGAGACTTTCAGGTCGATGCGTTTACCCATTAAGTCGGAGACTGAGTACGCATCAGGCGGATCAGATACTCTATCGCCGCCGCAATCAGCACCCCGACAAACAACACCCAGAGCGTCGCCTGCGACTGCGCCGGGATCACCCGATCGTAGACCTGCATCGAGAACAGGATCCCGGCCAGCGCCAGCACGTTGCTGATCACCGACGCCAGCGAGATCTCGGTAATGCGTCGGCCCATACCGCGGAAATTTTTCCAGAACCAGTGCGGCTCATAGGGCTGAACAAACTCATCGATACGCGCATCGCGGCCGCGTGCCGCCACGCCGATCACCCCGACATCGCCCTGGCTACGGGTCAGCAGTTCGGACAGTGCGCCTTCACGCACTACGTCCCCGCCTTCACTCAGCCAGTAACGCGCACTGCCGTCGGGATCGATGCCTTCCAGCACCGCCACGCTGCTGTTTTCCAGCACCAGCACCACCGGGGTGATCTCCTGACGCCAGCGCAGCTTGTTTTGCGGCACCATGGTCAGATGCAGCCCGAGCAGCCCGGAGAGGCGTTCAAGCTGCTGTGCCACCGGCAGATGTTCAAACCAGCGCATCTGCTGGCGTAAGGTTTTGCCGTCGGCAGGCTTACCGAAGCGCGCCGCCACACGCAGCATGGCGGCAATCCAGTTTTCGGTATTCAGGTTTTGTGCACTCATCGTTAATGCCTTTTAATACAGAAGCTCGCTATTGCAGCGAAGGAAGGAGATCGCCGCTGCTGCGCTGACGATCGATACCCAGAATATCCAGCAGATTGTCGACCGCCGCGGCGTAGCGCACGGTGGCATCCCAGCCATCGTAAAGCGCGGTGATACGCGAACTGTCTGCCTGAAACACATCCTGTTCCACGCTCAGCAGATCGTTCAGGCTGCGCTTACTGAGCCGATACTCATCGGCGTAGACGTTTCGGGTATGGTCGGCGCTGGCCAGCTGTACTTCACCGGCCGCCTGACGCTGCTGCGCACCAATCATGTCGGCATAGGCGGTAGAAGCATTCTGATTGATGGTCAGTTTGGCCTGCTGCACTGCCGCCTGCGCCGCTTCACGATCGCCTTCAGCGGATTGCGTTCTGGCATTCACCATCCCGCCCTGATAGAGCGGCGCTTCAACCTGTAGCTGGACTTCATCATCCCAGTAGGACTGACGATCGTTCTCATAACGGGTCCGGCCCGCCTGAACTTTGATGGTTGGCCAGTGACCAGATTGCGCCTGACGCACCCGCTCGCGTGCCGCTTCCTGTTTAGCCTGGGCACTGCGCACCGCGGCGCTGTTGGCGTAGGCAATTTTGTCGAGGGTAATCTGCTGGTTCAGCAGCGCCTGCGGCAACTCCGGCAGTCCAGCCGGTACCACGCCGGTCAGCACCGTCAGCTGCGCTTTGGCCGAACGCAGCTGCGCCCGATACTGTTCCAGCGTGGCATGCATGGCGGCGATGCGGGTTTCCGCCTGTAATACGTCCGATTGTGAGTTGAGGCCGGCATCGGCGCGCAGTCGGGCGATATCCCGTACCCGCTCCAGTGAGGCGATATTGGTAAGGGCCGTCTCCGCCAGCGCCTGGTAACGTTTAACGTCCAGATAGGCCTGCAGCGTATCTTCCGCCACGGTGGTCATGGCGTCGAACAGGCCAAAGAGATAGGCATCGGACAAGGCGTGCTGTTCATCGATGGCCCCGCCGGTGCGGCCAAAATCGTACAGCAACTGACTGAGCATGATGCCGCCAGACCCATTGTTATTCAGGCTGCCGGCGGAGTCGGTCTGATGAGATCGGCCTGCCGCACCCTGCAGAGAGATCTGCGGATACCAGGCGCTTTTAGCGGCGTCGAGATCGCCTTCACCGACGTGGATTTGTGCGGCCGCTTCCGAGATTTTCGGGTTGCGGGCGAAAGCGCGGAGAATGGCGTCACGCAGCGTTAAGGTGGCTATCTGTTCTTCGCTGGGGGCGGCACGCCAGTTAAATTCAGCTTTGGGCAAGGGTGCGGCAATGGCCGCGGGCAACACTACGCCATTCAGGGCGCATAACAAAAAGGTCAATCGCGCTTTGTTCATTATGTTTACCAACAGGGGTTCTTATCATCATGGTGTTTTCCCGGTGAACAAAGAGTGCAAAACGGTGCGCCGTTACGGGCTATCGCCTCGTTAAACTGCGTCATTTAATTTATGGTTCGCAAGCCAGACGCTAAACGACCTTTAACATTATTAGAACATAACCCTGTCTTCTTCCTGCTAAATATCGATGAAATAATTAATTATTTTGTTAACCGGGCAAAATTTAAACAACAGAAAGTTGTCCGCCAATCCAGACGGGCTTAACTAACCCGTCCGGAAGGCAGTACCTGAACTAATGTTTTGTGGGTCAGACCAGAGGATGCGTGGCGGCGTGCTGCCACAGATGATCGGCGAGCGTATAAGGCGATTCGGCGACCAGATTGCTGTCGGGTGCTGCAGCGGCAGGAGACGATGCTACGGCCGTCAGGCTTTCTGCCTCACCGTTCGGGCTGAGCCTCTCCAGCAGCTGATCCACCGCCAGTGAATTGAGCGTCGCGGCAGTGTCAGTATGTGATGCCACCGTCACCATCTGGCTGGCGCTGGCCAGATTACCGGCGCTGTCTGTGGCGCTCACCGTCATCTGATATTCACCGTCATCCAGCGGGGCCAGTTGCCCGGCCAGAATGGTCAGCGCCCAGCCCCCATCGGCTTTCACACTGGCACTGTAGTGCTGATCGCCGAGGCTTAACTGCACCAGGCTGCCCGGTTCCAGATGGGTCGAGCTGCCCTGGATCAGATGCCAGTTATTGACATCGGCGGCGTCGATCAGGTTATCGTCGAACGGAGTCTCCAGCGTCAGGGTCGGGCGCTGATGGATTGCCACGGTAAACAGCTCACTGTAGGTCTGGCTGTCGCTGTTGCCATAGTCATCCCAGCGGTTAAAGGTGGCGGATACCGGGCCATCCGGTAATGCCTGCAGATCGCTGGCGCTCAGGGTGACCATGCCTTTGCTGTCCGGCTGATAGGTTTTGCCATTGAGTACCATTTCGTTGGCCCCTTCGACATACAGACTGAGATCGTGCTGCGCCTCCTGATAGTTAAGGATCATATCGCCACCAATATTCATCTCGATATAGATCGGAATAAAGCCGGTTTTGATATTCAGCTCATGGCTGGCATCGGTGTAGTTGTTGGCACCGTCAATCGACCAGGCGCGGATCTCGCCAACGTTAATAAATGCGTGGACATCCGCCGCCGGGATCACCACCTGCCAGTGACCATCCTCGCCAACCGTGGCGGCGTAATCTTTCTCATTGGCGCCGGTAATCACCAGCCGGTGGCCCGGCATCACGGTCGAGAGCGTGCCACTCAGCAACAGATCCTGCTGGGTTTCCGCCAGATTGATCACGTCGTCGGCCGTCACCTTGTCGAAGCTAATCTGCGGCAGGCTGCTCAGATGGGTAATCAGGGTGAGCTGATGCGTTTCGGTCGCGGTATTGCCATTAGGGTCTTTCGCGCTGACCTGCAGAGTGTAGACCCCATCCTGCAGGGCTTTCAGATCGCTTTCATTGAAGTTGCCGGTCCATTTGCCGTCACTGTCGACGAGGGCGGTGGTGGTGAGGCTGCCCAGGGTCAGCGTAACCCGTCCGCCCGCCGCCAGATGCGTGCCGCTGCCGCTGATCTCCACGCCATAGACGCTCTCCTCAATGTTGACCGCATCATCTTTACTGATGGTGTCGACCGTCAGAGTCGGCTTAATGCTGCGATCGGCATAGAGACCGAAATCGACCGTGGTATCTGTGCTATTCCCGGCTTTATCGGTGATGGTCAGCGTCAGGGTGTGATTACCGTCCGGTACGCCTTTCAAAACCTCGGCGGGCATCGAGGCGTTCCAGTAACCCCATTGATTGACGGTGCTGTGCCAGCTCTGATCGTTAAAAGTCAGGGTGACGGTTGAGCCCGCCTCTCCCACCGCCTGGCCGCGCAGATGAACCGGGTTCTGGGCTTCCCAGTTAGCGATCACGCCATCTGCAGCGATCGGTTCATAGGGCCGCAGCGCAGCGGGTGGCTGGGTATCCACGGCGGTGCTCACCGCCAGCGCAGAGAGATTGAGCGGTGAGTTGAGCGACGTCTCCGCTGACGTGCCGGCAACAGGCAGCGAAAGAGGGTCACTGGCACTGGCGGTCGGGGCGAGATCGGGCGTGGCGGGCACGGCAAATTCACTGACCGCCGTCTGAAAAATAGATTCGAGCCGGACGGCACGAAGCGTATCGCGTTGTGACATAGGTAACCTCAAATCAGAACAGAAATGCAGGCGAAAACCATCAGATAAACTGATCGTTTTGGTTGACGCAGTTATGTCGGGCGAGCGCAGGCCGCCCGTTTCCGCTGGCCAAAATTGGTTACCCGCAGGTAACAAGGATTAATGAATAGGCTACTAAAAAAGCAGCTAAAGAAATTATGACGTCAGATTCTGTGCAACCGGCGGCGTGGCGCCGTTTTCTGCCCCTACCCTAATCTTTCATCTGATTAATGAATAGTGGCGAAAATCTGGAAAATGAAATTATCACGGGCGGTAAATAAAAAAATCAGCGGGCGCTCACACACCCGCTGATTTCATCAGCATTACTGACCTTTTAGCGAAGTCAGACGATATGCACCTGCAGGTTATGCTGCACCAGCACGTCGCCGAGGGTGTTATCGCTGGTCAGCGCCGAGTTGTGGTAAACCTCAAAGGTTTGCCCCTCAACCGTGCGCTCACCGGTCACGGCCCAGACGCCGCCATTACTGTTCGCCAGCGTCACCTGGCTGCCATCGGCTCCCTTGATCATCAAATCATCACTCTGTTTATCGGTAATGCTGAGTGCTTCGTTGAGATCGAGTTTCACCGCGTTAGTGCCGGTTTTCCCCAGGTCAAGCACTTCAATGTGCTCCACTTTCAGGCCGAGCGTGGTGAGATCCAGGTTCAGATGCTCGCCGTTCAGCACCAGCGTATCGGTGCCTGCGCCACCATCAATGTGAGTAAAGTTGAGGTCAGTGACCGTCACGGTATCAGCCCCGCTGCTGCCGATCACTGACGCGCCCTCCAGCGTGCTGCCATCGGCCAGGGTGATCACCACGCCACCAATGGTGTAGCTGGCCTCCTCTGCCGGCGCGGCGGCGGCGGTCTCCGTAGCGTTGGCGCTGTCACTGCTGCTGAGCGGCGTGACGATATCCGCCTCCGTGGTCAGTGTGGACACCACGGCAGCGTGAGGGGAACTTTCCTCACTGCTGCTGGCGTGCTGCGTTTCTCCACTGACACTGGCTACCGTGGCACTGTCATCGGCGACCGGGAACAGCGCCACCGACTCGCTGGCGGCAGTGGTAATCGGCAACAATGACCCTAGCAGCAGGGTATTGGTGGTCGAATAGCTGTTGCCTGCCACATCAGTGATGGTGACTTTCGCCAGCGTACCCAGCGACAGCAGCAGCCCGCCAACCGACAGTAATGACGGCGCGAAGTTGACAGAGTAGCGTCCCAGCGCATCGGTAGTAGTATTGATCGTCGGTCCGTTGCCGCCGTTGCCGAGCAACAGCGTGACGCTGACTTTCGACCCCTGCGCCGCGTTCAGCGATCCGCCCTGTACCGTCAGTCCGGTGAGCAACGAGGTCACGACACTGAGTACCGGATCGGCTCCCACCAGCGGCGTATTGTGCGACAGCGCGGTGAAGCTGCTGTTGCTGGTGACGGTGTTGCCGCCAATGTCGGCGACCGTGACGGTGAGTGGATGACTGCCGTCCGGGATAGCTTTCAGCGTCGCTGACGGCACGCTGATACTCCATGCCCCGTTGGCACCAATGGTGGTGGTGAGGACATTACCCGCCACGTTCACCGTCACCGTGCCGCCGACGGCATTGGTGCTGGTGCCACTGATGGTTTTCGGCGCATCGGCTTCCGCGATATTCAGATAACCATCACCGCCAAAGTAGCTGCTCAGGCTGACGGTTGGCGTGGTGTGGCTGACCACACCCAGCGAGGCCGAACCGCTGCCGCTAAGGCCCGCACCGTTGGTGACGCTGGCGGTGACGGTCTGAAGGCCATCGCTAATGGCAGCGAGACTTGCTGCCGGGACAGAGAGGCTCCAGTTGCCGTTGCTGCTCACCGTGGTGCTGTAAGTCTGGCCGCCCAGCACCACGCGCACCACCGATCCTTCCGCATTAGTGGCGCTGCCGCTGATGGTTTGCGCGGTTTTAACATCGATCGCGCTCAGTGCATTGTCACCAAACAGGGAGGTGATAGCGACGGTGGGCGCGGTGTGCGCAATCACGCTCAGCGTATTATTGCTGGTCGCCACGTTACCATAGGCATCGGTACCGGTGACGATGACGGGTTTGCTGCCGTCAGTGATCGCCGCCAGATCTGCTTTCGGCACGCTGATACTCCAGCTGCCGCCGCTCAACACTTTGGTGGTGTAGGTCAGACCGTTCAGCGTGGCGCTGACGGTGGATCCGGCCGACAGACTGGAGCTGCCGCTGATGGTCTGGTTTGAAGCCAGATCCGCTGCGCTCAGCACGCCGTCACCAAACACCGTATTCACCGACAGCGTCGGCTGGAACAGTCCCAGTGAGACGCCGGCGTTAATGCTGGAGACGTTGCCCACCGGATCGGTCACCGAGGCGCTGACCGTGAAGTTGCCGCTCAGCAGTGTAGAGAGCACCGCTGGCGTCACCGTGGTCGAGAAACTGCCGTCGGCGTTCACCAGCGCGGTGGCGGTGGTATTGCCAATCGCCAGCCGGACGCTGCTGCCTGCCGCCACACCCGATACGGTGCCGCTGATGGTCTGGGTCACCAGCGACTCCGCCAGGTTCAGCACCCCATCACCAAACAGCGGATTGAGCGTTACCTTCGGCAGGTTATGAATACCCACCAGCGCGCCCGCGGTGGCAGTGCTGGTGTTGCCCGCGCTGTCCGTGACGCTGACCCCGACGGTGAGATCGCCATCGGCAATGCCCTGCAACAGGGCTGGCGTCAGCGAAATATTAAAATTGCCATTCGCATCGGTGGCGGTCACAAACTGCTGTGAGCCCACGGAGACCACCACTCGCGCCCCCGCTTCCGCCCCGCCCACCGCGCCGCCGATCACCTGGGTTATCAGCGCATCCGCCACGTTGAGCAGACCGTCACCAAACAGCGGATTAACGGTGATGGTGGGCAGCAAGGTATCGACCCGGAAACCGGCACTGGTGCTGGCGGTATTGCCCGCCGCATCGGTGACCGAAGCGCCGACCGTCAGGTTACCCTGCGCCAGCGTGCCTAAAATATCCGGCGTCACCGTGGCGCTGAAGGCGCCGCCAGCGCCCACGGTGGCGGTCAGCTGACTGTTGCCGACATTCAGCGTCACCACCGATCCCTGCGCAACATTGTTCACCACCCCACTGATCACCTGGCCGGTGGCAATGTCCGCCAGGTTCAGCACGCCATCACCAAACAGCGAGGTCAGGCTGATGGATGGCGTCTGGGTAAAGATGCCGATAGATGCGCTGCTGGAAGCCACGTTACCCGCCGGATCGGTGACGCTGACACCCAGTGTCAGGTTGCCATTCAGCAGTGAACTGAGATCGCTGCCCGGCAGGTTAACGCTCCAGTTGCCACCTGCCTGCACCGTGGTGGTGTAGCTGCGGCTGCCAAAGGTGACGGTGACCTGCGAACCGGCGGCGGCATTTTCAATCACCCCACCGATCAGCTGACCGGCAGCGGCTTCAACGATGTTGAGCAGGTTATCGTCGCCGAACAGGCCGGTAAGGTCGCCGACCACCGGCACGGCATTGACAATTGCCGTCACGGTTTCCGGTACGGTACGGATGTTCCCGGCGGCATCGGTCAGCGTGATGTTTAGCGCCAGCTCGCCGTCGCTCAGCAGCCCCAGCACGGAAGGCGGTACCACAATCGCCCACTTACCATCCTGACCCACTGCGGCTGACAGCGTCGTTCCGCCCAGTACGACCGAGACCGTGGCGCCTACTCCCGCCGAGGTCGCGACCCCGGTAATGGTCTGCGCCACCGTGGTATCAATGGCGCTCAGCGTTCCATCGCCAAACACCGAGTCGACCACCAGCGTCAGCGCGCTGTTGACCACTTTATTCACCGTCAGGGTGGCGTCGGTCTGGTTACCGCTGAGGTCATTGACCCGCACGCCAAATACCAGCGCGCCATCCGTCAGGTCTGACAGCACCAGTGGATCGACATTGAGGGACCAGAAGCCATCGGCGCCCACCACCGCCGTGGCAATCGGCGCGCCGTCACCCAGGTAGAGGCCAATGGTCTGCCCTTCTGCACCCTGTGCGCTGCCGGTCAGCAGCTGACTGGTGGCCAGATCCACCGCATTGATCACGTTATTGCCGAGGAAGGCATCAATCAGGATTAGCGGTGCCGTGGTATCGACCGTCACCGCCTCACTGACGGTGGTGACGTTACCGGCGGCATCCGCCAGCTGGGCGGTAATCGGCGTGGATGCGCCATCCGGCAGTGCCTGCATGTCGCTGGCCGGTACCGTGGTGGACCAGTTGCCATTGCTTTGCACGATAGCGTTATAGGTTTTGTTATTAAAGGTGACCACCACCGTCCGCCCGACTTCAGCGGTATCGGCGGTGCCGCTAATCACCTGACTGGTAGCACTTTCAGCGGCATTGATCCGGTTGTCGCCGGTAAAGTCGTTAAGCGTCAGCGCTGGTGGCGTCAGATCGATCTGTACGCTGCCTTGTGTCGTCACCGGCGTCGTACCGTCGGTGGCATTGACAGTAATGGTTGCGCTACCGCCCGTGCCAAACGCCGTGACCGGCAAGGCGACGCTCGCCCAGCTGCCATCACCATTCAGGGTAGTGCCATAAGTTTCGCCATTGATCACCACCGAGACCACGCCGCCCGCGCCCAGGTTAGCCGAGGTGCCGCTGATCACCACCCCGCCCGCCTGGTCAGCGGTACTGATAATGTTATCGCCAGAGATCGTTCCCAGCGCCACCAGCGGTCCTGCCGGTGGCGTGAGATCAACCGCGAAGGTCACATCCTGGCTGATGCTGTTGCCCGCCAGATCGCTGACGCTGACTGCCAGCGTGGTGGTCGGCTGCGTGAAGGAGGCCATCTGTTCCGGCGTCAGAGTCAGGCTCCAGTTGCCGTCTGCCCCGACCACCGCCGTACCGAGTGTGGTGGCACCCAGCGCAACGCTGAGCACGCTGCCCGGTTCAGCCCCGTTCGCGACACCACTCAGCAGTTGCGGCTGGATGCTCTCGCTATAGTTGAGGATGTCATCGCCGGCAAAGGCACCGACAGTCAGCGTCGGTGGCGTAGTATCGATCACCAGCGAACTGTTGATGCTGCTGCTGTTACCGGCTGCATCGGTTGCCGTCACGGTGACCGGATAGCTGCCATCGGTTAACAGCGACAGCTGTGCACTCTCCAGCGGCAGCGTCCAGCCACCGTCGGCGGTCACCACGGCGGAGTAGACGTTGTTGCCGATTGTCACCTGCACGCTCTGGTTCTCACCCGCTTCACCGGTGGTGCCGGTCAACGTCACGCCACTGGCGACATCGGCGGCATTAATGCTGCTCTCCGGCACCAGCGTCGGCAGCGGTGCCGTGAGATCGGCGCTGAACGGCAGCTCTGCCGTACCGGTGTTGCCCGCCGCATCGACCACGCTGACCGTCAGGGTATGCGCACCGTCGCTCAGTGAGTTCAGGGCGTTGGCCGGAATAGTGACCACCCAGTTTCCATCACCGTCTACCCTTCCGGTGTAGCGTACCCCGTTGAGATCGACCGTGATACTCACTGCCTGATTGTCCCCGACGCTGCCGGTGGTGCCGGTCAGCGTCACACCTGCCGCCGCGTCACTGATGTTCAGCACGCTGTCCGTACCCAACGCGCCGTCGTTAAAGGTCGGTGTGGGCACAGTGACCTCGGTCACCACGTTAAGCGCCGTGCTGTCGGTATTACCGGCAATGTCGCTGGCGGTGACCGTGATAGTGTGGCTGCCGCTGGTGAAGGTCGCTAGCTCCGCTGGCGTCAGCGTCAGTGACCAGCTGCCATCGCCTTGTACTGTCGCCGTCAGCGGTTGATCACCATTAAAGCCTGAGATCACTACGTTCACCGTCTGTCCGGCACCGGTGATGCCGGTTGATCCGTTCAGCACCTGCTCGCTGCCAGCTTCAGCCGCACTGAGCGCACCGTCGCCAAACGGCAGATTAAGGGTAACGTCAGGCAGTGTGTTAACCGCGACCAGTACATTACCGCCGTTGCTGGCGCTGTTACCGTTGACATCGGTGACCGTCACGGTGACCGGCCAGTTACCGTCAGGCAGCGACAGCAACAGGGCCGGTGGCAGATCCAGCGTCCAGCGGCCGTCATCTGCATCAAGGGTGGCGGAATAGACCGTACCATTGACCGTGACCGCCACGGAGGCCGGATTGGTGATGTTGAGCGCGCCTGTCAGCGTTCCACCGGCAGCCGCTTCGTCTGCATTGATACGGCCATCAGTAAACGGCGTATCCAGCGTTGGCGCGGCAATCGGCGTAATCGCCGAGACAAACGTCTTCGTCGCGTCAATGCTGTTACCCGCGCGGTCAGTGGTCGTCACGGTAAGGTTGTGCTGCCCGTCGCCAAGAATCGCGATGTACTCTGGTGTCAGACTGGCGGTCCAGTTGCCGTTCTCATCAACCGTCACCGATAACGGAATCCTGTCATCACCGACCGTGACGCTGACCGTCTGGCCGTCGCCCACTGCGGTAGTGCCGGTAATCAGCTGTACCGTTGCCGCTTCACTGCTGTTGATCACGTTATCGCCGAACAGCGTGGTGGCAAACGTCGGCGCCACTGGCGGCGTCAGCAGAATTTCGACGCCCGCCGTCGCCTGCGCCGGGTTACCGGCCGCATCGCGGGTGGAGACCACAACCTGAGTCTGGCCGTCTGGCAAGGCTGTCAGCGCACCCGCCTCCAGGTTCAGCGTCCAGTTGCCGCTGGCATCGACGGTGGTGGTAAAGGACTGATTGCCAATGGTAATTGTCACCTGACTATCCGCCGGCACGCTGGTGCTGTTACCGGTGAGTGTTAGCGCACCGGCTGCATCATCGGCGCTAACCAGTGCATCACCGAAAGGCGTATTCAGGGTGATCGCTGGCAGCGTATTGAATGCCACATTCAGTGATGTGGTGGTGTCGGTGGTGGTATTCCCGGCGGCATCCGTGACCGAGACGCTGATCGGATTAGGGCCGTCAGCCAGCTGCTGTAAATCCCCTGCCGGGACAGTAATTGTCCAGACACCTTCACCGTTTGCGGTGGCGGTATAGGTCACGTTGTTCAGCGTTACGGCCACCGGCAGGCCGATATCGGTGTTGCCGGTAATGGTCAGATCCTGCAGAGACTCGACCTGATTGAGGCTATCGCCGGCGCTGACCACGATGTCAGTCAGAATCGGCAGCATGGTATCCAGGCTGATCTGCTGGGTTGCGCTGGCCGAATTGCCCGCCACGTCACTGGCTGTCACCGTCACGGTCTGACTGCTGCCCGATGCCAGGTTATCGAAGGCGGTCGAAGGAATGTTGACTGTCCAGTTGCCATTCGCATCGAGCGTGGTGGTGTAATCGGCCTGATTGAACGTTACCGTGACCAGCGTGCCGCTGACCAGCTGGGTGCTGGTGCCGCTGACCGCCACCTCGCCCGCGGCTTCGGTGGCGTTGATCACATCATCACCCGCGACCACATTGACGCTGAGCGTCGGCTGGGCCTGATCGCTGGCGACTACCACCAGGCTGCTGCTGCTGCTGGCAGGGTTACCGGCAACATCAGCAGAAACCACCACCAGTAGCTGCTCGCCATCCGGCAGATTCCCCACATCCGCCGCCGGGACGGTCACCGTCCAGCCGCCACCGGCGACTACCGTACCGCTGTAGTCGATATTGTTCAGCGTAACCGTGACCACCTGACCTTCAGCCAGATTGGTGCTGGTGCCGCTGATAATGAGATCGTTTGCCGCTTCGGCCTGATTAAGGTAATTATCATCGCTGATCGGCCCGATGGTCAGGGTTGGCAGCGTTGCACCGTCGGCATCACGGGTCAGCGTCTGGCTGGTACTGTTTGAATTGCCTGCCGCATCGGTAAGCGATACCCCAACCAGATAGCTGCCATCCGTCAGCCCCTGCAGCACGCTGGCAGGCAGTGTCACCTGCCAGCTGCCATCAGACAGCACCTGCGTCTGGTAATCCACATTCTGGAAACTGACGGTGACGATCTGACCGGCATCAGCAACGGAGGCGGTGCCGCTAATCGCGACATCCTGCAGCACCTCCAGTGAGTTAATGATGTTGTCGCCACCGATGGCGTTGATGCTCAGCGCAGGTAGCGTGAAATCTACCGTAACGCTGCTGGCCAGCGAGCCGCTGTTACCGGCAGCATCGCTGACGTTCACCACCAGCGTGGCGATGCCTTCGCTCAGCCCCTGCAACTCCGCCGCTGTCAGCGTCACCGCCCAGTTGCCCTGCGCATCGACCGTGGCAGGATAATCGTTGTCGCCCAGCGTGACGATCACCGTCTGATCTTCGCCGATCAAACCGGTGGTGCCACTGAGGGTCTGGCTGGTGTCAGCGTCGTTACGGCTCAGATAGCCATCACCAAACGGCGTTTCAATGCTGACCGACAGCGAACCGGTTGCCACATTGATCTCGCGCGTTTCGGTTACCGGGTTGCCCGCCGCATCACTGACGGTGGCGGTCAGAATATAGAGACCGGCCGGAATACCCGCCAGCGCGCCAGCCGGTAACGTCAGGCTCCAGTCGCCATTTTCTGCCACCGTGGTGGTCCAGATCTGATTGTTGAGCGTCAGGGTGACCAGCTGGCCTTCCCCGGCATCACTGCTGCCGCTCAGGATAACCGGCGCGTTGCTTTCGGCAATATTGACGATGTCGTCATCCGCCACCGCATTAAGGATTAAGGCTGGCGGCGTCAGATCTACCCGCACACTGCCGTCGGTAGCGGCGGTATTGCCTGCCGCATCACGTACCGTCACGCTGTAGCTGATGTTCTCTTCCGGCAGATCGGCCAGCGCGGCGGCGGGCACAGAAATCGACCAGTTACCGTTGCTGTCAGCCGTCGCGGTATAGGTGTTGCCATTCAGCACCACGCTGACGGTCTGGCCGTCACCGGTGGCCCCGGTGATGCCGCTCAGGGTCTGATCGCGGGTAATGTCGCTGCTGTTAAGCGTGCCATCGCCAAACGTGCTGGTGATCGCCGGATCGGGCAGACTGGTCGCCAGCACGGTGAGCGTCGAGGTGCTGCTGAGCGTCGTGCCACCGCTGTCGGTCGCGGTGACCGTCAGGGTGTAAGCGCCATCCGCCAGACCGGCCAATGCATTGGCCGGTACGATCAGGCTCCAGTTACCGTTCGCCGAGACCTGCGCGGTGTAGCTGATATCGTTAAGCAATACCGTGACCGTGCCGTCCTGAGGCACATTGACCGAGGTGCCGGTCACGATCAGCGGCTCACCCAGCTCCTGGGCATTCAGATAGTTATCCTCACTCAGCGCATTAAGCGCGAGGCCGGAAGCGTTGCTGTTGACGTCGAAGGCCAGCGTATTGCTGGCGGTGTTGCCCGCCACGTCGCTGACCGCCACCGTAAAGCTGGCGCTACCGTCAGCCAGCGCACTCAGTGCGCCAGCTGGCACGGTCAGGCTCCAGACACCGTTCGTCTGCACTGCCGCACTGTAAATGTTGCCGTCAATAGTCACGGTCACCAGCTGACCTGGCTCGACATTGGTGGTGGTACCGGAGAGGCGTTGATCGGTCTGCCGCTCCGCGCCATCCACCACATTATTGCCGGCAAACGCATCCAGCGTCAGGGTTGGCAGGCTAGCCGGCTCAACTTTCAGCGCCAGGCTGGTGCTGGTGATGGTGCTGTTGCCTGCTGCATCGCTGGCGGTCACGGTCAGCGGATAGCTGCCGTTGATCAGTCCGCTGTAAATAGTGGCGGGCAGCACCAGCGTCCAGTTGCCGTTCGCGTCCGCCGTGGTGCTGAGGCTGGTGCCGTTAAAGCTGGCAACAATCAGGGCGTTAGCATCACTGCTGCCGCCGAGTGCCAGCGGCTGCTGACTTTCGGCGACATTAATGATGCCGTCCGACGGCGTATTCAGGCTGAGTGACGGTGGCAGCGTATCAACCGCCACCGTACCGACTGCCTGACTGCTGTTACCGGCCACATCGCTGACCACAACGGTGTAGGCGGTATCCCCCTGTGGCAGGGCTGACAGCGCCTCAGACGGGATAGTGACCTGCCAGTTACCCGCCTCATCGACCGACCCGCTGTAGCTGACGCCACCCAGCGTCACACCGACCGTCTGGCCGTCGCCGCTGACGCCAGTGTTACCGGTGATGATGCCGCTGGTTGCCGCTTCCGCACCGTTGAGAATGTTGTCACTAAAGGCGTCGCCTGCCGTAGCGACAGGCAGCGTGGTGGCGATGACGGTAATGACCGAGCCGGTGGTCGCCAGCGGCGTGCCGCCAGCATCGGTAACGGTGGTGGTAACGGTCAGCGGACCGTCCGGTGCGGTGGTAAAGGTGCCTGCCGGTAAGATCAGGCTCCAGCTTCCGTCTGCCGCCACGGTGGTGGTGACGGTGGTGCCATTCGCTGTCACCCCGACGATGCTGCCTTGCGGCAGACCGCTGGTGCTGCCGCTTACCGCCACATCACCAGTCAGTTCACTGGCGTTGAGGTAGTTATCGCCGCTGATCGGTGCCAGGGCGACAGACGGCTGGGTGGTATCCACGCTAAAGTTAAGCGGGCTGCTGATGGTGTTGCCTACCGCATTGATCACGCTGACGGACAGGGTCTGACTGCCCTCCCCCAGACCGGCCAGCGCGCCTGCCGGCAGCACAATGCTCCAGCTGCCGCTGGCGTCCACCACGCCAGCGTAGTCGATGCCATTGAGAGAGACGCTGACCTGCTGACCCGATTCGACATTGGTGGTAGTGCCGCGCAGGGTAAGCGGCTGCAGTTGTTCGGCGGCACTCACCACGCCATCGCCAGCAAAGGTGTCACTGTCAATGGTCAGCGTTGGCTGGAGTTCTGGCGCGTTCACCACGTTCAGATCGATGATCTGGCTGGTCTGGTTGCCATTGGCGTCGGTGGAGGTGAGGGTCAGTGAATTGCTGCCCGACGGCAGCGCGGCCAGATCGTCAGGAGAAATCTGCAACGTCCACCCGCCGTTGACGCCAACGGTGGTGCTGTAGAGCGTATCGTTCAGCCCGACCGTAATCCGATCACCATTCTGACCGGTACCGCTGATCACCAGTGGCTGCGTCAGATCGCCGACGCTCAGCGCATTGTCGCCGCTGACCGGCTCGACGCTCAGCGGCGGCGCGGCGGTCGCCACGCTCAGCGTGCTGCTCTGGCTGCTGCTGTTGCCCGCGACGTCACTGACGGTGACCACCACCGGATAGCTGCTGCCGTTACTCAGACCCGCCAGTGCAGCTGACGGTACGGCCAGCGACCAGTTACCGTCGATATTGACCGTGCCGGTGTACGTGACGCCGTTCAGCGTCAGGCTGACCCGATCACCTTCACTGCCGGTTCCGCTAAAGCTGAAGCCCGCCGCCTGTTCCGCGCCGTTCAGCACGCCGTCACCCGCTGGCGGATTAAGACTGAAATCCGGTGCGGTTGTATTAACGGTCACCGGCAGGACGCTGCTGTTGCTGTTACCACCGACGCTGGTGACCGTGACGTTAAGGTCGTAGCGGCCATCGTTCAGCGCCTGCAAATCGGCGCGTGGCACGGTGACCGTCCAGCGACCGTCATCAGCGACAATCGCCTGATAGGGAACGTCATTCAGCGCCAGGCTGACGATGCTGCCAGGCGCGACGGTTCCGCTGATCGTCAGATCGGCGTCAGCCTCAGCGCCATTAATAATGCCATCACTGGCAATCGGGTTGACCACCAGCGTCGGAATACCGGTATCCACCGTCAGTGGCACCGTGGTGCTGTTGCTGTTGCCGGCCAGATCGAAGGTGGTGACGGTGATCGGATTACTGCCCTGGGCAAGCGCCTGCAGGGCCGATGGTGGCAGGATCAGGCTCCAGTCACCATTCGCTGCTACCGTTGCCGGCCAGGTATTGCCGCCGACGGTAACGTTAACCGCCAGGCCTGGTGCTGTGGTTCCGGTCAGCGTCTGAACCGTGCTGGCTTCGGCACTGTTGAGCACGCTGTCGGTAAACGGCGTATCGATTGCCGGAGCAGCCAGCGGCGTGGTCGCCACCAGCAGCGTCTGGCTGCTGGTGACCTCACCTGACGTCACGGTCACCGTGGTGCTACCTTGCGGCAGGTTAGCCAGATCCCCCGCCGGGACGGTGACCGCCCAGGCGCCGGTTTCATCGGTGGTGGCGCTATAGACGGTGCCGCCCGCCACCAGCGTCACGCTGACCACGCTGCCGACAGGCAGGTTGCTGGAACTGCCGCTGACAGTCAGATCGCTCAGCGCTTCAATCGCGTTAAGTGCATTATCCTCACTCACGGGTGCAATCGATAACAGCGGCGCGTCAGTGGTAATGACGGTGAACTGCCCTTCAGCAGGCTGCGCCGGGTTACCGGCAACGTCCGAAATCGCCACCGTAAAGGTTTTTTCTCCGGCCGCGCCCAGCGATCCCGCTGGCAGCGTGACGCTCCAGTCACCATTTGCCCGTACTTCGCCATCATAAGACTGACCGTTGATCGTCAGCACCACCGGCGTACCGGCCGGAACGCCGGTCACGCTGCCGGTGACCAGAATGTCACTGAGCTGTTCCGCGCTATCGACCTGATTGTCAGCGGTGACCGGATTGATGGTCAGCGCTGGCTGCGTCGCCGCCAGCACGGTAACGTCAGACAGCACGCTGCTGCTGTTACCGTACGCATCCGTGAGGGTCACGTTAACCGGATAGATAGCGTCAGCCAGCTGGTCAATTACCGCCGCCGGCACCGTGGCGCTCCAGTTGCCGCTGGTATCGACCGTCGCGGTGTAGACCGCGCCGTTAAAGTCGACCGATACCGTATCCCCTGCACTGCCGCCACGTCCGTCGAGGGTCAGATCCTGGCTGTGCTCAGCAATATTGATATAACCATCGCTGCCGGGTCTGGACAGGTCCAGCAGCGGTGGCGTGGTGGCAAAGGTCACGGCATCCGCCGTCTGGCTGACGTTGCCATCGCTGTCGGTGGCAACTACCGTAATCGTCTGCGCACCCTCCGGCACCTGCGCCAGATCGGCAGCCGGAATGTTAACGCTCCAGTTGCCATCCTGCGTGACTACCGCGCTGTAAGTCTGTCCGTTGAGGGAGACGCGAATCTGATCGCCCTGATCGCCGGTACCGCTGACGATCAGCGGCTGCTGCGCATCGGCAACGTTGATCACGCCATCATCGGTGAGATCGTTCAGGGTTAACGCAGGCAGAGCGATCGCAACCCGCAGTTCAGTAGCCTGCTCGCTGCTGTTACCGGCAGCATCGGTCACCGTGACCGTCACCGGATAGGTCTGGTTGGCGAGCGCGCCAAGATCGGCGATCGGCACCGACGTGGCCCAGTTACCATTGTCATCCACCGTGGCGGTGTAGGTTTTGTCATTCAGCACCACCGAGACGGTATCGCCTGCCGTGCCGGTACCGCCAATCAGCAGCGGTTGTGTCAGGTCGCCGTTGCTGAGCACGCCGTCACCGCCGGGCGCTGCGACCGTTGCGACCGGCAACGGGGTACTAACCGCCAGCGACTGAGTCTGAGTGATGCTGTTGCCGCTGGCATCGGTCAGGGTGACGCCTAAGGTGTAACTGCTGCCATCCGCCAGCGCCTGCAGCGCGTCGGACGGTACGGTGACGGTCCAGTTGCCAGCGTTATCCACCGTGGCGCTGTAACTCTGGTTATTCAGCACCACCGACACCACTTCGCCCGGCGCAGCGCCGGTGCCGCTGACCGGCAGCCCGGCCGAGACTTCGCTGCTGTTGAGAATGCCGTCACCGCCAGCCACCGCCGCCACAATCAGATTTGGCAACAGCGTATCAACGCTGAAATTCAGGGTATCCTCAACGCGGTTACCCGCCTCATCGATAACCGCGATATTCAGGCTGTTGGCGCCCTGCGGCAGCAAAGCGAGATCGCTGGCCGGCAGGGCCAGGCTCCAGTTGCCGTCGGCGCTCACCGTAGCGCTGTAGGTTTTGCCATTGAGTTCCAGCCCGACCTGCTGACCCGCCACCGCTTTTCCGGTGGTGCCGCCGATCAGCTGATCGCTGCTGGCGTCGGCGCGGTTGAGAATGCCATCAGTGAGCGCGCTGGTGTTCAGGTTGATCTCTGGCTGGTTACTCACCACCACGTTTAGCGGTGCTGAATCGGTCAGCAGCGTGTTAGTCGCATCAAAGGCGGTCACCGACACCGACTGGACCCCATCGGCGATCCCGGCCAGAGCGCTGGCCGGGACGGTGACGCTCCAGAATCCGTTGCTGGCGACCACGCCGCTGTAGGTGCTGCCGTTAAAGGCGACCAGCACGGCCTGCCCGGCGGCGACGCCAACGGCTGAACCGGAGATCAGCAGATCGCTGCCGATCTCCTGCTGGTTAAGGAAGCCATCGCCGCTTAATGGCTCGCTGATGGTCAGTACGCCCGGCTCGCCTGCGGCTGGCGCGATGTTGATCTCACGGCTGTCGCTGGCGGCGATGCCTGCCGCGCTGCTGACGCTCACCGCAAGCGGGGTGGTACCTGCCGCCAGTGCGCTCAGCGCCGCAGACGGAATCTGAGTGCTCCAGCGACCATCCGCGCCAACCTGCGCACTGTAACTGTCGCCTGCCAGCGTGATGGTGACGGTTTGCCCCGCTTCGACGTTAAGGGTTGTGCCGGAGAGCGTCTGATCGACAGCTTTCTCGCCGTTGTCCAGCAGATCGTCACCGGCAAAGGGATCGATCGTAATCGCGGGAGCGCCAGGCTCGGGTGAGGCTTCGACCACGATGCCGCGGCTTTCGCTGGCCCCGACGCCCGCCAGGTTATTCACGGTGGCGCTCACGGTAGCGCTTCCGGCAGCCACTGCAGCCAGCGCGCTGGCCGGAATGGTCAGGCTCCAGCTGCCATCCGCCACTACCGTGGCGCTGAAACTCTGATCGCCGAACGTGACAGTCACAATCTGTCCCGCCTCGACGTTGGTGGTGCTGCCGCTCAGCAACTGTTCAGTCGCTTTCTCGTCATTATTCAGTACATCATCAACCGCAAACTGATCAATGGTCAGCGTGGGAACGCCAGGAACGGCCGGCGATGCTTCGACGGTGATCGGCAGGCTTTCACTCACGGCGGTGCCTGCCGCGTTGCTGACCGTGACGACCAGCGTCGTGGACCCCGTTGCCAGTGCGCCAAGCGCATCGGCGGCGATGCTGATATTCCAGCTACCGTCGTCGCTGACGGTGCCACTGTATGACTGCCCGCCCAGTGTCACGGTCACAATCTGACCCGCTTCCACATTGGTGGTGGTGCCGGAAACTGCCTGTGCATCCAGCTTCTCGTCGTTACTCAACAGGTTATCGCCGGTGAACGCATCCAGCGTCAGGGTCGGCGTGCCGGGTGCCGTCACCGGCGGCTCTACCGCAATGTCACGCGTTTCGCTTACCGTTGTGCCAGTCAGATCGCTAACCGACACGCTCAGCGTGACGCTGCCTGCGGCTAAAGCCGCCAGCGTCGGGGCCGGGATGGTGACGCTCCAGCTACCGTCTGCGGCCACCGTGGTGGTGAAGGTCTCACCGCCCAGCGTCACCGTAACTGGCTGGCCAGATTCAATATTGGTAGTGGTGCCGCTCAGCAGCTGATCGCCGGTTTTCTCGCTGTTGCTGAGAATATCATCACCGGCAAACTGATTGAGGGTAACGGTCGGCTCGCCCGGCAGGGTGAGCGGTGCCGCGACGCCGATCGGCAGGGTGTCACTGATCGTGGTGCCGGCAGCGTTGCTGACCGACACCGTGATAGTGGTATCGCCCGCCGCCAGCGCGGCCAGCGTCGTGGAAGGCACCGTCAGGCTCCAGCCGCCATCGGCATCGACGCTGGCGCTGTAAACCTGGCCGCCGAGAGTCACGTTAACCAGTTGCCCGGCTTCAATATTGGTGGTGGTGCCGCTCAGGATCTGATCAACGCTTTTTTCATCGTTGCTGAGCAGGTTATCACCGGCGAAATCGTTAATCGTCAGGGTCGGGATGGCTGGCCCGGTGCCTGACGCCTCCACCGCGATATCACGCGTTTCACTGACGCTGGTGCCGGCGGTATTACTCACCGTCACGCTGATGGCATTCGAACCGGCGGGTAAATTGCCCAGCGCCGCTGCCGGAATCGTCACCTGCCAGTTGCCGGCGTTGTCGACGATACCGGGGTAGTTCTGTCCGCCCAGCGTCACGTTGACCTGCGCGCCCGCTTCAATATTGGTGGTGGTGCCGCTTAGCGTCTGGGCCGTGCCCTTTTCATCGTTGCTAAGGATGTCATCGCCGGCAAACTGACCCATCGCCACGGTGGGTTCGCCTGGCGGGGTGACCGCCGCTTCAACGGTAATGGGCAGCGCGGTAGTGGCGGTGCTACCGGCCGCATTGCTGACCGACACCGTGATAGTAGTATCGCCCGCCGCCAGCGCCGTCAGTGCCGCGGCAGGCACGGTAAGGCTCCAGTTGCCATCCGCGCCGACGCTGGTGCTGTAAGTCTGACCACCCAGCGTCACCGTAACGATCTGACCGGCCTCAACATTGCTGGTACTGCCGCTCAGCGTCTGGTCGCTGGTTTTTTCGATATTGCTTAACTGGTTATCGCCGGCGAAATCTGCCAGCGTCACGCTGGGCACGCCCGGCGTGACCGGGATTTCAACGCTGATGTCACGATTTTCGCTGGCTTCGACGCCGGCCAGGCTGGTGACGACGACTGAAATAGCCAGCGTCCCTGACGCCAGCGCATTCAGCGCCGCTGCCGGTAGCGCCACGCTCCAGCTACCATCTGCACCCACGGCGGCGGTGTAGGTCTGATCGCCAAGGGTGATGGTTACGATCTGTCCCGCTTCAACGTTGCCGGTGCTGCCGCTCAGCGTCTGATCGCTATTTTTTCGTCATTGCTGAGGATATCGTCGCCCGCAAACGGATTGATGGCGATAACCGGAACGCCAGGCTGAGTGACCGGCGCATCAACGCCGATCGCCAGACTCCCTGTTGCGGCGGTGCCTGCCGCATTCGCCACGTTGACCGTGATGGTGTTGCTGCCCGCTGCCAGTGCCGCCAGCGCATCTGCCGGAACGGTAACCTGCCAGCGACCGTCGGCAGCCACGCTGCCGCTGTAGTTCTGGCCGCCCAGCGTGACGGTAACCACCTGCCCCGCTTCAATATTGGTGGTGGTCCCGCTCAGGATTTGATCGACCGCTTTCTCTTCGTTGCTGAGGACGTTGTCACCGGCAAACGGATTGATCTCCACGCCTGGCGCACCGGGCTCGGTAATCGGTGCCTGGACCTGAATCGGACGGCTTTCGCTGGCCTGTACGCCCGCCTGATTGCTGACGGTGGCGGTAATCGTCTGCGCGCCCTGCGCCAGCGCGCTAAGGGCAGCAGGAGAGAGGCTGACGCTCCAGCTGCCATCTTCGCCGACCGTGGCGTTAAAACTCTGGCTGCCCAGCGTGATAGTAACGAGCTGGCCGGCCTGCACGTTGCTGGTAGTGCCGCTCAGCGTCTGGTCGGTGGCTTTTTCACTGCTGCTCAGAACGTCGTCACCGGCAAACGGATTGATGGTCAGAGTGGGCGCATTGGGCGTGCTATCAGCTTGCTGAACGGTGATGCCCAGAGTGGCGGAAGCGCTGGACCCGGCGGCATTACTGACGCTGACGGAAATGGTAGTGGCCCCTGCCGCCAGTGCGGCCAGTGCCGCGGCCGGAATAGTGACGCTCCAGCTGCCATCAGCGCCGACGCTGGTGTTATAGGTCTGACCGCCAAGCGTTATGCTGACCGGCTGACCCGCTTCGACGTTGCTGGTGCTGCCTGACAGCGTTTGCGCGCTGGTTTTTTCGCTGTTATCCAGCAGGTTATCGCTGGCAAACGGATTAAGAGTGATGGCTGGAGTGGCAGGCGTACCGGGATCGGTTTCCGGCGCGAAAACGTTTATCGGCAACGTACCGCTGGCGCTGGTGCCCGCCGCATTGGTGACACTGACGGAAATGGTGGTAGTACCGGCGGCTAGCGCGGCCAGCGCACTGGCCGGAATAGTGACGCTCCAGCTGCCATCCGCAGCGACGCTGGCATTGTAGGTCTGCCCGCCGAGGCTGATGGTCACAATCTGACCCGCTTCAACGTTGCTGGTGGTGCCGCTCAGCAACTGATCGGTCGATTTTTCCGCATTATCCAGCAGGTCGTCGCCGGCAAAGGTATTCAGCGTAATGGCGGGCGCACCGGGCGTTCCCGGATCGACGGGCGTGCCAGGATCGGTGCCATTGTTGTTATCGCCACCACCGCCGCCGCCGCCGCCGGCACCGATGGCAAGGCCCGCTAAGCCCAGCACGCCGAGACCACCGGCGGTGATCACACCCATTGATGAGTTGGTATTGTCGGCCAGCAACAGCGGTTCCACGCTGTCGAGCGATTCATAGCTCGGCGTCACTGAGGTGGAAGCCAGGTCTGCCCCTTCTGCGGTCTGCGGGAACAGCGCATGCTCCGGCGGGTTAACGCCATCATCAAAACCAGTTCGCTGTGTTCGCCCTCGGCGTCATCTAAGAAAAATTTCTGGTAGCGCACCGTGCTGCCGTCGCGCATATGCAGAACCAGATCGTCGCCCTGGCGTTCGTACTGGGTCACCATTGCACGCGTGCCGCTAATGCGGACCACGCTGGGTTCGGCGAGGTTAATCGTTTGTGATGAACCACCGGTTGTCTGCGAGATGAGCGTGCCGTTTTCGCGCGAAATGATATCGACCCGGCCTTGCGTGAGTTCTGCCATGTGTAACCTCTACTCCACCAGATTAGCTAATATACTGAATCTAAAAACATAAAATATTTTTATGCTTGTAGTCTCCACACATTCTTTCGCCTTCTGTCAGACAGAAAGCGTCTTAGCCCGGTGTATATAAAGGCAGTCAAGCCATATGTTGCCGAGAATCGGGATGAAACCGATACAGGGCGATATTTTATTGGATTATCTGATCATCGTTATACGCAAAACGTAGCGGTCTCGCCTGCTTAATCTTTAACGTAACTGAGGCATAAATCAATTTCAATGTGCAGATTTTGTTATGATTTAACATTATTTTCATAAGAAATATTTGAAGTGAAGCAACCAGAAAATTTGTTTTATCGTTGTTTTACATGTCAATTTGTTGCAGGAAGTTGCCCAAAAGGATGCTAAAAGGTTAAAAAGTAACTTTTGCCAGCGCTTTAGAGCGGCAGAAAAGAATTTCTCAATTAAGCGATTCAGCCAACAATTATGGCTGGCCCTGAAGGCGGGTTTTTACGTCAACTGGTTGAAAAACAGCGATCAAATTTGGCTTAAGTCACGCCCGACGCCGCGAATTTAGCCAGGAAAGTTCTGGAAAAAATCCGCGCCAGGCTAAAAGTCGGTAAACTCGCGGTTTTGTTACGCATCTGCTGCGTCCACTCCATCGATAATAATTGGTGCGGGGATGCCGGTTTTCATGGCCGCGATGCTACACTTTTTCGCTTTGCCACTGACGAATCTGAGCTATGACTGCACTGGACGCTGCACCGCAAAATAAACAGCACAGCCGCCTGAGCTGGGGCACCCGAACTGTTTTCTTAATCAATGGATTAGGCATGTCGGCCTGGGCACCGCTGGTGCCCTTTGCCCGCGATCGCCTGCAGCTGAGCGGTGCCTCTCTTGGTGCGCTGCTGCTCTGCCTGGGTATGGGTTCGCTGGCGGCGATGCCGGTAACCGGTACCTTAGTGGCGCGATTTGGCTGTCGTCGGGTAATGGGCTTTTCAGCATTGCTGGTGCTGGCGATGATGCCGCTGCTGGCCACGGCTGATTCCCATCTGGTGATGGCAGCAGCATTAATGTGTTTTGGTGCCGGTCTGGGGATGCTGGACGTGGCGATGAATTACCAGGCGGTACAGGTTGAGAAAGCCGCGGGCAAACCGATGATGTCTGGTTTCCACGGTTTCTTCAGCCTCGGCGGCATTCTGGGTGCTGGTGCAGTCAGCCTGCTGTTGAGCCTGAGCTTTACTCCACTGACCGCCATACTGGTGATCATGGCCGTGATGCTGCTGCTGTTAGTGTGGCGTTTGCCGGGCTTGCTGAATGAGCGCTTACATCAGCCCGATCAGCCCTGGCTGGTGATCCCCCGTGGCTGGGTCGCCTTTCTGGGCCTGCTCTGCTTTATCCTGTTTCTGGCAGAGGGCGCGGTTCTGGACTGGGGCGCGCTGCTGTTATTGCAAAATCCAGCCATGTCGCCGACCTATGCCGGTCTGGGCTATGCGCTGTTTTCGCTGGCAATGACGCTGGGCCGGTTCAGCGGCGATAAGGTGATTCACCGTTTTGGCCGCTATCCGGTAATGCTGACCGGCGCGCTGACGGCTGCTGCCGGCATGAGCCTGGCCGTCTGGCTGCCGTGGCCGGAAGTGGCCCTGCTGGCCTTTCTGCTGGTCGGGTTCGGTTTGTCGAACACCGTGCCGATGTTATTCAATGCCGCCGGGAATCAACGGGATATGCCGGCGAACCTGGCGATTTCTGCCATGACAACGCTGGGATATGCGGGTATTCTCTCAGGTCCGGCTTTAATCGGATTCATTTCTCAATGGATCAGTCTCAGCGGCGCGTTTTTATTGATTGCGCTATTGCTGTTAGCTGTGGCCGCCAGTGCGCGAAAAGTTGCGCGATAATTCAGGTATCAGACACGCTATGTTGCCTTATAAGTTTCCCCTGACATCCGGCAATGTCACCCGCTTCTTTGTGGTTTTTAATCTGGTGCTGCTGCTGGCGCTGGGCTTTATGGTGCATAACTCGGTTAACGCCTGGCTGACCGAAAAACGCTATGCCATGATCGATCTGGCGCGCGACGTGCAGAAACGCATCGATGCCTACCGTTTTGCCACCTGGCAGATTTATGAAAACCTCTCTACCAGCGCAGCGGGTGCCGCGCCCGGCTCCAGTCTGCAGGAGACGCGGCTGCGTCCGGACGTCTATTATCTGGAAAAAACCCGACGCAAAACCGAGGCGTTGATTTTTGGCTCGCACGACAGCAGCACGCTCGACATGACCATGCGGATGTCCAATTATCTCGACACGCTATGGGGCGCGGAAAATCCGACCTGGTCGATGTACTTTCTCAACGGTCAGGATAACAGCCTGATTATGATCTCTACCCTGCCGCTGAAAGATATGGCGACCCGCTACAAAGAGAGTGCCATCAGCTCGATGGTGGATGGCCGCCGTGCGGAAATGTTGCAGCAGGCCAATGCGCTGGATGAGCGCGAAAGTTTCTCGGCGCTGCGTCATCTCGCCTTTCAGAACGATCACTACTTTACCCTGCGTACCACCTTTAACCAGCCAGGCCATCTGGCAACCGTAGTGGCCTTTGATCTGCCGGTCAACGATCTGATCCCGCAAAACATGCCGCTGGAGAACTTCCAGCTGCGCCAGGACACGACCTTGCCTGCTACCACCGCCAGCGATCAGCAGGAGGCGGAAAATACCCGGATTTCGCTGGTGAACCCCAATGTCGAAATTGCGGCTACGCTGCCGAGTACCTCGCTGCAGCTGGTCTATCGGGTGCCGATTAGCCGGTTGATTATCGATACCCTGCACAATCTGCTGTGGCCATTGTTGATCAATCTGCTGCTGTTCCTGCTGTCATTGGGTGGCATGGTGCTGTTGCGCCAGCAATCACTGCGGCCCAGCGAGAACCAGAGCGCTGAACTGGATTCGCTGCGGGTATTAAATGAAGAGATTGTTGCCAGCCTGCCGGTCGGTCTGCTGGTGTATGACTTTGCCAGTAACCGCACCCTGCTGAGTAATAAGATTGCGGAACATCTTCTGCCACATCTTAATCTGCAGAAGATCATTAATATGTCCGACCAGCATCAGGGCGTTTTGCAGGCCACCATCAATAATGAAGTGTATGAGATCCGCCACGCCCGAAGCGTGCTGTCGCCTCATACTCAGCTGTTTATGATGCGTGACCAGGATCGTGAGCTGCTGGTGAATAAGAAGCTGCAAAAAGCGCAGCAGGTACTGGATCGTAACCATCAGATGCGACAGCAGCTGCTGCATAATCTCGGCCATGCCCTGAATCAGCCGCTGGAAAAAATTGTCTCGCAGCTGGTCCAGCTCAGTCAGCGTGACAGCGATGAAACCGTACTGGACGTGCTGGATGAAAGTCAGGGTCTGGCGCGACTGGTCGATGATATTGTGCTGCTTAACCGGCTGGAGGCGCACGACTGGTCACCGGACGCAACGGTATTCAGCCTGCAGGAACTGCTGGATGAGATCGCACTGGAAAGCCTGCCGCTGATGCGTCGTAAAGGGCTGGCGCTGGTGGTGAACAATCATCTGCCGAATGATGAAATGCGCTTTGGCGATCGTCGTGCGCTGCGTAAAGTTCTGATTACCCTGATGCACTACGCGCTGACCACCACGCGCTGGGGCAAAATCACGCTGGAAGTCAAAGCAGCGGATAACCAGACCGACCGGTTGATGATTGAACTGGTCGATACCGGTGCCGGCCTGACGGTGGATGAGCTGGCAAATGTCGACTTCCCGTTTCTTGGCGATACCCGCCAGGATCGTTATGGCCAGGCGTCGGGTATGGCCTTCTTCCTGTGCAAACAGCTGTGCAAGCAGATGGGCGGCAGTCTGGATATCGTGGCGAAAGCAGATATCGGTACCCGCTACAATATGCAGCTGCCGCTGGTGCTGGAACAGAAAACCGAAGAGGAAGAGGAGAAAATTCTCGATGGCGTCACCGCACTGGTCGAGATCGCCGTGGAAGACGTACACAAGATCGTCTGCCGCCATCTGGAAAACTGGGGTGCGCGTTGTCTGACGCCTGACGAGCGTATTTCCGGGCAGGATCATGATGTGCTGATCACTGATGATCCTGCCAAACTGAGCGGCTGGTCACTGCTGCTGGCCGGTGATGAACCCGGTCATCATGCGCTGAATGATCAGCAGTATCGGGTTAATTTCAATCTCAGTAATGCGCTGCTCGATGCATTGCTGGCGCTGATTGAGAAGCAACTGTCACACGATGTGATGGATGATGATGCTGAAGAAGAAGCGGCCACGCCATTGATGAGCGGCGGCTATTTCCAGCTGTTTACGGAGACAGTACCGGTTGATGTAAAGAGACTGTATACTGAGTCGGCGGAAAAGGACTACGCCTCGCTTGCTCAGACAGCGCATCGCCTTAAAGGCGTGTTTGCCATGCTCAATCTGACTCCCGGCAAACAGCTTTGTGAAGAGTTAGAACACCACATTAAAGCGTGTGACGATTCAAACATTAAAAATACCACCAGTGATATTGACGCTTACGTCAATCAACTGCTGCAGCAAGGTAACCAATAAGATGAATAACTTAAACGTAATTATTGCCGATGACCATCCGATTGTTCTTTTCGGTATCCGAAAGTCTCTGGAACAAATTGAATGGGTTAACGTTGTAGGTGAGTTCGAAGACTCAACAGCACTGATCAACAATCTCTCTAAGCTCGATGCCAACGTCCTGATCACCGACCTCTCTATGCCAGGTGAAAAGTATGGCGATGGCATCACGCTGATTAAATACATTAAACGTCACTATCCGGATCTGTCGATTATCGTTCTGACCATGAACAACAACCCGGCAATTCTGAGCTCCGTACTGGATCTCGATATTGAAGGGATTGTTCTGAAGCAAGGCGCGCCAACCGATCTGCCAAAAGCTCTGGCCGCATTGCAGAAAGGCAAAAAGTATACGCCGGAAAGCGTGGCAAAACTGCTGGAGAAGATCAGCGCTGGCGGTTACGGCGACAAACGCCTGTCACCAAAAGAGAGCGAAGTGCTGCGTCTGTTCGCTGAAGGTTTCCTGGTAACCGAAATTGCCAAGAAACTGAACCGCAGTATTAAGACCATCAGTAGCCAGAAGAAATCAGCGATGATGAAACTGGGCGTGGATAATGATATCGCGCTGCTGAACTACCTGTCGTCTGTCAGCCAGACCCAGGTCGAAAGAGACTAGTATCACGAGGCGGTGCCACCGGCACCGCCTTTACTCCTGCCCTATCCTGCCCGGGTTTTACGTACCCGCTCTGCATAGATCGCCAGCGTCACCTTCAGCACATCTAAGGTCACCGGTTTCGACAGACAGTTATCCATACCCGCATCCATACAACGCTGCTTCTCTTCAGCCAGCGCGTTGGCCGTTACACCCACCACCGGGAACAGATGTCCCAGCTGACGGAGCCGCTGCGTCAGGCGATAGCCATCCATATTCGGCATGTTAACGTCGGTCAGCACAATATCGATCTCATTGCGGCTCAGCACATTAAGCGCGTCTACCCCGTCCTGCGCGGTTTTGACCTGGTAGCCCAGGGTGCCGAGCTGTTCAGACAGCAGCATACGGTTGATCGGATGATCGTCAACAATCAGTACCATAATGTCGTCGTTATCTACTTTTTGCTCTACCGGCCCGGCCAGCAACAGCGCATCCGCTGCGTCACTGTCCAGCACGATGCGATAGATACGCGCCAGCAGCGTCGGGACTTCATGCAGCGTGGCGGTAGAATGAATCCAGCGTCCCGGATGAGGTTCACGTGGCATATCCACATGCGCCCCGTCAAAGGTGACCAGTGCCCGCAGCGGTAGATCTATATCCAGTTCGTGATCGGTCATCACCACATCCTCCGGGCCGGGCTTGCCGTTGTATTCAGCAACCTGAATGCCCTGCCGCCGCAACTGACGCGCAATAAATTCCGCCAGGTATTCGTTGCACATCGCCAGCCAGATTTTCTTATCCTGCATCCCTTCCAGCAGCGGCAGCGCAGGTTGTTGCCTTTTATAAATCGGAATGCGTACGATGAACTGACTGCCCATGCCCGGCTCTGAGTCGACCTCAATATCGCCGTCCATCATGTTGATCAGTTTTTCACAAATCGCCAGCCCCAGCCCGGTACCCTGGAAATTACGCTGTACGCCATTGCCCACCTGGAAGAAAGGATCAAACAGCCGCGGCAGCTCTTTGGCCGGAATACCAACCCCGGTATCGCGCACGCGGAACGCCAGATAACCCTCGGCCACATACGCATGCAGGATGATACAGCCGGTGTGGGTAAACTTAATCGCGTTATTCAGCAGGTTTGAGATCACCTGTTGCAGACGCAGCGGATCGCCATCCAGCACCTGCGGGACATCATGCTCTATGAAGCAGTAAAGCGTCAGCCGTTTCTTCACCACCAGCGACAGGTAGTTGCCCACGATATGGGTAACGATTTCACGCGGCGCGAACGGACGCGGCTCAATCTTCAGCTGTTCCGACTCAATTTTAGAGAAGTCGAGAATGTCGCTGATGATTTTCAGCAACAGGCTGGAGGAGTTATTCATCGCGGTCACCAGCGAATCAATGCCGCTGGGCAGCTGCTTGGTCTGCAACAGATCGAGGTTGCCGATGATGCCGTAAAGCGGCGTGCGCAGTTCGTGACTGACGGTGGCGAGGAACATCGATTTCGACTGACTGGCCTGTTCCGCCGCGTGCGCCATCTCCTGCAGCGACTGCTCCATCCGGACACGCGCCGAGACATCCACCAGCACGCAAATCGCTACGTTTTCATTGCGATAGCGCGAGTGAACAAAGCTGATTTGCAGGTTGGTGTTACTGCCGGTCAGCACATCGACAAAATTCACCTGCTGGCCGCCAATGATCTCATTCAGCCGCTGGCGATCTTCCTGGGTCAGCAGCGTCAGATAGTTGTGCGCCAGTTCATTGCTCAGAATATTGGTGCCATCACTGGTACGCAAGATACAGATACCCACCGGCGCGGAGGCGACAATTTTACGGTTAAACTGCTCATGCTCCTCCAGCCGGTGCGCATTCTCTTCGGCGGGCAGGAACATCCGGCGCTCAAACAGCCAGGCAAGGGTAAACAACAGTATCGCGCTGAAAATATTGAGCAGCAGTGCATTGATCATCATCAGCTTCAGCTGATCGACCATCACCTGAGTCGGAATAGACCACACCACGCTAAGATCGGACGGCGGCAGCGGTTTCTTCAGTACCAGCTGGCGATAGCCGTTGAGATAGCCAAACCAGGTTTTATCGTCGGGCAGATCGTCCAGCGAAAAGCCGAGACCGCCACGGCGTGAATTAAGTAACGGACGATAATTTTCATCGGTTACCGAGGCGATAACCGGCAGGCTGCCTGGCTGAATAAATTCATCCAGCCGGATATTTTGCTCGACGCCGAGCAGCGCCTGCAGCTTATTGGCGACATAGACCGGCACCACCATGTAGAAGGTCCCGACACCCGGCTGGGCAGTACTGTTAATCCAGTACATCGGATTGCGGCGCTCTTCTTCATTGCTGTTGCGGTAGCGCAGCACGTTCTCACGCAGAGATTTCAGGCTACGTTCGCGATCGGCGTTGCTGCTACCGATGGTAAAGTCAGCCAGACACTGATTTTCGCCACCAATGAAAAATACCCGATTCAGCTCATACGACGAGGCGAAGTTACTTTTCCAGTAGTTGATGTAGTAGCTGAGGGAATCCAGCGAGTTACGCCAGGTGTTGCTCATTGAGGTACAGTCGCCATCGGAAAACAGCGGTGTAAACTGCGGCTGAGCCGCCTTGCCTGGCATCATGCCGGTCAGTACATCCAGCCCGCTGCTGGCGTTGGTTAAGCGGTTCTCGGTGATATATTTCAGCTCACGCATCATGTCGGCTGAATGCCGGACATACCACTGAATAGATCCGTAATTACTGGCGAACTCCTGACGAACCTGCGTCTCTTTTTCATGCAACACGCTGATGATATAGAAGGCAGTCAGTACGGCGCCCAGCATCCAGATTAGCAGCGCCAGCGCGCGAAAAAGATAGCGCGAGATGCGAAGCGTGGTGCGGAAAGAGACAGGATATTTCAAGTGGAACTCGCAGTTGGCAAGGTTAGTCGCATCATCGATTTTTAATGCCCATACACTAGCTTTAACGGGCAAAAAAAGCCAGTCGGTAGCGGGTTTAGCGCCAGGTTTGGGAATCTTTTAACTCTGCCTTACGCCCCTGCTGTTTTTTCACAAAGTGAAGCCGGTGACAGCAGGATAAGCATCCGACAGCGCTTAGAAACAAACGCACCACAGCCAGACCAGAAAGGCCCGCTCTGCCCGAAGAGCAAAGCGTCCGCGCCAGGGATGGACGCGGCCGATCCGCCGGGAAGCGGGATTCCTTTGCGATCGGGCAGTGCGGGCCTTTCGGCCGCACCCAGCTCACCGCAGCGCCTTCACCGCTTCACTCCATCACACCCCACAACTACCAGCGCACCACAGCCAGACCAAGAAAGGCCCTCTCTGCCCGAAGAGCAAAGCGTCCGCGCCAGGGATGGCGCGGCCGATCCGCCGGGAAGCGGGATTCCTTTGCGATCGGGCAGTGCGGGTCTTTCGTCCGCACCCAGCTCACCGCAGCGCCCTCCACCGCTTCACTCCACCACCGCCCCCCACTCACCGCAGCGCCACCTCAATGCTCCCTCCATCAGCGCCAAAAAAAACGGCAGGCCGGGTTTCCCCTGGCCTGCCGTTTCGGCAACGAATCTCAGCTTACGTCAGACAAATTACTCTTCGTCTTCAGCCGCGTCGTCTTCGTCTTCCGCATCCGCTTCCGGTGCAATCTCTTCATCGTCGATCTCCGCTTCCGGCGCGATATCTTCCTCGCCTTCCGCTACGCTCCCGTCGATTGAATCCAGCTCTTCTTCTTCAACCGGTTCAGCAACGCGTTGCAGACCCACCACGTTCTCATCTTCTGCCGTACGAATCAGAATCACACCCTGGGTATTACGACCCACGATGCTGACTTCAGAGACGCGAGTACGCACCAGCGTACCGGCATCGGTGATCATCATAATCTGATCGCCATCGACTACCTGAACCGCGCCAATCACCGGACCGTTACGATCGGTCACTTTGATCGAGATAACACCCTGCGTCGCACGCGACTTAGTCGGGTATTCGCTGTTGGCGGTACGTTTACCGTAGCCATTTTGCGTCACGGTCAGGATTGCACCCTCTTCACGCGGCACAATCAACGACACCACGCGATCGCCTTCGGCCAGCTTGATACCGCGCACACCGGATGCGGTACGGCCCATCGCACGAACCGCGGTTTCCGCGAAACGCACCACTTTACCGGCCGCAGAGAACAGCATCGCTTCATCGTTACCGTTGGTCAGCGCCACGCCGATCAGCTCGTCGTCGTCACGCAGATTCACGGCAATAATGCCGGCGCTACGCGGACGGCTGAACTCTTTCAGCGCGGTCTTCTTCACGGTACCGAGTGCAGTCGCCATGAAGATGTTAAAGCCTTCGGTATACTCGCGTACCGGCAGAATCGCGGTAATACGTTCGTTGGCTTCCAGCGGCAGCAGGTTAACGATCGGACGTCCACGCGCCCCACGGCTCGCTTCTGGCAGCTGATAAACCTTCATCCAGTAGAGACGGCCACGGCTTGAGAAGCAGAGAATAGTGTCATGGGTATTGGCAACCAGCAGGCGATCAATGAAGTCCTCTTCTTTGATACGCGCGGCCGATTTGCCTTTACCACCACGACGCTGCGCTTCGTAATCGGTCAGAGGCTGATACTTCACATAGCCCTGATGCGACAGCGTCACGACCACATCTTCCTGATTGATCAGATCTTCGATATTGATGTCAGCAGTATTGGCGGTGATCTCGGTACGACGCTCATCGCCAAACTGATCGCGCATCAGTTCCAGCTCTTCGCGAATCACTTCCATCAGACGCTCGGCGCTGGACAGGATGTGCAGCAGTTCAGCGATCTGATCCAGCAGTGCTTTATACTCATCCAGCAGTTTTTCATGCTCAAGGCCGGTCAGTTTCTGCAGACGCAGATCCAGAATCGCCTGAGCTTGCTGCTCGGTCAGATAGTACTGGCCGTCACGGATACCGAACTGCGCATCCAGCCACTCCGGACGCGCGGCATCATCACCGGCACGTTCCAGCATCGCGGAAACGTTGCCCAGATCCCACGCCTGCGCAATCAGACCCGCTTTGGCTTCCGCCGGGCTTGGCGCACGACGAATCAGTTCAATAATCGGATCGATGTTGGCCAGCGCAATCGCCAGACCTTCAAGGATATGCGCACGGTCACGGGCTTTACGCAGTTCAAAGATGGTACGACGCGTCACCACTTCACGACGATGGCGGACAAAGGCTTCCAGAATCTCCTTCAGCGCCATAATCTTCGGCTGACCCTGATGCAGCGCCACCATGTTGATGCCGAACGAGGTCTGCAGCTGAGTCAGTGAATAGAGATTATTCAGCACCACTTCGCCGACCGCATCACGCTTAATCTCAATCACGATGCGCATACCGTCTTTATCAGACTCATCACGCAGTGCGCTGATGCCTTCGACGCGCTTCTCTTTCACCAGCTCGGCGATTTTCTCAATCAGACGCGCCTTGTTAACCTGGTAAGGCAGCTCATGAATGATGATGGTCTCACGGCCGGTTTTAGCGTCCGCTTCCACTTCGCCACGCGCACGGATATAAATTTTGCCGCGCCCGGTACGGTAGGCTTCTTCAATGCCACGACGACCATTGATGATGGCAGCGGTCGGGAAATCGGGTCCCGGAATGTGCTCCATCAGCCCTTCAATGCTGATGTTCTCATCTTCAATGTAGGCCAGGCAGCCGTTGATCACTTCGCGCAGGTTATGCGGCGGAATATTGGTTGCCATCCCCACGGCGATACCGGAGGAACCGTTAACCAGCAGGTTGGGAATTTTGGTCGGCAGAACTTCAGGGATCTGCTCAGTGCCGTCGTAGTTAGGGACAAAATCGACGGTCTCTTTTTCCAGGTCAGCTAACAGATCGTGGGCGATTCTGGACATGCGGACTTCGGTATAACGCATCGCCGCAGCGGAGTCACCGTCGATGGAGCCGAAGTTGCCTTGACCGTCCACCAGCATGTAACGCAGGGAGAAAGGCTGGGCCATACGTACAATGGTGTCGTAAACGGCGGAATCACCATGCGGGTGATATTTACCGATAACGTCACCCACGACGCGGGCAGATTTTTTATAGGGTTTGTTCCAGTCGTTACCCAGTTCGCTCATCGCAAAGAGTACGCGACGATGCACCGGCTTCAGGCCGTCACGCACATCGGGTAAAGCTCGGCCAACGATGACCGACATGGCGTAATCGAGGTAAGAATTCTTTAACTCTTCTTCGATATTGACCGGTGTAATTTCTCTCGCAAGGTCGCTCATGGAGCCGCTATCCCTCTACTTAATCCCGGATTTTAAAGGTGCGAAAGTATATCACACTGCAATGCTCTGGTGAACGTTAACCACCGATTTCAGCCGCTTTTCCTTGCGCCTGAAAGGTGTGCCATAACCGGTTAAGCGTTTATACTGATGGCACATTTTGTCAGGAGTTACGATTCAATGAATGCACAACCGCAGAATCATCAGCAGAACGTCGATGCGCAGGAAATTGCCAAATTTGAGGCCGTGGCCTCGCGCTGGTGGGATCTGGAGGGTGAATTTAAACCGTTGCACCGGATCAACCCGCTGCGGCTGGGCTATATCGCCCAACACAGCAACGGTCTGTTTGGTAAAACCGTGCTCGACGTCGGCTGTGGCGGCGGCATCTTAGCGGAAAGCATGGCGCGTGAAGGTGCTATCGTCACCGGACTGGATATGGGCGCTGAACCACTGGCCGTGGCGCGCCTGCATGCCCAGGAGAGCGGCGTCACGCTCGACTATGTCCAGCAGACGGTGGAAGCGCACGCGGAACAGCACGCCGGAAAATATGATGTGGTGACCTGCATGGAGATGCTGGAGCATGTGCCCGATCCGCGCTCGGTGGTTCACGCCTGCGCGCAGCTGGTCAAGCCCGGTGGCGAAGTCTTCTTCTCTACCCTTAACCGCAACCCGAAAGCCTGGCTGCTGGCGGTGTTTGGCGCTGAATATGTGCTGCGCATGGTGCCGCGCGGCACCCACGACGTGAAGAAGTTTATCCGTCCCTCCGAGCTGCTGGGCTGGGTAGATGAAACCGCGCTGCGTGAACGCCACATCATCGGCCTGCACTACAACCCCGTCACCAACCGCTTTAAGCTGGCACCGGGTACCGACGTCAACTATATGGTGCATACCCACCGCGCGGTCTGAGTCACGCGGCCCGGCGGATAGCGCACGGGCCTCGCCGCAGGATCAAGCGTCAGCAGCTTTCATCTGCTGGCGCCGTCACCGCTTCCCGCCCTCCTTTATTATCCGTTCATCGGCAGCCAGGCGGCTACCGCGTAGCGGGTTGCTCCACCGCCGGGGGCACCATTCTGTTATCGGCCAACGGGTTAGACTGAACCGGTACTGGCTGACCCAGATGCGCATCGCGTGTTCGACTGCCAGCAGAAGCGCGGGTAGCGGATTTTGGCGATTTTTCACCCTTTCTCAGGCCTGGCAGAGCGGATTGAATAAGAAATACGCGCCCGATCAAATTAAGAAAAAAAAGTGGGATCCGGTTGACATGATGGCGAGCCTTATAAGACGCGGGCTAAGAAATTTCGCAGAAATTACAACCCCTCCAGACATCATTTTTTCCTCTTGTTAAGCGGCAGTAAAATACTAAAATATGCCCCCATATAGTTATGGCTTTAGCCCAAACCCCCTAGATGTTGTGTTTATCCACATATTATTCACAATGAATATGCTGTGTATAAACCGGGATTTCTTTTAATTTTTGGATACTCACGCAAAGGTAAAAACGCGACATGAACCAAAGTCTGCTCGTTACTAAACGCGATGGCCGCCAGGAGCGCATTGATCTCGACAAAATTCACCGTGTACTGGACTGGGCAGCCGAAGGGCTGAACAACGTCTCAGTATCGCAGGTGGAGCTGCGCTCCCACATTCAGTTCTATGATGGCATCAGAACGTCTGACATTCATGAGACCATCATCAAGGCCGCAGCAGACCTCATCTCTCGCGATGCCCCGGATTATCAGTACCTCGCCGCACGCCTGGCGATCTTCCATCTGCGCAAAAAAGCGTATGGCCAGTTTGAGCCACCGAAGCTGTATGACCAGGTCGTTAAAATGGTCGGCATGGGCAAATATGACCGTCACCTGCTGGAAGATTACAGCGAAGAAGAGTTTGCTCAGATGGACGAGTTCCTCGACCACTGGCGTGACATGAACTTCTCCTACGCCGCCGTGAAGCAGCTGGAAGGTAAATACCTGGTGCAGAACCGCGTCTCGGGCGAAATCTACGAGAGTGCGCAGTTCCTCTATATCCTGGTCGCTGCCTGCCTGTTCTCTGGCTATCCGCGCGAAACGCGTATGGATTACATCAAGCGCTTCTACGATGCGATCTCGACCTTCAAAATCTCATTGCCGACGCCGATCATGTCCGGCGTGCGCACGCCAACGCGTCAGTTCAGCTCCTGCGTACTGATTGAATGCGGCGACAGCCTGGACTCGATCAACGCCACCTCCAGCGCGATTGTGAAATATGTTTCTCAGCGCGCCGGTATCGGCATCAACGCCGGTCGTATCCGTGCGCTGGGTAGTCCAATCCGTGGCGGTGAAGCGTTCCATACCGGCTGTATCCCGTTCTATAAGCACTTCCAGACAGCGGTGAAGTCCTGTTCTCAGGGCGGTGTACGCGGCGGCGCAGCGACGCTGTTCTACCCGATGTGGCATCTGGAAATCGAAAGCCTGCTGGTACTGAAAAACAACCGTGGCGTAGAAGGTAACCGCGTGCGTCACATGGACTACGGCGTGCAGCTCAACAAGCTGATGTATCAGCGCCTGCTGAAAGGGGAAGATATCACCCTGTTCAGCCCGTCTGATGTGCCAGGCCTGTATGATGCGTTCTTCGCCGATCAGGATGAGTTTGAGCGTCTCTACACTAAATATGAGCAGGACCAGAGCATCCGTAAGCAGCGGGTCAAAGCGGTCGACCTGTTCTCACTGATGATGCAGGAACGTGCTTCTACCGGCCGTATCTACATTCAGAACGTCGATCACTGCAACACCCACAGCCCGTTTGACGCCAGCATCGCGCCGGTTCGCCAGTCTAACCTCTGCCTTGAGATCGCACTGCCGACCAAGCCACTGGAAGATGTGAACGACGAAAACGGTGAGATCGCCCTGTGTACGCTGTCAGCCTTCAACCTTGGCGCGATTGAAAGCCTGGACGATCTGGAAGAGCTGGCGACCCTGGCGGTACGTGCGCTCGATGCGCTGCTCGATTATCAGGACTACCCGATCCCGGCGGCTAAACGTGGTGCAATGGGTCGTCGTACCCTGGGTATCGGCGTGATCAACTACGCTTACTACCTGGCGAAACATGGTGTGCGTTACTCCGATGGCAGCGCTAATGGCCTGACCCATAAAACCTTTGAAGCCATTCAGTATTACCTGCTGAAAGCCTCCAATGCGCTGGCGAAAGAGCAAGGTGCCTGCCCGTGGTTCAACGAAACCACCTATGCGCAGGGCATTCTGCCGATCGACACCTACAAGAAAGATCTCGATACCATCAGCAACGAGCCGCTGCACCTGGACTGGGAAAGCCTGCGTGAAGAGATTAAAACGCACGGCCTGCGTAACTCAACGCTCTCTGCACTGATGCCGTCTGAGACCTCATCGCAGATCTCCAATGCCACTAACGGCATTGAACCGCCGCGCGGCCACATCAGCATTAAAGCCTCGAAAGATGGCATTCTGCGTCAGGTGGTGCCGGAGTATGAGCGTCTGAAAGACCAGTACGAACTGCTGTGGGAAATGCCGAACAATGACGGTTACCTGCAACTGGTGGGTCTGATGCAGAAGTTTATCGACCAGGCGATCTCCTCTAACACCAACTACGATCCGTCGCGCTTCGCCAACGGCAAAGTGCCGATGAAGCAGCTGCTGAAAGATCTGCTAACGGCGTACAAGTTTGGCGTGAAAACGCTCTACTACCAGAACACCCGTGACGGTGCGGAAGATGCACAGGATGACCTGGCCCCTTCTATCCAGGATGATGGCTGCGAAAGCGGCGCATGTAAGATCTAACGGGCGGGCGGGAGAGACTCCCGCCCCACTCCTTTCACGGGGCGGCTTCGCTTCGTCTACTTTTGGACATTTTTTTATGGCTTACTCCACTTTCTCACAGAACAAAAATGACCAGCTGAAAGAGCCGATGTTTTTCGGTCAGTCGGTAAACGTGGCGCGCTTCGACCAGCAGAAATATGACATCTTTGAAAAGCTAATCGAAAAGCAGCTCTCCTTCTTCTGGCGTCCGGAAGAGGTGGATGTGTCACGCGATCGCATCGACTATCAGGCGCTGCCGGACCACGAAAAACACATCTTCATCAGCAACCTGAAGTATCAGACCCTGCTGGACTCGATTCAGGGTCGTAGCCCGAACGTGGCGCTGCTGCCGCTGATCTCCATTCCTGAGCTGGAAACCTGGATCGAAACCTGGGCGTTCTCTGAGACCATCCACTCGCGCTCTTATACCCACATCATCCGCAACATCGTGAATGACCCGGCGGTGGTGTTTGACGATATCGTCACCAATGAGCAGATTCTGGCCCGTGCCCAGGATATCTCACGCTATTACGATGATCTGATTGAGATGACCAACTACTGGCATCTGCTGGGCGAAGGCACCCATCAGGTCAACGGTAAACAGGTTGTGGTCAGCCTGCGCGCCCTGAAGAAGCAACTCTATATCTGCCTGATGAGTGTCAATGCGCTGGAAGCGATCCGTTTCTATGTCAGCTTCGCCTGTTCATTCGCGTTCGCCGAGCGTGAGCTGATGGAAGGCAATGCCAAAATCATCAAGCTGATCGCCCGCGATGAAGCGCTGCACCTGACCGGCACCCAGCACATGCTGAACCTGCTGCGTAGCGGTGAAGACGATCCGGAGATGAAAGAGATTGCGGCAGAGTGCCGTGAAGAGTGCTTCGAGCTGTTTAAGAAAGCCGCACTGCAGGAAAAAGAGTGGGCAGAATATCTGTTCAGCGGCGGTTCGATGATCGGCCTGAACAAAGATATTCTCTGCCAGTACATTGAGTACATCACCAATATCCGTATGCAGGCTGTTGGCCTTGATTTGCCGTTCCAGACGCGCTCAAACCCAATCCCATGGATTAACTCCTGGCTGGTCTCTGACAACGTTCAGGTTGCGCCGCAGGAAGTGGAGGTCAGCTCCTATCTGGTCGGTCAGATCGATTCAGAAGTGGGCGAGAACGACTTCGACGATTTCCAGCTCTAATCATGAGCCGCGACGTTGTGATTCTGCGCAGTTCCGGCACCCGGCTGGAATGCACAGACGAGCATACCAATCTGCTGACGCTGCTGGAAGCCAACAATCTCTGCGTGGAGTTTCAGTGCCGCGAAGGTTACTGCGGCTCCTGCCGGATGCGGCTACTGAAAGGCGAAGTGCATTACCCACAGCGGCCGCTGGCCTTTGTGCAGCAGGATGAGATCCTGCCCTGCTGCTGTAAAGCCAAAGGTGAGATTGAGCTTGAGTTATAACTGAGGTGGAATAAGTCTGGCTTGATTTGCTGTGAGATCGAGTCAGCTTAGGGAACACGGTCAGATCGGAAAGACGCAAAAGCGTCACCCCTGACAGCTCGGCCCGCGCCGTCCATGGCGCGGGACGCTTTTCTCTTCTGCCCGTGTTCCCTGCGCTTTGAGCTAATTTATTGCTGCGAGAATGACGCTGTATGGGGTTAATTCGCAGTCACATCCAGGACGGGCGCCTCAGGCGCCCGTTTTGTTTTCACTGATATCACTGCCTGACGGTTTCAACCACATCAATCCAGCCGTGACCGGTGCTGACTTCACTGCCGTGTAACCAGCGGCGCAGCATGTTCATCGCCATCATCGCCACCACCTTCTGCCGCGTCTCCAGGTTATGGCGACCGGTGCTGAATTTTACGCGCTGACCAACACTGCCATCCGGCGTATGCAGCGCCACTGAAATCTCTTCCTGTTCCAGGCTGCCAATAGAAAGCGCCAGCGCTGCCTGCTGCTGTGCAGCAAGTTCGCGGGTGCGGGTCACCTGCTGCTCCAGCGTCTCCTGTTGGGGTGGAAAGATGTCAGCGCCACGCAGCGGCACGCCGGCAGCTGCCAGTTGCCAGTAGAGCAGCCCGGCGGTGTATTGCTCACTCACCGCCAGCTGCTCACCGCGCTGCTCCAGCTCACGTGCCAGCAGCGCCGGCAGCCCCTCCGTACCTTCAAAGATAGTGCATTCTGCCAGTTGCAGGCGCACCTGCTGCCATACCTGTTCCATCGCCACGCGCTGGCTGGCAGGGCCGGTGAGTTTGATCTCAATGATCGGCATTGAAGAGCGGTAACCCATTACCACCCCTTCCGGTAACGCCAGTGGCTCAAGCTCCGCGGCCAGATCGCTTTCGCCACGACCAAAAGTGGTCAGACGCAGACAGAGCGGCGGTTCAGGCGGGGAAAACTTCGCTTTCAGACGCGGAATGATCTGCTGCTCGACCATCACTTTGAATTCAGACGGCACGCCGGGGGTAAAAAACATCCAGCAGCGATTCAACTGCAGGGCAAAGCCGCAGGCGGTGCCGACCGGATTATCAATCAGTTCGGCATTCGCCGGGATCTCCGCCTGTTTCCGATTACTGGCCGCCATTACTCGTCCGCGGCTGGCAAACCAGGCTTCCATCTGTTCCAGCCAGTCCGTTTGCAGCTCCAGCTCGACACCGCAGGCCTGCGCGGCGGCCAGCGCGCTGAGATCGTCACTGGTGGGTCCCAGCCCGCCATTGACGATCAGCACATCCGCCTCATGACTGCGCGCCTGGAGCGTGCTCACCAGCGAATCAAGGGCATCGCCCACCGTGGTGCGGCTGGTCATCGGTAATCCCTGCTGGAATAAAATATCGGCCAGCCAGGCCGCATTGGTATCGACGATTTGGCCATGCAGCACCTCATCCCCGGTTGAAAGCATCTCGACTCTGATCACGTTGGTTCTCCTTATGCCGGTCGCTTTACTGTAGGAAGTCCGCGGCTAAAACACAATCAGCATCAATCCCCGCTGAACGCAGGCGGGACTGAACAGAAGGAGTCTGGCTGAGGGTGTGACCGCGGAGAAGTCGCGCGCCGGTGGCACGATGGGAGTTTCGCTGATAACGGCTTTCAGCGTGGCGCGGCAAAAACGGCAACGAAAACGGCGGGGATCGCCCGCCGTTTTTATCATCACTGTGCTGTCAGGGTACCGTCTGGATGATTAGCGACGCGCCAGCAGCAGGCCGAGCACCAGACCGGCAGTGGCGCCGATACCGATTCCCTGCCACGGTTTCTCATGCACGTAATCATCGGCACGGTAGGCCGCTTGTTTAGCACGATAGTAATAGCTGTCGGACGCCTGGCTGACACGGGCTTTAACGTCATGCAGCGCCTGTTCCGCTTTGGTTTTAAGCTCGATATATTTTTGATCCGCCGGATCGCCTGAAGACTTCAGCACTTCTTCCAGCGTTTCGGTCAGCAGCGTAATATCGTCATCGAGGTTGGTTTCGAATTGATCAGTCTGATTTACCATCATTTCCTCCGTGTGAATTGCAAAGCAGTCCCTTAACTATAGCCACAATCTGGCGCTCTGCCGTTTTACCGCCCCAGGAATCACCTGATATTTCATTTGCTAACGCCAGACAAATCGCCGGGATATCCGCTACGCTTTCGCAAAGAAGTGTAAGACGCAGGGGCAAACACCGAATTTCGCTTCGCTTCTTTGATTAATCTGATAAATTTTCTTCGGAGTGAATTTTACCGTAACCGGACTGTCGTATCCTCCTGTTGCCTGTGATTATCGGGCCATGAAAGTGCATCCCGCACGACAGTCACGACAAACTCGAACAGCTAAGGAATGATCTCTGGCATGAATCGAAGAATGTTTATGAAAGCGTCAATGGCCTTCTCCGCCGTCAGCGGCATGACCGGCCTGTCAACGCTGTTTGCGCAATCCGCCTGGGCAGAAGATGGCATTGCTGACGGAACCGCAGTACGCTTCGATTTCGACGTATTGAAGAAGAATGCAGCCGCGCTGGCGAAACAACCCTGGAGTGGTGCGCCCGGCGCGCTGCCCCAAACGCTGGCCACGCTGACGCCGCAGGCCTATAACGAAATTCAGTATGACGCCAGCCATTCACTGTGGAACAACATTCCCGACCGTGAACTTGACGTCCAGTTCTTCCACGTCGGCATGGGCTTCAAACGGCGTATCCGCATGTTCTCGGTTGATGGTGAAAGCCGCCAGGCGCGCGAAATTCACTTCCGACCTGAGCTGTTCAACTACAACAATGCGCACGTTGATACGCAACAGCTGGAAGGAAAAACCGATCTCGGCTTCGCCGGTTTCCGGGCGTTTAAAAGCCGGAACTGGCGCGTCGCGACATCGTCTCCTTCCTGGGTGCCAGCTACTTCCGTGCCGTGGATGACACCTTCCAGTACGGTTTATCGGCGCGTGGCGTGGCCGTTAACACCTTCAGCAATGGCCAGGAAGAGTTCCCGGATTTCACCGCCTTCTGGTTTGAAACCCCGAAAGCGGAAGACACCACCTTCACCTGTTACGCCTTACTGGATGGTGCCAGCCTGACCGGCGCCTACAAGTTCATCATCCACTGCGAAGAGAAACGCGTGGTGATGGAAGTGGAAAACCACCTGTTTGCCCGTAAAGAGATCCGCCAGATCGGCATCTCGCCGATGACCAGCATGTTCAGCTGTGGCACCAACGAACGCCGCATGTGCAACACCTACCATCCACAGATTCATGACTCCGATCGGCTGGCGATGTGGACCGGAAAAGGCGAATGGATTGCCCGTCCGCTCAACAACCCACAGCGTCTGCAGTTTAATGCTTATGAAGACGAGAACCCGCGCGGTTTTGGTCTGTTGCAGCTTAATCACGACTTCAAAGATTATCAGGATGTGATTGGCTGGTATGACAAACGCCCAAGCCTGTGGGTGGAGCCGGTCGGTAAATGGGGTAAAGGCGCGATCAATTTGATGGAGATCCCCACCACCGGAGAGACGCTGGATAACATCGTCTGCTTCTGGCAGCCGGCTGAGCCGGTGAAGGCAGGCAGCGAGCTGAACTTCTCCTACAAGCTCTACTGGAGTGGTCTGCCGCCGGTTCGCAGCGGTCTGGCGCGCGTCGATGCCACCCGTACCGGTATTGGCGGCTTCCCGGAAGGCTGGGCTCCGGGCGAGCACTTCCCGGAAACCTGGTGTCGCCGCTTTGCCATCGACTTTATTGGTGGCGATCTGCAGGCTGCCGCGCCGAAAGGGATTGAACCGGTGATCACCGTTTCTTCCGGCAGCGTGAAGCAGGTTGAGATCCTCTACGTGGATCCGCTGAAAGGCTACCGTATTCTGTTTGACTGGTATCCGAACAGTGACTCCACCCAGCCGGTGGAGATGCGTCTGTTCCTGCGCAGCAAGGAGGAGACCCTTAGCGAAACCTGGCTTTATCAGTACTTCCCGCCGGCACCGGACCAGCGCAAATATGTTGATGACCGGCAGATGACGCCGGGCTAAGTCCGTAAGGCGAGGCACTGGCCTCGCCTTTTTTTATCCTGTCGTGGCGGCTTTCTGCATATCAATGTGCGGAATGCCATCTTCGGGGTAAGTCTCACCGATCGGTACAAAGCCGTGCTGGCTATAGAACGCCTGCAGATGCGCCTGCGCGGAGAGAAACAGATCCCGTCCCGGCCAGTGCTGCTGGCAGCTCGCCAGCGCCTCAGTCATCAGGCGGTTGCCCAGCCGGGCGCCTCGCACGCTATCTGACACAATCACCCGGCCGATCTTTACCGGGCTGGACGTATCAACCGGGGCCAGCAGCCGCGCATAGGCGACCAGCTGGTTATTGTGCATCCCCAGCAGATGACGGTTGTCACCCTGCAAATCCTGCCCATCCACATCCAGATAGACGCACTGCTGTTCAACCACAAACACTGCACAGCGCAGTGCCAGCAGCGCATACAGCTCGGTGGTGGTCAGGTCACGATGATGTTTATCCCGCCAGATTATGTCCATACTTTCTCCTTGTCAGCTTGTTCACTTTAGCGGATCAGCCTGTGGCGAAACAGATCCCCGCCGCGCGGCAGGTAAATTACAGGCAAAAAAAATCAGGCCCGCAGGCCTGATTGTTCGGTAAGGGTCGAACTTACATCAGCGGCTGGGCCATCTGCACCAGCGTAATCAGCGGCTGCGGGTAGACCCCTAACAGCAGCACCAGAATCGCTGAGATCAGCACCACCACGCCGCCAGCGGTAAAGGCCCAGTTAGCCGGCGTATCGCGGGTATGCAGTTCCGGCGGGCTGAGGTAGAGGCTCACCGTAACGCGCAGATAGTAGTAAAGACCAATCGCACTGCCCGCGACCACGGCACCGGTCAGCCACCACAGGTGTGCACTGACGCCCGAGGCGATAACGTAGAATTTACCGATAAAGCCGAGTGTCATCGGGATACCGGCCAGTGACAGCATCATCACCGTCATCACGGCTGACAGGATCGGACGATGCCAGAACAGACCGCGATAGGAGTAAAGCGAATCGGCGTCCGGGCCACGGTACGGGCTGGACATCAGACTCACCACGCCAAACGCGCCGAGGCTGCTGAACAGGTAACCGGCCAGATAAACCCCGGCTGTTTCCAGCGACAGCTGATGATCTTTCACTGCAATCAGCGCTACCAGCAGGTAACCGAGGTGAGCGATTGAAGAGTAACCCAGCAGACGCTTGATGTTGCTCTGTGAAATCGCCATCAGGTTACCGAACAGGATCGAGACGAATGCAATCACGCCCAGCACGGTCCGCACCGCTTCACTATCTGTCACCGGTGCATACATGAACAGACGCATGATCACGCCGAAAATCGCAATTTTGCTGGCAGTCGCCAGGAAAGTAGAAACCGGCGCAGGCGCACCCTGATAAACATCGGGCGTCCAGAGATGGAACGGCACCAGCGACAGTTTAAAGCCGAGACCGATAATCATCATGCCCAGGCCCACCAGCAGCAGCGGCTCCTGAATCATGCTGTCGGTCAGGCTCTTGCCAAGCGTCACAAAGCTGAGGTTACCGGAATCAGCGTAAATCAGCGCAATACCAAACAGCAGGAACGACGAAGCCGCCGCCGACAGGATGGTATATTTCAGTGCCGCTTCCAGTGAACGTTTCTGCCGGAAGGCGTAGCCGATCAGACCAAACAGCGGCAGTGACAGCAGCTCAATGCCGATGAACAGCGCGGCCAGATGGTTAGCGCTGGCCAGCACGATGCCACCGAGTGCCGCAATCAGCACCAGCAGATAGAACTCATCTTTGTTGTCGGGGAAATCCGTCAGCCATGGATAAGCAAAGGTACAGGTTGCCAGACTCGCCAGTACAACCAGCGCGGTATAAAAGATGGAATAGCCATCAACCCGCAGCAGCGGTGTGACATCCATCGCCCCGACCTGGCCGACAAAGTAGAGTGACAGCAGCGCCAGGTTCAGGCCCACCACCGTTAGCGTGGCGTTAACGAAGTGGTTGCGTCGCCAGGCAATGGACAGCATCACAACCACCACCGTCAATCCGACGATTAACAGCGGCAGCAACGCGATCAATTGTTGAGGAGTTATTGTCATGGCGAATTACGGCCTTGTAGTTGAAATTGAAGCGGTAAACCACTGCTGAATATTGCTCATGGCAGCGTGCGAAGTATCCAGAATCGGCTGTGGATAGACGCCCAGCAGCACCAGCAGCACCACCAGTACCCCGATAGTCAGAAACTCACGCGGCGACATGCCCGGCAGCGGATCTTTAGATTTCGCTTCGCCGTAGTAAGCGCGCTGCATCATCACCAGCGAGTAGACCGAGGCGAACACCAGACCAAAGGTCGCGATGACGATAATCACCGGCACCACCTGGAAGCTGCCGGTCAGAATCATAAATTCGCCGACGAAGTTACCGGTGCCCGGCATCCCGAGGTTAGCCACAGCAAAGAACAGCGACAGGCCTGGTATCCATTTAATCCGGGACCACAAACCGCCCATCTGACGCATGTCACGGGTATGCAGACGCTCATACAGCTGACCACACAGGATGAAGAGTGCGGCGGCTGACAGGCCGTGCGCGATCATCTGTATCACCGCACCCTGGAACGCCAGCTGGCTGCCGGTGTAGATCGCAATCAGTACAAAGCCCATGTGGGAGATCGAGGTGTAAGCGATCAGACGTTTAATATCGGTCTGAGAGAACGCCATCCAGGCACCGTAGAAAATACCGATGATGCCTAACCACATGGCAATCGGCGCAAACTCGGCAGAGGCGTTCGGGAACAGCGGCAGGCTGAAGCGCAGTAAACCGTAAGCCGCGGTCTTCAGCAGAATACCAGCCAGATCCACCGAACCGGCGGTTGGCGCCTGGCTGTGCGCATCCGGCAGCCAGCCATGCAGCGGTACCACCGGCATTTTTACCGCGAAAGCGATAAAGAAGCCCAGCATCAGCAGATACTCGACACCGCTCGACATCGGCGTTTTCAGCAGCTGTTCGTAGTTAAAGGTCCAGACGCCGGTGGCGTTGTAGTGGACGAAAACCAGTCCCAGAATCGCAATCAGCATCACCAGACCTGACGCCTGGGTATAGATGAAGAATTTGGTGGCGGCAGTAATACGGGTTTTACCGTCAGAGGCTTTATGACCCCAGAGCGCGATGAGGAAGTACATCGGCACCAGCATCATTTCCCAGAAGAAGAAGAACAGGAACATATCGATGGCAAGGAACACCCCGATCACGCCACCCAGAATCCACATCAGATTCAGGTGGAAAAAGCCCTGATACTTTGAAATCTCATTCCAGGAGCAGAGCACCGCCATCAGGCCGAGCAGGCCGGTCAGCACTACCATCAGCAGCGACAGACCGTCGATGGCGACATGGAAACTGATGCCGAAGCGTGGAATCCAGGGTACGGAGAAACTTGACTGCCACTGCGGAATGCCCGCTGCCTGCGTCAGTGAATAGCCTCCCTGCAACCAGAGTTGCAGCGAAAGCGCCAACGTCAGCCCCATGGTAATCAGCGCGATCCAGCGTGGCACCTTCGCGCCAAGGCGCTCGGTCAGCCAGCAAATCAGACCACCGACGAAGGGTATGATAATTAGCCAAGGTAATAACACGGCACACTTCCCTTTTTTTTGTCTATGTTCGGGCTATCTTACTCGCCAGTTTCATCCCCGGCAGTGCTCGCAATCCTCACATACTTTAGTATGCTCCGGTTGCTGTGCGCTGGCGGTGATGAAACTGACGTCGACGATAACGCCCTTACCTGAGACAACTTTTGACATTCTCAATGGGCAAGTTAAACAACCTGCCCCGCTCATCAATCTTTAAATCACCAGCATCAGGGCCAGCACCACTACGGCACCGACACTCATTGACGCGACATACCAGCGCAGATACCCGTTTTCACTCACCACCAGACCTTTATTGGCGATACGTGAGAACAGCGCAGGCAGGTTCATCAGGGCATTCAGCGGATCGCGTTTCAGCAGCCACGCGATACCGAGGTAAGGTTTGACGAACACTTTGTCGTAGAGCCAGTCGAAACCCCAGGCCGCGAACCACCAGGTACCGAAGAAACGGCCCGGTGCGCTGTTGGCGATCTTCGTTACCAGCTCACGTTTGCCCAGCCACAACGCGGCAGCAATCAGAATGCCGACGATAGCGACCACGCCAGAGGTGATTTCCAGTCCCACTTTACCCGCTTCACCAAATTCATTGGCCGGCAGCACGCCAGCCAGTGGCGGCGTAATCAGCGCGCCGATGAAGGTAGAGAGCAGCAGCAGGACAATCAGTGGCAGATGATGGGTAATGCCTTTACCGGCATGCGCATGAATTTTCTCTTCGCCGTGGAACACGATGAAGATCATGCGGAAGGTGTAGATTGAGGTCAGGAAAGCGCCCACCAGGCCGGCAACCATCAGGTTGATGTGACCGTTAGCCAGTGCGCCAAACAGGATCTCATCTTTACTGTAGAAGCCTGCGGTAATCAGCGGCAGTGCCGCCAGTGCCGCGCCGCCCACCAGGAAGCAGGTGTAAACCAGCGGGATGCTCTTACGCAGGCCGCCCATCTTAAAGATGTTCTGCTCGTGATGGCAGGCCAGAATCACTGAACCGGAGGAGAGGAACAGTAACGCTTTAAAGAAGGCGTGCGTCATCAGGTGGAAAATCGCCGCATCCCACGCCTGGACGCCCAGCGCCAGGAACATGTAGCCAATCTGGCTCATGGTGGAGTAAGCGAGTACGCGTTTGATATCGGTTTGCACCAGTGCGGCGAAGCCAGCCAGTACCAGGGTAATCGCCCCGATAATGCCGACCAGATGCAGCACTTCCGGCGTCAGCAGGAACAGACCGTGACTACGGGCAATCAGATAGACACCCGCGGTCACCATGGTCGCGGCGTGAATCAGTGCCGAAACCGGTGTCGGACCGGCCATCGCATCGGCCAGCCAGGTCTGTAATGGCAGCTGTGCCGATTTACCGACCGCGCCACCCAGCAGCATCAGCGTCGCCCACTGCAGCATGTGGTTGTCTGCGGCAAAGTGCGCCGGTGCCAGTTCCATCATCTCGCGGAAGTTCAGCGTGCCCAGTTCGTTGTAGAGAATGAACAGCGCGAACGCCAGAAACACATCGCCGACACGGGTGATGATGAACGCTTTCATCGCCGCTTTGCCGTTGTCCGGATTGCTGTAGTAGAAGCCGATCAGCAGGTAAGAGCAGAGCCCTACCCCTTCCCAGCCGAGATACATCAGCATCAGGTTATCGGCCAGCACCAGAACCACCATGCTGGCGATAAACAGGTTGGTATAGGCGAAGAAACGCGAGTAACCCTCTTCACCGCGCATGTACCAGGAGGCGAACATGTGGATAAAGAAACCGACACCGGTGACTACTGACAGCATGGTCAGTGACAGGCCGTCCAGGGTCAGATTGACCTTCATGTCAAAGTTGCCGACATGCATCCAGGTCCAGAGCGCCTGAGTATAAGCCTGCTGACCGTTGGCGAAGAAGTCGACGCCGACCATCACCGTGGTCAGCGCTGCCAGTCCTACCGATCCCATACCAATCGCGGCCGACAGGTTTTCTGACCAGCGACCACGGGAAAACGCTAACAGCAGGAAGCCGATTAGCGGAAACAGTACTGTTAAATAGAGAAGATTCATCCGCGCATCTCGCTCACAGTGTCAATGTTCAGCGTCTGACGACGACGATAGAGCTGGAGCAGCAGCGCCAGGCCAATACTGGCTTCGGCTGCGGCCAGGCTGATCGCCAGGATATACATTACCTGTCCATCGGCCTGACCCCAGTAACTCCCGGCCACCACCAGCGCTAACGCGGCGGCGTTGATCATGATCTCAAGGCCGATCAGCATAAACAGCAGGTTGCGGCGGATCACCAGCGAAGTCAGTCCGAGGACGAACAGCACGGCAGCAAGTATCAATCCATGTTGTAACGGGATCATGCATTCTCCTTTTTCGCTTGCGCGGCGTCAGAAACGCGGTTGCTGAGCACTTCACCCTGACGATCTTCACGACCGACGTGAAACGCCACCACCAGACCCGCCAGCAGCAGCATGGAAGCCAGTTCCACCGCCAGCACGTAAGGACCAAACAGGCTGATACCGACCGCTTTCGCGTCGATAATGGTGCCGTCAATGCCCTGATCGTTGGCGGTGAGGATGGCGTAAACCATCACCACCAGCAGCAGCAGCGACACCAGGCCAGGTCCAATCCACAGTGACGGACTCAACCATTCGCGTTCCTGCTTCTCCGTCTGTTTGCCCAGGTTCAGCATCATCACCACGAAGACGAACAGCACCATAATCGCACCGGCGTAGACGATGATCTCCAGCGCGCCGGCAAAATAGGCACCCATCGAGAAGAAGACGCCCGCAATCGACAGCAGCGAAATGATCAGGTACAGCAACGCATGTACCGGATTAGTGTGGGTAATGACGCGCAACGTCGTCAGCACCGCCACCAGCCCGCAAAGATAAAACGCAAATTCCATGCCTTGCTCCTTAAGGTAATAAGCCTTTGACGTCGATAGGCTTGGCTTCATTTTCCGCTTCGCCCTTATCTTTACCGTCAATCGCCATACCCGCCATGCGGTAGAAGTTGTATTCCGGATATTTACCCGGACCCGAGATCAGCAGATCGTCCTTCTCATACACCAGATCCTGACGCTTGAACTCACCCAGTTCAAAATCGGGCGTCAGCTGAATCGCCGTGGTCGGACAGGCTTCCTCACACATGCCGCAGAAAATGCAGCGTGAGAAGTTGATGCGGAAAAACTCCGGGTACCAGCGACCATCTTTGGTTTCTGCTTTCTGCAACGAAATACAGCCGACCGGACAGGCCACGGCGCACAGGTTACAGGCCACGCAACGTTCTTCGCCATCCGGATCGCGGGTTAACACGATGCGGCCGCGATAGCGTGGTGGCAGATAAACCGGCTCTTCCGGGTACATCTGCGTTTCACGTTTGGCGAAGGCGTGCAGGCCAATCAGCCAGATACTGCGCACTGTCGTGCCAAAGCCAACGACAATATCTTTTAAAGTCATTTGTTAACCCCTTACTGCGCTGTGTAGAGAATCACTGCGGCGGTCGCCAGCAGGTTCAACAGCGTCAACGGCAGACACACTTTCCAGCCGAACGACAGCACCTGGTCATAGCGTGGACGCGGAAGCGCAGCACGAATCAGGATGAACATCATCATAAAGAACGCCGTTTTCAGGGCGAACCAGATGAACGGCGGCAGGAATGGGCCATGCCAGCCACCAAAGAACAGTGTCACAATCAGCGCTGAAACGGTGGTAATCGCCACATATTCGCCGACGAAGAACAGGCCGAACTTCATACCGGCATATTCGATGTGGTAACCATCGGCCAGTTCCTGTTCCGCTTCCGGCTGGTCAAACGGGTGACGGTGACACACCGCAACGCCCGCAATACAGAAGGTCACGAAGCCGAAGAACTGCGGAATGATGTTCCACAAATGGGTCTGGCTGTTAACGATATCGTTCATGTTGAACGAGCCCGCCTGCGCGACCACGCCCATCAGCGACAGTCCGAGAAACACTTCGTAGCTCAGGGTCTGCGCAGAAGCACGCATCGCACCCAGCAGCGAGTATTTGTTGTTACTCGACCAGCCAGCGAACAGCACGGCGTAAACCGCCAGGCCCGCCATCATCAGGAAGAACAGCAGACCGATATTCAGGTCCGTGACCATCCAGGTTGGCGAAACCGGCACAATGGCAAATGCCAGCAGCAGCGATACAAAAGCGATAACCGGTGCCAGGGTAAAAATAAAACGGTCGGTAAACGGCGGGACCCAGTCCTCTTTAAAGAACATTTTGATCATATCCGCTACCAGCTGCAGCGAGCCGCCCCAGCCTACCCGGTTCGGTCCGTAACGGTTCTGGAACAGGCCGAGCAGACGACGCTCGGCAAAGCTCATGAACGCGCCACAGGCCACAACCACCAGCAGAATGACGATGGCTTTACCGATGGCCAGCAGAATGTCGATAACATCCGGTGTTAACCAGCTCATTGCGCCGCCTCCTGCAGTTTGTCGATTTTACCGTTCGCCAGGAACGGCGGTACGCCCGGCATGCCCAACGGCAGACCAATCTGTCCCGCCTGCAGTGATGCAGAGAAACGGACCGGCAGACGCACCGTTTCACCGGCACAGGTGAACTCCACGGCAGCACCATTGTTGACGCCCAGTTTCGCCGCATCATCCGGGTTAATCACCAGCATCGGCTGCGCCATACGCTGCTGGAACACCGGTGAACGCTGTGACATCTCTTCACTACCAAACAGCTGGTAATACGGGGCCACGCGCCATTGCGCTTCACTGACGAACGCCGCAGGGACGTTGCTGAACCATGGCAGCTGGGCTGCGCTGGCTTCAAACAGGCGGACGCCCGGATCGCCATTACGTAGTTTGCCGCCCACTTCGACCTGGAATTTGTTCCACGCCTGCGGCGAGTTCCAGCCCGGAGCCCAGGCAAACGGAATCTGCGAGCGCGGTGCGCCTGGCTGGTTGTTCCCTTCCATCGAGAAGGCAAACATGGTGTCCTGATCCTGCGGCTGACGCGGTTCGTGCACGCTGATATTGGCGCGCGCGGCGGTACGGCCACTGGAACGGTGCGGTGAACGCGACAGTTTCTGTCCGCGAATACGGAAGCTGGCATCCGGTGCCGCATCTTTAATGCCGGCCAGCTGTGGCAGATGACTCACTACCGCATCAATCACGTGATCCAGTTGCGTCCAGTCGACGTGACGGCTTTCCAGCGTGCTGTGCAGCGAATGCAGCCAGCGCCAGCTTTCCAGCATCACAATGCTGTTGTCATAGTAGGAGGGATCGTAAACCTGGAAGAAACGCTGTGCGCGGCCTTCGTGGTTAATCGAGGTCCCGTCACTTTCGGCGAAGCTGGCGGTCGATAACACCAGACCGGCTTTCTCCAGCGTGGCGGTGCGCTGATGATCGACCACAATCACGTTGGTGGTCTGTGCCAGTGCCGCATCAACCAGCGCTTTCGGTGCGTGACGATAGAGATCGTTTTCCAGCACAACCAGCGCATCGGCTTCACCGCTGCTCAGCTGCTCCAGCGCACTCTCCAGCGGATTGCCGCCCATCAGGCCAAGACCTACGCTGTTGGCGTGTCCCGCCAGCAGCGTAAGCCCGACATCGGCACCGCGCGCCTTCAGCGCTTTCGCCACGTTGGCTGCCGCTTCGATCATCGCGCTGCTGCCGGAGTGGGTCCCGGAGATAATTAACGGTTTTTTCGCACCGGCCAGCGCCTGCACGATGACATCCATCTTGCCGTTCAGCTTGCTGTCGAAGTCGGTCACTGCCGGAGCGGTTTCATCCAGCGCATTGGCGATGGCAAAACCGAGTCGCGCCTGATCTTCAACCGGGGCGCGATAGCTCCATGCCGCGATATCATCCAGACGGGTTTCATCAACGTTGGTAATAAACAGCGGATGTTTGGCGTTCTGACCGATGTTGAGGATCGCCGCAATCTGCCAGTCTGCCACTTTCTGGGCCGCCGCCATGTCGCGCGCTTTGCCTTTTACCGCCTGACGCACAGACAGCGCCACGCGTGCGCCAACCTGGGTCAGATCTTCACCCAGCACCAGCACCGCATCGTAGCTTTCGATTTCACGCAGCGACGGCGTGTAGATCCCGCCTTCACGCAGCACCTTAAGCATCAGTTCCAGTCGGGCCTGTTCGCCAGCCGGCATACCGGTGGAGAAGTTTTCTGCGCCAACCAGTTCACGCAATGCGAAGTTACTTTCAATGCTGGCGCGTGGCGAACCGATACCAATCACTTTTTTCGCCTGACGCAGCAGATCCGCGCCGGCATTCACTGCCTGTTCTGCGTTGAGTGTCACCCAGTCGTTGCCGCGCAGCAGCATTGGCTGACGAGGACGATCTTTGCGGTTGACATAGCCATAACCAAAACGGCCACGGTCACACAGGAAATAGTGGTTTACCGTGCCGTTGTAGCGGTTCTCAATACGGCGCAGTTCACCGTAACGCTCACCCGGGCTGGTGTTACAGCCGACGCTGCACTGCTGGCAGATACTCGGCGCAAACTGCATATCCCATTTACGGTTATAGCGTTCGGAGTGGGTTTTATCGGTAAATACGCCGGTCGGGCAGATCTCAACCAGATTACCGGAGAATTCGCTCTCCAGCGTGCCATCTTCCGGGCGACCGAAATAGACGTTGTCGTGCGCACCGTAAACACCCAGATCTTTGCCGTCAGCATAATCTTTGTAGTAACGCACGCAGCGGTAACAGGCGATACAGCGGTTCATCTCATGGGAAATGAACGGGCCAAGATCCTGATTGCGGTGAGTACGCTTGGTGAAGCGATAACGGCGGAAGCTGTGGCCGGTCATCACTGTCATATCCTGCAGGTGACAGTTACCGCCCTCTTCACATACCGGGCAGTCGTGCGGATGGTTGGTCATCAGCCATTCCACCACGCTTTCGCGGAACTCTTTCGCTTCGCCATCATCGATGGAGATAAATGTGCCATCAGAAGCCGGTGTCATGCAGGACATGACAAGACGACCGCGGGTATCTTCGGCATTCTGGAATTGCTTTACCGCGCACTGGCGGCAGGCCCCAACGCTTCCCAGCGCCGGATGCCAGCAAAAATAAGGAATATCAAGGCCCAGAGAGAGACACGCCTGTAGCAGGTTGTCCGCTCCGTTCACATCATACTCTTTACCGTCTACATGGATTGTAGCCATAGTGACATGCTTCCGTAAGGCTCGTCAGAAACGAGCGTTAATCATATTCTTGCCCCGACACACTGACGATTGTCGGGGCGGCGGCACCAGGCCTGATTCCGTATCCTGCGGTGAATTACCAGCGCGCTTTCAGCAGGTTTGGCTGAATCCCGCCAATCGCGCGGGTATTACCGAACACCTGCGGCGCCATGCCGGCTTCAAACTCTTCACGGAAATACTTAATCGCACTCTGCAACGGCTCAACCGCACCCGGCGCGTGTGCGCAAAAGGTTTTACCCGGACCGAGCTGACGGCAGAGTTGCAGTAAGGTTTCGATGTCGCCTGGCTGACCCTGTTTCTGCTCCAGCGCACGCAGAATTTTCACGCTCCACGGCAAACCGTCACGGCACGGCGTACACCAGCCGCACGATTCACGGGCGAAGAACTCTTCGAGATTGCGCACCAGCGAAACCATATTGATTTCGTGATCGACCGCCATCGCCAGCGCCGTACCCAGACGGCTGCCCGCTTTACCAATGCTGGCAAACTCCATTGGCAGATCCAGGTGCTCATCGGTCAGGAAGTCGGTCCCTGCCCCGCCAGGCTGCCAGGCTTTAAAGCGCAGTCCGTCACGCATCCCGCCAGCATAATCTTCCAGGATTTCACGTGCGGTAATACCGAACGGCAGTTCCCAGACGCCAGGATTTTTCACCCGACCAGAGAAGCCCATCATCTTGGTACCGGCGTCGTCGCTTTTCGAGATCCCTTTGTACCAGTCGACGCCGTTAGCCAGGATGGCCGGCACGTTTGACAGCGTTTCCACGTTGTTGACGCAGGTCGGTTTACCCCATGCGCCCGCGCTCGCCGGGAACGGCGGTTTGGAACGCGGGTTAGCACGACGGCCTTCCAGCGAGTTAATCAGCGCCGTCTCTTCGCCGCAGATATAGCGGCCCGCACCGGTGTGAACAATCAGCTCGAAGTCAAAACCGGTGCCGAGAATGTTTTTACCGAGATAGCCCGCTTCGGTCGCTTCTGCAATCGCCCGACGCAGATGCACCGCCGCTTCAATGTATTCGCCGCGCAGGAAGATGTAGCCACGGTAAGCCTTGAGTGCGAAGGCGCTGATCAGCATCCCTTCCACCAGCTGGTGCGGCATCTGCTCCATCAGCAGGCGGTCTTTATAGGTGCCTGGCTCCATTTCATCGGCGTTACACAGCAGATAACGGATGTTCATCGACTCATCTTTCGGCATCAGGCTCCACTTCAGCCCGGTGGAGAAGCCTGCACCGCCACGCCCTTTCAGCCCAGAGTCTTTCACCGCCGCCACGATTTCATCAGGCGACATGCTGTTAAGCGCTTTTTCAGCACCGGCATAGCCGTTTTTACTGCGGTATTCATCAATCCACACCGGCTGCTTGTCATCGCGCATCCGCCAGGTGAGTGGATGGGTTTCAGCAGTACGAATGATAGTTTTCAATGTCATTGATACTGCTCCAGCAAAGTGGCGATGCCTTCTGGCGTCAGATGCACATGGGTATCTTCATCCACCATCATCGTTGGCCCTTTATCGCAGTTACCCAGACAGCAGGTTGGCAGCAGCGTGAAGCGTCCGTCCGCTGTGGTCTGGCCCGGTTTGATATTCAGATTCTGTTCCAGCGCCGCCTGAATGCCCTGATAACCGGTGATGTGACAGACAACGCTGTCGCAGTAGCGGATCACATGACGGCCGACCGGCTGACGGAAGATCTGGCTATAAAATGTCGCTACACCTTCAACGTCACTGGCCGGAATACCCAGCACCTCAGCGATGGCGTGGATCGCGCCATCCGGCACCCAGCCGCGCGCTTTCTGCACGATCTTCAGCGCTTCGATTGAAGCGGCACGCGCATCTTCGTAGTGGTGTTTTTCGTGCTCAATGGCGTGATGCTCTTCCGCGCTCAGCACGAAGACCTCGTTGGGGTCGATCGTTTTAATGGCAATGTGTTGATCGTGCATAATTAGCGGTCCACGTCTGACATAACAAAATCGATACTACCGAGGTATACGATCAGGTCGGATACCAGGCTGCCACGGATCACGGATGGAATCTGCTGCAGATGCGGGAAGCTAGGCGTACGCACGCGGGTGCGGTAGCTCATGGTGCTGCCGTCGCTGGTCAGGTAGTAACTGTTGATCCCTTTGGTCGCTTCAATCATCTGGAAGGATTCGTTGGCCGGCATTACCGGGCCCCACGAGACCTGCAGGAAGTGGGTGATCAGCGTTTCAATGTGCTGCAATGTGCGTTCTTTCGGCGGCGGCGTGGTCAGCGGGTGATCGGCTTTGAACGGACCTTCCGGCATGTTGTTCAGGCACTGTTCCAGGATACGCAGTGACTGCCACATCTCTTCCATCTTCAGCTGGACGCGGCTGTACGCATCACTGATGCCTGAACCGGTCGGGATTTCGAAGTCGAAGTTTTCGTAGCCGGAGTACGGACGCCATTTACGCACGTCAAAGTCGAGACCGGTGGCGCGCAGACCCGCACCGGTGGTGCCCCACGCCAGCGCTTCTTCCATGTTGTACGCGGCAACCCCTTTGGAACGACCCACCAGCACGCTGTTGCGCAGCGCGGCTTTGTCATATTCCTTGAGGCGCTTCGGCATCCAGTCAAGGAAGTCACGCAGCAGACGTTCCCAGCCTTTCGGCAGGTCGTGTGCCACGCCACCAATGCGGAACCAGGCCGGGTGCATACGGAAGCCAGTAATGGCTTCAACCACGTCATAAATTTTCTGGCGATCGGTAAAGGCAAAGAACACCGGCGTCATGGCACCGACGTCCTGAATAAAGGTCGAAATGTAGAGCAGATGGCTGTTGATGCGGAACAGTTCTGACAGCATCACGCGGATCACATTAACGCGATCCGGCACCACGATACCGGCCAGTTTCTCCACCGCCAGCACGTAAGGCATTTCATTAACGCAACCGCCGAGATACTCGACGCGGTCGGTGTAAGGAATGTAGCTGTGCCACGACTGACGTTCACCCATCTTTTCGGCACCGCGATGGTGATAACCGATGTCAGGTACGCAGTCGACAATCTCTTCGCCATCCAGCTGCAGAATGATGCGGAAAGCCCCGTGCGCTGACGGGTGGTTAGGACCGAGGTTGAGGAACATGAAGTCCTCATTAGCGGTACTGCGCTTCATTCCCCAGTCTTCCGGCTTGAAGGTCAGCGCCTCCATCTCCAGATCTTCTTTCTGTTTGGTCAGCGTAAACGGATCAAATTCTGTGGCGCGCGCCGGGTAATCCTTGCGCAGCGGGTGACCTTCCCAGGTCGGCGGCATCATGATGCGGGTCAGGTGCGGGTGACCATCGAAGGTCACACCAAACATCTCCCAGGTTTCACGCTCATACCAGTTGGCATTCGGGAAAAGACGGGTGAGGGTCGGCAGGTGCATATCATTTTCAGATAACGCTACCTTGAGCATGATGTCGCGATTGCGTTCAATCGACAGCAGATGATAGAAAACGGAAAAATCCGCGGCAGGCAGGCCTGCGCGGTGGGTGCGTAAACGCTCATCCATGCCATGCAGGTCATACAGCATGACGTAGGGCTTGGGTAGTTTACGCAGGAACCCGGTGATTTCCAGTAGCTGTTCACGCTTCACCCAGACCACCGGAATCCCGGTGCGGGTCGCCTGAACGGTAAAGGCATCCGGCCCAAAACGGTTACGCAACTCGCCGATCACCGGGTCATCAAGGTGATCACGGGTTTGCCATGAAGGCTGAGCGAGATCTTGCGTGGTCAAATCTGTCATACGTTACTCACCATTCCGGCCTGGTCTCAGGCACTCAAATGAAGGCGTCAGGATGGGGCCATGCATTAAATTGTGATGTTCTGCTGCAGGCGCGTTTTGCCATCCATACGGTTAACTTACACTTCGTCCGGGCTACGCAGGTTAGTGACCGCAATGCGCTCACCGCGTTTTCTCTCACGCTCGGACTGCATGTTGGCGCGGTAAACACCCTGATCGCCAACCACCCACGACAGCGGACGACGCTCTTTGCCAATCGACTCCTGCAATAGCAGCAGCGCCTGCATATAGGCTTCCGGGCGCGGCGGGCAGCCAGGGATATACACATCAACCGGCAGGAATTTATCCACGCCCTGCACCACGGAATAGATGTCATACATGCCGCCGGAGTTCGCGCAGGCACCCATTGAGATCACCCATTTCGGCTCCAGCATCTGGTCATACAGACGCTGAATCACCGGGGCCATTTTGGTAAATGGCGTACCGGCGATCACCATAAAGTCGGCCTGACGCGGTGAGGCGCGCATAACTTCAGCACCAAAACGTGCCACGTCATGCACGGCGGTAAACGAGGTCGTCATCTCTACATAACAACAAGAGAGGCCGAAGTTGTAAGGCCACAGGGAGTTTTTACGCCCCCAGTTCACCATGTCGTGCAGGGCATTTTCGAGTTTGCCCATGTAAACGCTGCGATGAACGTGCTGCTCCAGCGGATCGCTGACGATTTCCTGCTTTTGCAGAGGATAACGGTCGTTCTCACCACCGTTCGGGTCTATGCGGGTGAGCGTATAGTCCATCTTATTGCCTCTCTTTTACTGCTTGTGAGGATTGGTGTGACTGATCGTGGTGGTTTTAACCACGACGCGGCGACGAGCAGGAGCCCAATCGAGTGCGCCAATGCGTACCAGATAGACCAGGCCCGCCAGGAGCACCAAAATGAAAATTGCGGCTTCCACAAAGCCGACCCAGCCGCTTTCACGGATTGAGGTCGCCCATGCGTATAAAAAGAGGGCTTCGACGTCGAAGATGACGAAAAACATCGCAACCAGATAGAATTTGGCCGACAGGCGGATATGGGTGTCGCCTACTGACTCAATGCCCGACTCGAACGGCGTGTCTTTATGACGCGCGCGCGCTCTGCCGCCAAGCAGCCATCCTCCGGTCAACATGAAAGCACACAGGCCAAATGCGATGACGATAAAGACGATAAACGCCCAATGCTGAGCGATGATTTCGGTGGTAGTTGACATACTCATTGCTTACTCATCAAAAGTGGCGCTGGCATCCTGCACGCGTTTCCCGCAGCAAACTGACCACATCGATTCAAGGGAAGGATAAAAACCTTTTAAATGTCGCTGTTATTCTTAAATAAGCAGCAATTTTATGGGGTTTTTTACTCCTTTCTATAACCTTTTGTCAACTTTGACAAAAGTATCCAAACATTATTTCACACCTGCATCATATTATTAACAAATGATGCCCCGCTTTCCAGCTAAATCGCTTCAGTCTGTAGGGTTAATTTTAGTGTAGCGGGTATTTACACGCATGGATCGTGCATTTAACAAACATATTTTGACAGGTATCTGCGGGTTTTCCTTCCCCTTATCAGGGGTATTTTTTTGATCCAGAACACACTTCTGCCCTTTTTGCGTTAAATTTCTCCATTTTTCCACACAAGGCGAAACGAAGCGTCCGTTTTTTTGGTGGGTAAATTTCAGTTACAGCAGAGATGAAATTAATTGCAGCAGGTGACTATCAGAACAGGGGGCTGGCGAACCGGAAATCGTGGTCAGCAATCATCAGGCGGGTAAAAAAAAGCCTCTCATTCTGCTTACAGAATGAAAGGCTTTTTTTATCGGAGTTTTGTCCCACTCATTCCGCACATTTTCTGTGCAGCATGATGACAACGAACTTACTCTTCGTCGTCCAGTAACAGCGTACCATCCGGATTTGCACTCAGATTGTACGGATCATTGGTTGACTGCATGGCATTGAAGATTGCCAGTGCCAGTTCGTTATCGCTGTCAGGATTGCGACACAGCAGATACTGGGTATCCGGCAGCACCGGCAAACCTTCTGCTGCGCCCATTACCCGCAGTTCCGGACTCATCATCTCGACCGGACGTGCCGTCACGCCCAATCCCGCTTTAACCGCCGCACGAACCGCAGCCAGCGTTGACGCAACGTACGAAATACGCCACGGGATGCCCGCTTCATTGAGATGATCGATTGCCATGTCGCGATAAGGACTCGGCTCATCCAGCAACACCAATGGAATGGCTTCGCCACGCTGGAAAATGTAATCTGCCGCGCAATACCACAATGTCGGTGACGAGCGCAGAACCTGATAGGTGAAATTGCCCGGGCTGGAGGTCGTGACCACAAGGTCGACTTCGCCCTGATTGAGCATTTCCATCATGAAAGGGTTACGTTTTACCCGCACATCAATTGCCAGCTTCGGATAAACCGAGGTAACCCGGTTTAGCAGGAACGGGAGGATAGTGTCAGAGGTATCATCGGACGCGCCAATCGTCAGCACACCCTGAATATTGCTGTACATCAGGGAGGTGCAGGCTTCGTCATTAAAACGAAGGATTTTTCTGGCGTAACCTAAAAGCTGGATTCCGTGCTCGGTTAATAGCTTATTACGTCCATGTCTGGCAAACAGCTCTTTACCTACCAATTGTTCCAGACGTTGCATCTGCTGGCTGACGGCTGATTGCGTTCTGCAGACCGCTGCAGCGGCCGCGGCAAACGTATTCAGATCAGCAACGGCAACGAAGGTTCTCAGCAGATCGAGGTCGAGATTCAGTATCGGACGATTTGCATTAGTCATGTTTTTCTTCACTTATTAGATTTTTACGAACTACTACCCTGGTGTTATTACTAAGCTTATCAAAGAGATAAACAGTAATGGTGCTCAATGACAGTCCTGTGTTAAGACTGACACAAAAAATTTCACTGACATTTACAGACCGCTGAAGACCCGTCAGAAGATCAACAGGATCAGGAAGACAGATACAACTTCTGAATCGAAGGCGCGGGGTGCGCGAATGCAGGAAGCTGCGTAGTTGTCTTATTCCCACCCAAAATAGCGAGGCGGGACAAAATGTGCGATGTTGCGCCCGTTAAAGCGGAGCGGCAAGATGCACTAAATAATAAATTATACTTAATCATTTTTGACTTCAAAATGGAAATGATTTTGTGAAAACCGCTGTAAATTTTGTGCTAAAGGCATTTCCGGTCCATTCTGCCAGCGTATCGCTTTCTTTCCACTTCTTCCGTCAGTCTGATCGGTGGTCGAAAGTGACAGTGAATGCCTTCTGATTTACTAATCTGGTGCCATCCGGACCTGATCTTTTGGCACTTCTCCGGTTATGAAAGGTGCCGACGACATCATTCTTTAGCAGCATTAAGACCTGAGCCGCATCAACATCCCTTAAACGATGATTATTTAACCATCAATAAAATAACGTTTAACTATTTCGTTGAGTATGTATTTCAGATGTCAGAAAAGGTTCAACCGTCATAAGTTCCAAAAATGTTTCATAATATGCAAAAACAGACCCGCTTGCGCCCGCCTCTGTCAGTTAAAAATATCGTTTAATAATTCTGATGCGGATAGTTTAACTAATTATCAGGATAACAAATATCTTTTGCGCTATCAGCGGCGGGAAAAGGTGCTGAACGCGCCAAAACCGAGCCGCGCCCTTCTTTTGTCTTCGTGAGGAGAGTACATTGTGCTGGTTTGATTTCTGTGGCAGCCAAAAGGATTCTGCCCATTAAGGCGGTAACAATGACTTTTCAGATTGATAAATCCGGCAAGCTGGATAACGTTTGCTACGATATCCGCGGTCCGGTATTGAAAGAGGCCAAACGCCTCGAAGAAGAAGGCAATAAAGTGCTTAAACTGAACATCGGCAATCCTGCGCCGTTTGGTTTTGAAGCACCTGATGAAATTCTGGTGGATGTGATTCGTAATCTGCCGAGCGCACAGGGTTATTGCGACTCGAAAGGTTTGTATTCTGCCCGTAAAGCGATCATGCAGCATTACCAGGCGCGCGATATGCGCGATGTCACCGTCGAAGATATCTACATTGGTAACGGTGTCTCTGAGTTGATCGTGCAGGCGATGCAGGCCCTGCTGAACAGTGGCGATGAGATGCTGGTACCGGCACCCGATTACCCGTTATGGACCGCAGCCGTATCACTGTCGAGCGGTAAAGCGGTGCATTATCTGTGTGATGAATCGGCTGGCTGGTTCCCCGACCTGGATGATATCCGCAGCAAGATCACGCCACGCACCCGCGGCATCGTTATCATCAACCCGAATAACCCCACCGGTGCGGTTTACAGCAAAGAGCTGCTGTTAGAGATCGTCGAAATTGCCCGTCAGCATAACCTGATCATTTTCGCCGATGAGATCTACGACAAAATTCTTTACGACGAGGCACAGCATCACTGCATCGCCGCGCTGGCTCCCGATCTGCTGACGGTGACCTTTAATGGCCTGTCGAAAACCTATCGTGTGGCTGGCTTCCGTCAGGGCTGGATGGTGCTGAACGGCCCGAAAAAGCACGCTAAAGGGTACATTGAAGGGCTGGAGATGCTTGCTTCAATGCGGCTCTGTGCCAATGTACCGGCTCAGCATGCGATTCAGACCGCGCTGGGCGGCTATCAGAGCATCAGTGAATTTATCATGCCTGGCGGTCGGCTGTATGAACAGCGCCAGCGCGCCTGGGAGCTGATTAATGATATTCCCGGCGTCAGCTGCGTGAAACCGCAGGGCGCGCTCTATATGTTCCCGCGCATTGATGCGAAAAAATTCAACGTTTTTGACGACCAGAAGATGGTGCTGGATTTCCTGCTGCAGGAGAAAGTGTTGCTGGTACAGGGCAGCGCCTTTAACTGGCCGTGGCCGGATCATCTGCGCATCGTCACCCTGCCACGCGTCGATGATCTTGAGATGGCGATCAATAAGTTTGGCCGCTTCCTGCAAGGCTATCGTCAATAATCTCAGCCGCGTATACTGACGCTATTTGGGGAGAGCCCGTCTCTCCCCTGTCGGCTCACAGGAACGCTCATGACTCAAAGCCACTTCTTTGCCCATCTCTCCCGCCTGAAACTGATCAATCGCTGGCCATTGATGCGTAATGTGCGCACCGAAAACGTCTCTGAGCACAGTCTGCAGGTCGCGATGGTAGCGCACGCCCTGGCGTCGATTAAAAACCTGAAGTTCAACGGTACGCTTAACGCCGATCGCATCGCCATGCTGGCGCTCTACCATGATGCCAGCGAAGTGCTGACCGGCGATCTGCCGACCCCGGTGAAGTATTACAACGCGCAAATTGCCCACGAATATAAAAAGATTGAAAAAATTGCGCAGCAGAAGCTGATTGAGATGTTGCCTGAAGAGTTTCAGGCGATCTACCGCCCGCTGATTGATGAGCATCTGCACAGCGAAGAAGAACAGGCGGTCGTGAAGCAGGCGGATGCACTCTGTGCTTACGTGAAGTGTCTGGAAGAGCTTTCCGCCGGCAACAACGAATTTCTGCTGGCGAAGGTCAGGCTGGAAAAAACCCTGGCCGACCGTCGCTCGCCGGAAATGGATTACTTCGTTGAGGTGTTTATTCCCAGTTTCAGCCTGTCACTGGATGAAATTTCGCAGGATACGCCGCTCTGAACCCGCGGCGCGGGATGATCATTAGTCTTTGCGCTCAAAGCTGAAGTGCCCCTCGGTATGACGGGTCACGATTAATGACTCAAGCGAGGTGAGTGACAACGCCACCTCGTTAAATCGTGGCGTGTCAGCCGGCGCATGAACCGCGATCACCGCACAACCGGCGTTAAGGCCTGAGAGAATCCCGGCTGGCGCATCCTCAACGACGACGCAGGAGGTGGCTGCTAAGCCAAGCTTTTCGGCACCCAGCAAATAAGGGTCCGGCTCGGGTTTACCTTTGGCGACCTGCTCGGCAGTAATGAACACCGCCGGCTGCGGTAATCCTGCTGCTTTATGTCGTGCATATGCCACCGGGACAGAACCTGAAGTCACAATGGCCCAGGGGATCTGCAGTTCATTAAGTGTATTCAGCAATGCGTGTGCGCCCGGCAGTGGCTGAACGCCATCCGTATCTGCAGCTTCGGCCTGTTCCAGCGCCACAAATTCCGCCTGTATCGCCGCTTCCGGCTGTCCGGCCATAAAATGACGCAGTGAAGTGATCGCCTGTTTGCCGTGGATAAATGCCAGAATCTCTTCCGCTGCAATGCCGTGGCGGGCGCCCCATTGACTCCAGGCGCGTTCGACTGCGGGCAGTGAATCCACTAAGGTGCCGTCTAAATCAAATAGAAAACCACTGTAGGTCACGCGTCACTCCTCCTCAGGCATTAATTATTTGCGCAATTTCATTGGCGCTTAAATGGTACTGTCGCGGACAAGTCTGCCACAAAGCCAGCATACGTTGATACTTTTCCCACATCGGCGTCTGGGCATTAAAACCGTGGGAGCCGGAATCAAAATGGGTATAGCGCCCTTCGCTGTTTACCATAAAACGCACGTAACCCAGATAGCGCGCTTCGGTTGCCGCATCGAAACCGAGGAAAGCCAGACGCCGCTCTTCCAGCGTGCCTTTATCTTTCAGGTTCGACCAGGAGACGTGCAGTGCATGATGCATCTCCATAATGTCGATCACCGTCCGGCAGGTCTCTTCACTCAGCTCACCAAACTCTTTGTCCAGCTCGCGCATCTGCAGCGCATAGCCGCGTTCGATAATGGTTTGATAACGGCGGAAGCGCTCACCATTTTCCGGCTCAAGCATTGCCATGATTTTGTACTGGTTAGTAAGGATCAAACGCTGTGCATGGGTCATTTCCATCATTTACTCCCGGCCAGAGACCGCTCAGGTAACAGACAAGGCGGAAATGATCACACAGGGCTGACGATACGGAAATCTCCGTATCGCCTTTCTTTGATCTGACTGCAGGTTCGCCGGGTTTTTTAGTGTAAAAACGGCGTGATTCAGAGGTCGTCGAGGAAGGTGCGGTCCAGCTGTTTGAAGGCGCGTTTCAGCACGTCAGCCAGCGCCTGGTAGGTTGGTTTACCTTCGATCGGAGCGATAGCCTGCCCTGCCTCTTCCAGTTTCGCGCGCACTTCATGAAACCAGTTGAGCAATGTTGGCGGAAGCGGCGTGACTGAGCGTTTACCCAGCCACCACAATCCCTGCATAGGCAGGCTACAGGCGAACAGTGCGGTAGCCACTGCCGGGCCGAGCTGGCCACCCATCGCGATCTGCCAGGTCAGCGTAAAAATGGCCAAAGGTGGCATAAAACGAATGGCAAAACGCGTCGCTGATGAGACACGGTTTTCCGGGAAGACCGGTGCCAGGCGCTTATCAGCTGGCCAGGTCTTCATGTAATGCTGTCCGCGCTGAAACATCCGGAACCAGCTGGTACTGCCAGATTCATTCGCCATGGCTCACCTCAACTAATACTGCAAAGATTAAAAAATAGTTATAACTACACAACTTTACGTGACATCCTTCAATTTTTTTTGTCTTTAAAGGTGACTCCGGCTATCCTGACGCCGTTTCTTCACCTTTCCGGCAGCAACGACCGCCTTTGGGAAGAGGACGAGTCATGTTTCGACAAAGAAATTTCAAATTTTTGCGTAAAATTACCAAAATTTTTTGCGGAAAAGCAGGTTTCTGACTACCGCATGATGTTTATCATTAATCTACCAGCTTTCATGGGCTACGCTGATAGTCTGATTGCGTTTTTTTTCGCCACTCTCTAAAAATAGGTACTTCCATGTCGAGTAAGTTAGTTCTGGTCCTGAACTGTGGCAGCTCTTCCCTTAAGTTTGCCATCCTCAATCCAGCCAGCGGTGACGAGTTTTTGTCTGGTCTGGCGGAATGCTTTCATCTTCCTGAAGCGCGTATTAAATGGAAGCTGGACGGTCAAAAACAGGAAGCCCCTCTCGGTGCCGGCGCTGCGCATAGCGAAGCACTGAATTTCATTGTTAAAACTATTCTGGCACAAAAACCCGCGCTTTCGGCACAAATTGCTGCAATCGGGCATCGCATTGTTCACGGCGGCGAAAAACTGACGCAGTCTGTGGTGATTACAGAAGAGGTGATCCAGGGTATTAAAGATGCTTCTTCATTCGCCCCGCTGCACAACCCTGCACACCTGATCGGTATCGACGAGGCGATGAAAAACTTCCCGCACCTGTCAGATAAGAATGTCGCGGTATTTGACACCGCTTTCCATCAGACAATGCCTGAAGAGTCCTATCTCTACGCGCTGCCATACAAATTATATAAAGAGCATGGCGTCCGTCGCTATGGCGCGCACGGAACCAGCCACTTCTACGTGACGCATGAAGCGGCCAAAATGCTCAACAAACCGCTGGCTTCGCTGAACATCATTACCTGTCACCTCGGCAACGGCGGTTCCGTCTCGGCAATCCGCAATGGCGAGTGCGTCGATACCTCAATGGGTCTGACGCCGCTGGAAGGTCTGGTGATGGGCACCCGCAGTGGTGATATCGATCCGGCCATTATCTTCTTCCTGCACGATACGCTGGGCATGAGTGTGGATGCGATCAACAAGCTGCTGACCAAAGAGTCCGGCCTGTTAGGGCTGACCGAAGTGACCAGCGACTGTCGTTACGTCGAAGAGAACTACACCACCAAAGAAGATGCGAAGCGCGCGATGGATGTGTTCTGTCACCGCCTGGCGAAATATATCGGCAGCTACACCGCGCTGATGGATGGCCGCCTTGACGCCGTGGTCTTCACCGGTGGAATTGGTGAAAACGCCGCAATGGTGCGTGAACTGTCGCTGCAGAAGCTGGCGCTACTCGGTTTCGACGTCGATCACGATCGTAACCTGGCGGCCCGCTTTGGCCAGTCCGGCTACATCAATAAAGAAGGCACCCGCCCGGCGTTGGTGATTCCAACCAACGAAGAGTTGGTCATCGCCCAGGACGCCGCGCGTCTGACTGCGTAATCACTTCCCTCCGTCAGCTCAGGCTGACGGAGTTGTTTTGACACCCTGCCATTCCTGAGAGGTTCAATCGTGTCACGTACAATTATGCTCATTCCGACCGGCACCAGCGTCGGCCTGACCAGCGTCAGCCTCGGCGTTATTCGCGCCATGGAACGTAAAGGCGTGCGTCTCAGCGTCTTCAAGCCGATTGCTCAGCCGCGTTCTGGCGGCGATACCCCGGATCAAACCACCACCATCATCCGTAAGAACTCATCGATTCCTGCCGCTGAACCGCTGCAGATGTCACGGGTAGAATCTCTGCTGGGATCGAACCAGCAGGATGTGCTGATGGAAGAAATTATCTCCCGTTACCATGCCAACACCCAGGATGCCGAAGTGGTGCTGGTGGAAGGCCTGGTCCCGACCCGTAAGCATCAGTTCGCTAACGCGCTGAACTACGAAATCGCGAAAACCCTGAATGCGGAAATCGTCTTCGTGATGGCGCTGGGTAATGACTCTCCGGCCCAGCTGAAAGAACGCATTGAACTGACCCAAAGTAGCTTTGGCGGACAGAAGAATAAGAACATCACCGGCGTGATCATCAATAAACTGAATGCGCCGGTGGATGAACAAGGGCGTACCCGCCCTGACCTGTCAGAGATTTTTGATGACTCGTCAAAAGCCAGCATCGCGAATATCGATCCAAAGCAGCTGTTTTCCGACAGCCCGCTGCCGGTATTAGGCTGCGTGCCGTGGAGCTTTGATCTGATCGCGACCCGCGCCATCGATATGTGCCGTCACCTTAATGCGCGCATCATCAACGAAGGCGAGATTCAGACCCGCCGGGTGAAATCCGTTACCTTCTGCGCCCGCAGCATTCCGCATATGCTGGAGCATTTCCGCCCTGGCTCGCTGCTGGTCACCTCAGCTGACCGTCCGGATGTGCTGGTTGCCGCCTGCCTGGCCGCAATGAATGGCATCGAGATTGGTGCGATTCTGCTGGCCGGTAATTATGAAATTGACGAGCGCATCGCGAAACTGTGCGAGCGCGCGTTCCAGACCGGCCTGCCGGTATTTATGGTGAAAACCAACACCTGGCAGACTTCGCTCAGCCTGCAGAGCTTCAATCTGGAAGTGCCGGCTGATGACACCCAGCGCATCGAAAAAGTGCAGGAGTATGTCGCCAGCTACATTAATGCTGACTGGGTTGAGTCACTGACCGCGACTTCTGAACGCAGCCGTCGTCTGTCGCCGCCAGCCTTCCGCTATCAGCTGACCGAGCTGGCGCGTAAAGCGGGCAAACGCGTAGTGCTGCCAGAAGGTGATGAGCCGCGTACCGTGAAAGCCGCCGCGATCTGTGCCGAACGCGGCATCGCGACCTGCGTGCTGTTAGGTAATCCGGATGAGATTCAGCGTGTCGCTGCTGCACAGGGCGTTGAGCTGGGCAAAGGCGTCGAGATTGTCGATCCGGCTCAGGTACGTGAAAACTACGTGCCGCGTCTGGTTGAGCTGCGTAAGAGCAAAGGCATGACCGAAGTGGTGGCGCAGGAACAGCTGGAAGATAACGTGGTGCTGGGCACCATGATGCTGGAAAGCGGCGAAGTCGACGGTCTGGTTTCCGGTGCCGTGCACACTACCGCTAACACCATTCGTCCACCGTTGCAGCTGATCAAAACTGCACCGAACAGTTCGCTGGTGTCGTCGGTGTTCTTTATGCTGCTGCCTGAGCAGGTGCTGGTCTACGGTGACTGCGCCATTAATCCGGACCCGAGCGCTGAGCAGCTGGCAGAGATCGCGATTCAGTCAGCCGATTCCGCTAAAGCCTTTGGTATCGACCCGCGTGTCGCCATGATCTCCTACTCCACCGGCACCTCGGGTGCAGGCAGCGATGTGGAAAAAGTGCGTGAAGCCACACGTATCGCGCAGGAAAAACGGCCGGATCTGGTGATCGATGGCCCGCTGCAGTATGACGCAGCGATCATGGAAGATGTGGCGAAGTCCAAAGCCCCCAACTCTCAGGTCGCGGGTCGCGCCACGGTGTTTATCTTCCCGGATCTCAACACCGGTAACACCACTTACAAAGCGGTACAGCGTTCTGCCGACCTGATCTCCATTGGTCCGATGTTGCAGGGTATGCGTAAACCGGTCAACGATCTGTCACGCGGCGCACTGGTGGATGATATCGTCTACACCATCGCTCTGACCGCTATTCAGTCACAGCAGGCTGAAGGCTAAGCGTTAATCTGTCAGACAGGGCATGCCACTGTGCATGCCCTTTTTGTCTGCGATCGCATGGCCAGCAGATGCTGCGGTCTTCAGTGTCACTACAGATTCCGGTGAACGGCACACGCAGCGTGGTTCATCCTTTTTCAGGCGCGGTTCTCGCCGTTGCGGCTCATCCACAGCGACAACGCTTTTAGCGAATCGTCGGTGAACTCATCACAACGTGCGGTGATCTCATCAGGCGTCATCCAGATGATCTCATCGACTTCCGTTTCCTGCATCGCAAAGGGTCCGTGTGACACACAGCTGAACAGCCCGCCCCAGACCCGGCAGTGCTCATCTTCGAAGTAGAATTTGCCATGTTCGGCAAACGGCACATCGGCAATGCCCAGCTCCTCTTCCGCTTCACGTCGCGCCGACTCCAGCATATCTTCGCCGCTCTGCACCACGCCGCCTGCGGTCGCGTCCAGTTTGCCCGGCATAAAATCTTTGGTCTCGGTACGACGCTGTACCAGAATCTTGCCCATACCGTCATGTACCACGATATAGGTAGCGCGGTGACGCAGGCATTGAGCACGCATCTGTGCGCGTGTCGCCTGAGCAACGACTTCATTCTCTTCGCTGACGATATCGACCCACTCGACATCGTCACCCGCAATGTGATCCACCATCCGTAACCCTTTCCTGTTTAGCGTGCCTGGAGGCACGCGCTGTTTACCACGTTATTATCATAGTGTGGCGTAAGGTAATCACTTCCGTTAGCTTGAGCAAGCCTCGAAAGCTATCGATTTTTACCGCTTTCAGCTAACCACAGTTGTACTGAGGCGCGCTGCCACTGAAACTCAGCATAGTGCTGTAAGCGTGCGGGTAACGGATCGCCGTGCAGTACCAGTCGGTTGAGCATCACCGCCAGATCGGTATCGGCAATTGACCATTCACCAAACAGATTTTGCTGCCCCTCGGGTAACAGACGTTCAACCGCCGTAACCAGCTTATCCACCGCCTGCTGCGCTGTGGCGGTCAGCGGTGAAAATCGCTCGCCGGCAAACAGCACTTCAGTCGGACGTTCCTGTCGGATCCACAGGAAATCGCTGCGCAACCAGGCCTGAATTTCTCTTGCCCGCGCACGTTTTTCACGGTCGCGTGGATAGAGGCGCTCAAATTCGGGAGCCGGAAACCGCTCTTCGAGATATTCGCTGATGGCCGAGGATTCGCTCAGCAAAAAATCATCGATCTGCAGTGTGGGAACCCGGCAGGTTAACGAGAGCTCACGATAGGCCGCTGCGAATTGCTGGTTCTGCGACAAATCGACCCGTTTAAGGGTAAAAGGGATGCCCTTTTCGGTGAGAGAAACATAAGCCGACATGGCGTAGGGACTGAAAAATGATGAATCTGACCACAGGGTGATGGGCGGATAATTCATCGGTTACCTCAATTGGCTGTCAGGGTTGCATCATGTTTACCGACTTTTATTTCTGAAGGCAACGCTGAGCTGGTCCGATGTTTCGCCTGATTGAAAGAAAGCGCGACGCGACTCACTTCACACCGGCCTTACTCTTCTATGCTGAAGAGAATAAATAACAACAACGTCAAGGGAGCCGCAACATGCACATTCTTATTACCGGTGGTACGGGATTGATAGGTCGTCATCTGATTCCACGCCTGCAACAGCTCGGTCACCAGATCAGTGTGGTAACGCGTGACGTGGGGAACGCGCGTGAAAAACTGGGCGATGAGGTGGCGCTCTGGTCAGGGCTGGCGCAACAGTCCGATCTCAATAATGTTGATGCGGTGATCAACCTGGCGGGCGAGCCAATTGCCGACAAACGCTGGACCGAACCGCATAAGCAGCAGTTATGCGAAAGCCGCTGGCAGATCACGGAACAGATCGCCTCACTGATCAATGCCAGCAGCACGCCACCGGCGGTGCTGATCTCCGGCTCGGCAACCGGCTTTTACGGCGACAGCGGCGATGTGGTGCTGACCGAAGAGGACCCCGGAAACGACGAATTTACCCATCAACTGTGCGCGCGCTGGGAGCAGCTGGCGCTCGCGGCTGAAAGCGATCGCACCCGCGTCTGCCTGTTACGCACCGGTGTGGTGCTGGCTGCCGGGGGCGGCGCGCTCAGCAAAATGAAACTGCCGTTTAAGCTGGGGATAGGCGGCCCGATCGGCAGTGGCAAGCAATACATGCCGTGGATCCATCTTGACGATATGCTTAGCGCGATTATCTGGCTGCTGGATCATGACGATCTGCGCGGCCCATTTAACATGGTCGCACCCTACGCGGTACGCAATGAGCAGTTTGCCGCCATTCTGGGTCGGGTGATGCACCGTCCGGCCTTTATGCGCACGCCTGCCAGCGCCATTAAACTGATGATGGGTGAATCAGCCGTGCTGGTGCTGGGTGGACAGCATGTGATACCGAAACGGCTGGAGGCGTCGGGATTTACCTTCCGCTGGTACGATCTGGAGCAGGCGCTGCAGGATGTCGCAGGATAAACATACGGCGGCCCAGGGCCGCCGTATGTTCAGTTAGTTACGTTGCTCTGCTACACGCGACTTCATTACCTTCTCTTCACGCGTATGCCCCGGTTGTGGCACACGAATAATAAAGGTCAGTACGCCAGCGAACACGTATAGCCCGGTATATGCCCATACCACACCGACAATGTCGAAGAATGGCAACATGACTGAGGCGATAGCCGGTGCCACAAAGTTACTGAGTCCCGCAGACAGGTTGTAAATCGAGACCGCAGCGCCCTTATGATGCGGCTCCAGCGTCGGAAATACGGCGGTCATCGGTACAAAAGCTGCGACAAAGATCCCCAGCATTACCGCAGGGATTAATGCTACCCAGAAGTTATGCCCCGCATACAGCGGCAGGTAATAGAAGGCCAGGCTGGAGATGGCCATCCCCAGGCAACCAAACCAGCGCACCTGACGGATCCAGCCCAGCTTCTCACCCGTGAGGCCCCAGAAGATATTCGTAAAAATAGTGACAAAGAAGAACACCGCCCAGATTTGAAGCCATTCAGAGATGGTAAAGCCGAGACGATCGACAAATAGCAGTGGCATGATAATGGCGAAACCAAACAGCGAAAGCGTGTTGATGATGCGAATCAGGCAGGCATAAAACACATGCTGATTGGTGAACAGGATGGTCACGGCACGCGACATCTCTGTCATCTTGTCACGCATTGGCAAATTCACACGAGAGCGATCCACGGGTACCTTGCGCAGGCTGAAATATGCGAGGATCCCACCACAGGCTACCCAGATGATGGCCAGCCAAAGCGTACCGGTTTCCCCCAGCATCGGGATGGTCAGACTTGGCAGATAGCTACCAATCACGCCGATGCCGACAGAATACATCGCCCAGAACCAGCCGGTCGCTGCCGCCAGTTTTTCGCGCGGTAAGACCTGCACCAGCATCATCATGAAAGAGTAGATAAACAGCGGATAAGCCAGCCCGCGAATGCCGTAGAAAAGCACCATAAGCGGATAGTTGCGCAGGCCAAGCCCCAGCGACATGAACAGTGCATGCATTACGATCCATAGCACAAAACCAATCATCATCGCGCGCTGCGGCGTGATCAACTCGGCTACCACGCCAGATGCCCAGGCAGCCAGGGCTGCCGCTAAGCCATAGAAGGTGAATACGACTGCAGACTGCGCAGGCGTAAAACCCATATCGGTGATATGGCGCGACAGAAACGCCATCTCAAAGCCATCACCCGCCATAAAGATTGCGATTGCGAGGAAGCCCCAGAACATCTTTTTCGGTAAGCCAAACCAGTATTCGTTCGATTGCATCACAATGACCTTCTATCGGGTTAGTTGTTATGCAGGCAGCAAGCTGCGCACCTGTTGTTGTTGGATGTAAAGTTCCCGGAACAGACGCAGCCGCTGTTGCAGCACGACGCCGCGTCTCTCGTCCGGTTGGTAGCGCGCCTGTACAGCCGGCTTCAGACATACCTCATGCTCAGAACCGCCATCAGCCAGCCACGCTAAACGTGCAGCACCCAGCGCGCCAGACGCGCTGGCTGGATGAGTAACGATTGGCAGTTGCAGCACATCTGCAATCAGCTGAGCCCACAGCGCGCTGCGCGCACCACCACCGGTCAGGCTGCACTGCTGAATGAGATGCCGGGCGTCGCCGAGCACCTTCAACCCATCAGCCAGTCCAAATGCCACGCCTTCAAGCACCGCATAGCCCAACACGGCGCGTGGCGTTTCATGACGCAGATTGAAGAAAGAACCGGAGGCGTCAGGATCGTTATGTGGTGTGCGTTCACCAGACAGATAAGGCAGGAAAACCGGGGCGCTATGCATTTGCTCATCACTGAGCTGTAGCATCTCCTCCATGAGCTGACTTTCACTGATCGACAGCAGATTACACAGCCAGCGCAGACAACTGGCGGCGCTGAGCATCACACTCATCTGGTGCCAGCGGCCCGGTAGTGCATGGCAAAAGGCATGCACCCCGAGTTGAGGGTCAGCCTGTAAGCGGTCGTTTACGACAAAAATCACACCAGAGGTACCCAATGAGATAAACGCATCACCGGGATTCACCGCACCCACACCGACTGCCGATGCGGCATTGTCACCGCCGCCCCCCGCGACAGTAACCGCAGTAGATAAGCCCCACTCGCTCGCCAGTGTCGGCTGCAGGCGTCCACTTATTGCACTGCCTTCCACCAGCTCAGGCATATGAGCGCGAGTCAGTCCGGTGATGGTCAGCAGTTCGTCCGACCAGTCACGCCGGGACACATCAAGCCACAGCGTTCCGGCAGCATCCGAAGGCTCACTGACAAAGCGCCCGGTAAGACGCCAGCGCAGGTAATCTTTCGGCAGCAGGACCTTATCGACGCGGCTAAAAATTTCAGGCTCATTTTCCGCGACCCAGTGCAGTTTCGGCAAAGTGAAGCCGGGCATAATCATATTGCCGCTAATTTCCATTATCCGGGGATAGCGCTCCCGTAGCCTTTCACACTGCGGTGCACTGCGCGTGTCGTTCCAAAGGATACACGGACGCAGCACCTTCCCCCCGGCATCCAGCAACACGGCCCCGTGCATCTGTCCCGATAATCCAATAGCGCGAATCGCGGCCCATGCCAGAGGAAACTGATGACGTAATCCCGCCAGAACCTCGCTGCAGGCTTGCCACCAGCATTCAGGATCCTGTTCAGCCCAGTGGGGATGGGGACGCTGCACGCTCAGCGTGGCGTGCTGAGACGCCACAATCTCACCGTGCGTATTAATAATCAGTGCCTTAAGCTCTGAGGTGCCGATATCAATGCCGAGATACATAATTACACCGCCGCCAGTTCAGGCTGTTTCAGCCACTGCTGCAAACTCGCAACACGGCGAGTGACTAACTCATGAAACGCCATATCCGATGCCAGTTCCGCAAACAGCGCGCTATCACTCAGGTACGCATGGAGCGGATCGGCGCTGGCGAACTGCTTACGCAGCGTATCGACCTGTAGGGCACCGTCCTGATAGCGATAGGGTAAATCGTCATTGGCCCATCGCTGCATAAACAGGAAGAACAGTGCCGGAATCACCGCCGTTGCGGTGGGCTGCACGCCGCGCTGGTAGCACTGTTGCAGGGTTGGCGTCACCATGCCGGGAATTTTGGACAAACCATCCGCACCAACGCGCTGATTGGTGTCTTTAATGTAAGGGTTGCTGAAGCGGGCCAGCACCACGTCACGATAATCCGCTAAATCAAGCGGGCTGGGCGACAGAGAGGGAATAACATCCTGGGTCACGTAGTCGTGAGCCAGTTGATAAATCGTCGGATGGCGGGTGCTCTCATCGATATAGTTCAGACCAATCAGTGTGCCCGCCCAGGCAATCGCAGCATGTGTCGCATTGAGAATGCGAATTTTCGCCTCTTCCCACGGCAGTACCGACTCCACCAGTTCAACACCGACCTTTTCCAGCGCCGGGCGCCCGGCAATAAAATCATCCTCAATGACCCACTGAATAAAAGATTCGGCCATTACGGCTGCGCCATCCTGTTTGCCGGTCGCTGCCTGTACGCGTTCTGCCACCTCCGGCGTAGGGCGGGGGGTAATGCGATCGACCATGGTATTCGGTGAGCGGGTTTGGGTGCGCACCCAGTCGGCCAGCGCGGTATCGCCTTTGGCCGTAAGAAACGCCAGAAAGGCGTCACGGAACCGCTCACCATTGTGCCGCAAATTGTCGCAGTTCAGCAGCGTAACCGGCGCCCCGCCTTGCGTAACACGCTGTGTCAGAATATGGCTGAGTGCGCCGTAAAGGGTGCGGATATCGCCACCCAGATCGGCCTTCACATCTGCCTGATTGAGATCCAGTGTAAACGCGGGTGTCAGGTAGTAACCCGCTTCGGTCACGGTAAAGCTAATGACTCGCGTTTCCGCGCTGGCCCCCTGCTCAATCAAGGCACTGATATCACTGTCCCAGGGCAAAATTTTGCGCAGCGAGGTGATGGTTTCGTAGTCGCGCTTACCTTCAGGCGTCACGGTTTCCAGCACATATTCTCCCTGCTGCGCCGCGAGCTGATTGAGCAGCGGCACTGCGTCATTCCGGATATTGCCGAGCGCGATGCTCCAGCTTTCATCACCCTGCTCACGCAGTTTATGCAGATACCACGCCTGATGTGCCCGATGAAAAGATCCCGCGCCGATGTGCATCCACACTGATTGGTTGTTCATAATCGCCTCATTTAAACATTTGCCACACTAAAGGGCATTTGCCCGATGCCAGGTAGCATAGATCCCATTACGAAGATCCTTCTGCGAGCTGAGTCACAAATAATACTTTTGCTCTTTTTTCGGGCTTTTGCTCAGCTAGTGCTTTTCGTACCGCACGGCGTTAAGATGCCTCCTCGAATTCGACGGAACATCGTGATGAGCAGAGAAGAGAAAAAGCAGGAGCTGGCCGCACGTGCCGCATGGATGTATTACGTCGCAGGCGTGACACAGCAAGAGATTGCGCAGGCATTGGGATTGTCACGACAGGTCGCGCAGCGTCTGGTATCCAGTGCACGTGAAATGGGTATGGTGAACGTAAAAATCGATCATCCCGTCACACACTGCCTGCAGCTGGCGCACGAGGTACAGGCGAAGTTTGGTCTGGATTTGTGCCGCGTAGTGCCATCGGCCAGTCTGAATGATGAGGCTGTTCAACAAATGCTGGCAGTAGAAGGCGCGGCAGTGATGACACAATTCATCAATGAGGAAACGCCTCAGGTTTTCGGTATTGGTTCCGGTAAAACCCTGCGCTCTATGATCGATGCGCTACCCTGGGTTGATCGCCCGCAGCATCATTGTGTTTCCATGATTGGTGCCATCGCGCGGGATGATTCCGGTACACGCTATGACGTACCGTTGAAGATGGCCGAAAAGATGCAAGGTAAGTATTTCTTTATCCCTGCGCCCTTATACGCCGACACCCCACAGGATAAAGCGATGTGGATTCAGCATAAGGTTTACCAGCGCGTCATTGATCGCGCATTACAGGCGGACGTGGCTTTTGTGGGTATAGGCGAAGTGATGCCGGGCTGTCCGTTGAACGCCGAGGGATTTATCACAGATGCGCAGGTCGAGGCGCTAAATGGGCGCGGCGTGGTGGGCGAAATGCTCGGTCACTTTTTCAATCAGCAGGGTGAACGGGTGTGGGGAGAAACGGATGAGCTACTGACCAGCGTGCGACTGGAAAGTCGGACTCAGCGCAAAATTATTGGCTTTGCGGGTAGCGAGCGCAAGTATCCTGCAATCCGTGCTGCATTACAGGGCGGCTGGGTATCAGGACTGGTGACCGATGAGGATACAGCGCTGAAGCTACTGCAGAAGTGATATCTCAGCATGGATGCAGAGTGCGAGGGCAGAACGCAAAGATGATGCAAAATCTCAAACGCGGCTCGTACTCATTCTGCGCAGGGCACGTTACGCCGGTGCCCCGCTTCCCTCGCCTTAACTAACATGTAACCGTTACTTCAGCGATCCCTTGAGGAACTGCTGTAAACGCGGGCTTTTCGGGCTGCCGAACAGCTCCGCAGGCGGCCCCTGCTCTTCAATTTTGCCCTGATGCAGGAAAATCACATGGCTTGAGACGTGACGGGCGAACTCCATCTCGTGGGTGACCACCACCATGGTTTTGCCCTCTTCCGCCAGCTTCTGCATGATGCGCAGCACTTCGCCTACCAGCTCCGGATCCAGCGCCGAAGTCGGTTCATCAAACAGCAACACCTCTGGCTCCATCGCCAGCGCGCGCGCAATTGACACACGCTGCTGCTGACCGCCGGAAAGGTGAACCGGATACTTCGCCTGCGCCCGCGCATCAATCCCGACTTTATCGAGGTATTTGATGGCACGCTCACGCGCTGCCGCTTTACTGAGTCCCAGCACCTGAATCGGCGCTTCCATGACGTTTTCCAGCACCGTCATGTGGCTCCACAGATTAAAGTGCTGGAACACCATGGTCAGACTGGTACGCAACGCGCGCAGCTGCTCTTTGTCAGCCACTTTGAGCTGACCATCTTTGTCACGGACTAAGGTGATTTGTTGGTTATTCACCAAAATGCTGCCTTCACTCGGTTTTTCGAGGAAGTTAATGCAGCGTAAAAAGGTACTTTTCCCTGAGCCGGACGATCCAATAATACTGATCACATCGCCCGCTTTAGCAGTTAACGAGACCCCTTTCAGCACTTCATGTTCACCGTAACGCTTATGCAATTCGGTGACGCTTAATTTATTGTCAGCCATAGTTCTACTCAATGCGATGAAGAGGGTTTCACATGGGCCAGCCAGCGACGTTCCGCCAGGCGGAACAGGCTGATCAACACGTAAGAGATAATCAGGTACAACACAGCCGCCAGACCAAAAGCGGTGAACGGCTGATAGGTCGCCGAGTTAATATCCCGCGCGATTTTCAGCAGATCCGGCACCGTGGCGGTGAAGGCCAGCGCCGTGGAGTGCAGCATCAGAATCACTTCATTGCTGTAGGCCGGCAGCGCCGTACGCAGCGCCGAGGGCAGGATAATGCAGCGATAGAGTTTAAAGGTGGAGAAGCCGTAAGCCCGCGCCGCCTCAATCTCACCGTGTGGCACCGAGCGAATCGCACCGGCAAAGATTTCCGTGGTGTAGGCGCAGGTGTTGAGGGTGAATGCGAGCAGCGTACAGTTCAGCCCGCTACGGAAAAATGCGTTCAGCAGTTCAGTGCCTTTCACAACTTCCAGCGTATACATACCGGAATAGAACACCAGCAGCTGCACATAGAGCGGCGTACCGCGAAAAACGTAGGTGAAGAGCCAGACCGGAAAGCTGATAAACCGGTTAGGGGAAACCCGCGCTATCGCCAGCAGAATCGCCAGACATCCTCCAATGGTGACTGAGAGGATCAGTAGCCACAGGGTGATAGCAACACCGGTAAAACGATAACCGTCGGTCCAGAGCAGCGATTTCCAGTATTCCTGAATGATATCAATCATAACTCGCCCTCTTCACGCCGACCGTATAGCGCCGGTTTAGCCACCACAGCACGCCGTTTGACAGCGTGGTGAACACCAGATAAATAACGCCCGCCACAATCGCGAAGTAAAACGGTTGCCAGGTACTTTTACCGGCCAGCTGCGTGGCTTTCACCACATCTTCCAGCCCCAGCAGGGAGACCAGCGCCGTTGCCTTGAGGATGACCTGCCAGTTGTTGCCAATGCCCGGCAGCGCATAGCGCATCATCGCCGGAAACAGTATACGGCGGAACACCTGTGAACCGGTGAAACCAAAGGCGGTTGCCGCTTCGATCTGCCCTTTTGGCACCGCCATGAAGGCGCCGCGGAAGGTTTCAGTGAAGTAAGCACCATAGATAAAGCCGAGCGTGATGATACCCGCGACCATCGGGTCGATATCAAACTGGGCCATACCCAGCGCGTCGGTCACCTGGTTGAGCACAATCTGCAGACCGTAAAAGATCAGCAGCATAAGAACGAGGTCCGGCACACCGCGAATCAGGGTGGTGTAGCCTTCAAAAATCATCGCCAGCAGTCGGTTACGGGAGAGTTTGGCGCCGGCCCCAATCAGGCCGAGCAGTACTGCCAGCACGACTGAGGTCAGCGCCAGTTCCAGCGTCACCAGCGTGCCCCGAAGAATTACATCAGAATAGCCATACAGCATCGAAAGGGTCCTGTCGTGCGGTGGAAACGGAACGCTGCCCGCCAGTGGTGCGCGGGCAGCTATGCTCTGCCTCGTGGTTGCGGATTTCAGCAGGCCAGTCAATGCCGATGAGAGCAACGCCGACAGCCGTCGGCAATCGCTGCACCTGCATCCGGTCCGCTAACCTCCTCAACCTGTGGGCAGAGCGACAGGATGGTTAGTCGCCGTACACATTAAAGTCGAAATACTTCTTCGCAATCTTGTCGTAGGTGCCATCTTTACGCATCTCAGCAAAGGCTTTGTCGATGGCTGCTTTCAGTTCGCTGTCATCTTTACGCAGCCCCATACCGGTACCGACGCCAAAGATTTTGTCATCTTTCACTGCCGGACCGGCGAACGCGTAGTTTTTACCCACCGGCTGCTTCAGGAACCCTTCGCTCGCCTGGACTTCGTCCTGGAACGCGGCATCAATACGTCCGGCATTCAGATCCTGATAGACCAGATCCTGGTTGGCATACGGGGTCACATTGACACCTTTTGGCCGCCAGTTCTGGTTGGCGTAGGTTTCCTGAGTGGTCCCCTGTAACAGGCCGATATTTTTGCCTTTCAGCGACTCAACCGTCGGCTCAATTTTTGAACCTTTTGGTGCCACTAAGCGCGCGTTGGCGGCGTAGAGTTTTTCCGAGAAGGCAATTTCTTCCTGACGTTTTGCTGTGATCGAAAGAGAAGAGATGATGGCGTCAATTTTCTTCGCTTTCAGCGAAGGGATCAGCGCGTCAAAGTCGCTCTCAACATAGGTACATTGGGTATGAATGCGTTTACAGATTTCGTTAGCGAGGTCGATATCAAAGCCCACTAACTGCCCTTGCGCGTTTTTTGACTCAAACGGTGGGTAGGTTGGATCTGTACCGATGCGGATTGAACCTGGTACCGCCGCAAATACGCTGGCAGCACTGGATAAACCCAGCATCAGGGAAAGAGCCAGAACACGCTTTTTCATAGATTACCCTCAAGTGAAGTGCTTTTTGTTATGTGGTTCGTGATGTGTTTGCGCAAAGTAATTTGCATGTTTCATGCCAGTTCTGCAAGTTATCCGCGCACTTAGCGTGAGGTCGGACAGCCGAAAACGCTGAGTTTGTCAGGGGAATATAACAGTGAAGTAAAAGAGAAAAAGCGATGATGTTAACTTTTGGTGCATCAAATGCACGAAGAGTGATCCGAGGCGCGCTTATGCACTAAATAAGTGCGCCAGTGGAACTTTATGCACCCTGCCAGCGTGCGAACAAATCCTCTGGCAATTCGATATCAAACTGATCGATGACACGATTAACCGTTTGATCAACCAGTTGCTCAATGGTTTCCGGGCGATGATAGAACGCCGGTACCGGTGGCATGATAATCGCGCCCAGCTCAGCTGCGGTGGTCATCATGCGCAGGTGGCCGACGTGCAGCGGCGTTTCCCGTACACACAGGACCAGCTTACGCTGCTCTTTTAACACCACGTCAGCCGCACGGGTCAGCAGCGAATCACTGTAGCTGTGGACAATGCCGGACAGGGTTTTCATTGAGCACGGCAAAATGACCATTCCAAGAGTTTTAAACGATCCTGATGAAATGCTTGCCGCAATATCGCGCACGTCATGCACCACATCGGCCAGCGCCTGCACCTCACGCAGCGAGTAATCGCTCTCCAGCCCCAGGGTCTGACGCGCCGCCTGGCTCATCACCAGATGGGTTTCCACCTCATCGACCTGCTGCAAAACCTGCAGCATGCGTACGCCATAAATCACCCCGCTGGCGCCAGAGATGCCAATGATGAGTCGTTTCATATTCCAACCTTGCTGTATCCGGATGCACCATCATAACGCGGCCAGGTGATTTCTGAAAACAAACAGGGCGGGATTGCTCCCGCCCTGTTTTTTCTGCTTTAACGCTGGCACTTAGCCTTCGTTATGCAGTTCGAGGTTCTCGACTTCATTCTGCCGCTGAAGCGCTTTGGCGTCGTCATTACGCAGCGATTCAAGATACTCCAGATACTGCTGATCGACATCTTTTGTCACGTAAACCCCGTTAAACACCGAACATTCGAACTGGGTAATATCCGGATTCTCTTCACGCACCGCTTCGATCAGATCGTCGAGGTCCTGGAAAATCAGCGCATCGGCTTTAATCAGCTGGCGAATCTCTTCCACTTCACGCCCGTGGGCAATCAGTTCGGTGGCGCTGGGCATATCAATGCCATAGACGTTCGGGAAACGAATTTCCGGTGCCGCTGACGCCAGGTAAACCCGCTTCGCACCGGCTTCACGCGCCATCTCAATAATCTGCTCAGAGGTGGTGCCGCGCACGATGGAGTCATCTACCAGCAACACGTTTTTATCCCGGAACTCGGCACGGTTAGCGTTCAGCTTGCGGCGCACGGCGCTGCGGCGCAACTGCTGGCCCGGCATGATAAAGGTGCGGCCAACGTAACGGTTTTTCACGAAGCCCTGACGATAGGGCTTATCGAGAATGCGCGCGATTTCCAGCGCGATATCGGTCGAGGTTTCCGGAATCGGGATCACCACATCGATATCAAGATCTTCCCACTCGCGGGCAATTTTCTCACCCAGCTTGGTGCCCATGCGGACACGGGCGCTGTAGACCGAAATCTTGTCGAGGAAAGAGTCGGGACGTGCAAAGTAGACGTACTCGAACAGGCAGGGATTGCTTTTCGGGTTTTCGGCGCACTGGCGGGTAGAGAGCTGACCCTGCTCAGTGACATAGACCGCTTCACCCGGCGCAACGTCACGGATGAACTCAAACCCCAGCGTATCCAGCGCCACGCTTTCCGAGGCGACCATATATTCGGTACGGCCATCAGCGATCACGCGTTTGCCCAGAACCAGCGGACGGATGCCGTTCGGGTCGCGGAACGCCACCATGCCATGACCGATGATCATCGCCACCACCGCATAGGCGCCGCGCACCTGCTGGTGCAGCGCCGCGACGGCAGCAAAAATGTTGTCGGCTTCCAGCGGATCGTTCTGGAAGCGATCCAGTTCCTGCGCAAAAATATTCAGCAGAATTTCAGAATCTGAGGTGGTATTCACGTGACGGCGGCCTTTCTCGAACAGATGCTTACGCAGTTCGTGGGCGTTGGTCAGATTACCGTTATGGGCCAGCGTGATACCGTACGGCGAGTTTACGTAGAATGGCTGCGCTTCAGAGGCACTTGAGCTGCCCGCGGTAGGATAACGCGCGTGACCAATCCCCATGTTGCCCTGCAGACGCTGCATGTGGCGTGCTTCGAAAACGTCGCTGACCAGGCCATTGGCCTTACGCAGACGGAAGCACTTCAGCGCATCGATAGTACAAATGCCTGCGGCATCCTGCCCGCGGTGCTGGAGCACCGTTAACGCGTCATAGATCGACTGGTTGACCGGCATGAAACCGGTGATACCGACAATACCGCACATGTTGTCATTTCCTCATTAAGCCGCACTCCCGGTCGCATCACCGGGGTAAAAAACTCGACGTGCTTTTCAGGTAATCGAAAAACCACCTGATTATATAACTGAACTCGGGAATGAGTTGGGACTGTTGCCAGTCCGGACTTTTTGAAAAGCCGGTGAAAGTATCGAGGAAGAACAGCAACGCGGCCACTATCAGCACACCACGCAACGCCCCGAAACAGACGCCCAATACCCGGTCGGTTCCCGACAGGCCGGTTTTTTCCACCAGCGAGCCGATCACGTAGTTCACAATCGCACCGACAATCAGGGTGGCGACAAACAACACCCCGATGGCGATACCGTTACGAACCAGTTCGTCGTCAAACCCTGTAAACCAGACTGCAAGGTAGGCGTAGTAATGACTGGCGACAAAAAACGCGCATCCCCAGGTAACAAGAGATAAGGCTTCCCGGACAAACCCACGGATCAGGCTGACCAGAGCCGAAAAACCAACTACCGCAATAATGACGTAATCAATCCAGATCATGAACTCTTCCAGCGCCAGTGCCATTGCACCCCTGCATCCAGTTCGGGGCGCATTCTAACAGAAAAAGAAAACGTTTGCGTAGCGGTTTTCCTGTTCTGCATCCATAAAAAAGGCGGTGAAAAAAACCTTCGTCGCCTGGTTGATTTCCGCACGGTCAGGCCATTGAAAACCGTCATGTTTTTAACCGTTTCGCGACGTTAACCGCCTGTGCTATGGCGCTAAAGGCGCTGCCTGTTACTGCTATCGGCAGCGCCAATCGCCAGGGTTAGCGCGCGCTGTACGGCTTCACTACGCCGCCCAGTCCGGAGATGCTTTTCAGCTCGCCCACTGCAGCCTGCATTTTCGCTTTTGAGGCGTCCGGCCCGACGTAAATGCGGGTGATCGCTCCCTGTACCGGCGTTGACGGCACGGTAAAGGCGCGATAGCCCGACAGCCGCAGCTGCGCGACAATCTCATTCACTTTGCTGGCGTTTTTCAGTGCGCCCAGCTGAACCACATAGGCCTGACCCGCGGGTGCGCTCGGCTCCGCAGCTTTCGGCTGCTCAGTCTGCTTCGGCTGCTCCACGGTTTTCGGCTGCTCAACCGGTTTCGGTTTTGGCTGTTCGACCGGTTTAGGCTTCGGCTGCTCAACCGGCTTCGGTTTTGGCTGCTCGACCGGTTTTGGCTTCACCTGAACGGGCGTCGACTGATGGACCGGCGGTGGCGTTACCACGGCGGGCTCGCTCTCTTCTGCCGGTCTGGTGCGTCCCTGATCAGCCGGGGCGTTGGTTTTACCACTGCTGCTGCTGACCGCATTACCGGCACCTTCCGGCGGCTGCGCGGGCAGCGTCTGGGTAACCGGCGGCACCATCTCGCTGTCCTGCTGATCGTCCGGTTTCGGCACCAGCGGAATGGCAGCGAACTCCTCTTTATAGTGCTTCTTCTGCCCGTCCAGCAGCCCCGGCAATACAATCACGCCGACGGCGACCAGAATAACGGTGCCGACTAAACGGTTCTGAAACTTACTTGCCACGCCCTTTCTCCGTCTCAATCGATTCCATGACCTGCGCCACGGTGTGGAACGAACCACACACCAGCACAATGTCCTGCGGCTGCGCCTGCTGGCGCGCCTGCTGCCAGGCCTGTTCTACCGTGCTGAATGCTTCGCCCTGCGGCAGCCATTGCAGCAGCTGCGCCGCGGTAGCCCCGCGGGGTCCGTCGAGCGGCGCGCAGTACCAGCTATCCACCGCCGGTGACAGTGCCGCCAGCGTGCCGGCAATATCTTTGTCATGCAGCATACCCACCACCGCATGAACCCTGCCGGTTTTTGGCAGCGTCGCCAGGCGTGACGCCAGATAAGCCGCCGCGTGCGGATTATGCGCTACGTCCAGAATCACCCGTGGCGATTCACTCAGGGTCTGAAAGCGACCCGGCAGCATGGCTAACGGCAGGCTGGCGCGAATCTGCGCTTCACTGACCTGCAGCCCGGAAGCACGCAGCGCCACCAGCGCCGTCGCCGCATTGGGCAGCGGCACTTGCGGCAGCGGCAGATCGTTCAGCTCGCCATGCGCGTCACGCAGCGACCAGCTTTCCGGCTGCTCACGATAAGACCAGTCCCGGTTGCGTTGCAGCAGCGCCGCGCCCTTTTCACTGGCCACCGCCGCAATGCTGCACGGCATATCAGGTTCACCCACTACCGCCGGTTTGCCGGCACGGAAAACGCCCGCTTTCTCCCGACCAATACTTTCCCGATCCGGGCCAAGCCAGTCGATATGATCGAGCGCGATGCTGGTGACCACCGCGACATCCGCATCCACAATATTGGTGGCATCGAGCCGTCCGCCGAGACCCACTTCCAGAATCACCACGTCCAGTTGCGCCTGCTGAAACAGCTTCAACGCTGACAGGGTGCCAAATTCGAAATAGGTCAGAGAGATATCACCGCGTCCGGATTCAATGTCAGCGAAACTGGCGCAGTGTTGTGCTTCGCTCAGTTCCTGGCCCTGTACCCGTACCCGTTCGGTATAGCGCACCAGATGCGGTGAACTGTAGACGCCGACGCGATAGCCGGCCGCCATCAGCAGCGTTTCCAGCGTGCGACAGGTGGTGCCTTTGCCGTTGGTACCGGCGACAGTGAAGACGAAGGGAGCCGGTTTCAGCAGGTCGAGACGTTGCGCCACCTGGCGAATACGATCCAGGCCCAGTTCGATGGCCTGAGTATGCAGGTGCTCAAGATAATAAAGCCACGTGGCCAAAGGCGACGTGGCTTGAGGGAGGTGAAGATTGTCCATATGTCCCGTTTTGCTTATTTATACCCGGCAGACGGATGCTGAGGGTATACGGTGCATTGGTGAAAGGCGCGACGGGCGCGCCTCTATCTCCTGTCAGGCCTCGTTGCTCTCCGGTTCAGTCGTCGCCGGGGCGGACTGTTCACCATCGTGCAGCGGTGCTGGCAGATTCATCATTTTCGCCAGCAGGCTTGCCAGTTTGTACCGCATTTCCGGACGGCGAATGATCATATCAATCGCGCCCTTTTCAATCAGGAACTCACTGCGCTGGAAGCCCGGCGGCAGTTTTTCACGCACGGTCTGCTCGATAACACGTGGGCCGGCAAAGCCGATCAGCGCTTTAGGTTCCGCGATATTGAGGTCGCCCAGCATAGCAAAACTGGCCGAAACGCCACCCATGGTCGGGTCAGTCAGCACGGAAATGTAAGGCAGACCGCGCTCCCGCATTTTTGCCAGTGCCGCACTGGTTTTCGCCATCTGCATCAGCGACTGCAGCGCTTCCTGCATACGCGCCCCGCCGCTGGCGGAGAAGCAGATCAGCGGGCAGTTATCTTCTAACGCCTGCTCAACCGCACGTACAAAACGCGCACCGACCACAGAGCCCATTGAACCGCCCATAAAGGCAAATTCAAAGGCTGCCGTCACGACCGGCATGCCGTGCAGCTGACCTTTCATCACGACCAGCGCATCTTTTTCGCCGGTGTCTTTCTGGGCCGCGATCAGACGATCTTTGTACTTCTTGGAGTCGCGGAACTTGAGCAGATCTTTAGGTTCAAGTTCACTGCCAAGCTCAACCATCGTGCCCTGATCGAGGACACTGCCGAGGCGCTCACGGGCGTGCATACGCATGTGATGGTCACACTTCGGGCAGACCTCGAGATTACGCTCCAGCTCGGCACGGTAGAGAACCTGGCCACAGCTATCGCACTTGGTCCAGACCCTTCCGGGATACTGGCTTTGCGCGTAGGCGTCGTGGTGCTTTTATTAAGAATGCGTTCAATCCAGCTCATTGATGACCTTTCTGTTTAAAACTGACCTGGTCCAGTCGTCTTGATACTGCTGAAAACCGCTTCAGCAGACGGTAAATGTCGCTCATTAAACCACAACCCGTTCAGACTGTGGATAAAAATCTGGTCTTACCCCTGAGCGAAGCCGCCGTTCAGGGCTGCTTCTGCTGCTTTGCCTGGCGGCGATGACGCCAGACTTCAATCACGCCCGGCAATACTGAGACCAGAATAATACCGACGATCAGCAGCTTCAGGTTTTCCTGCACAATCGGCAGATCGCCAAACAGGTAACCGGCATAGGAGAACAGCAGCACCCAGGCCAGCGCACCGGTGACATTGAACAGCGCAAAGTGACGATAGGACATGTGTCCCATACCGGCAACAAACGGCGCGAAGGTGCGAACAATCGGCACAAAGCGCGCCAGAATAATGGTTTTGCCGCCGTGGCGGGCATAAAACGCATGGGTTTTATCCAGATTGCTGCGACGGAAAATTTTTGAGTTCGGATTGCTGAACAACCGCTCACCAAACAGACGGCCAATCGTGTAGTTGACCGCATCGCCCAGGATCGCCGCTACCACTAATAGCGCCACCATCAGATGAACGTTGAGATCGTTGCCAGGCAGCGCCGCCAGTGCGCCCGCCACAAACAGTAACGAATCGCCGGGCAGAAATGGCGTCACCACTAAACCGGTTTCGCAGAACAAAATCAGGAACAAAATAGCGTAAATCCAGATACCGTACTGCGCAACCAGTTCGGCAAGATGCACATCAATGTGCAAAATAAAATCAACCAGAAAATGGATGAACTCCATAACGCGCCCTTTTAGCCCTAAAGTGAATTAATCCGCGAGGAACAACGGTCCCATCGACGGCTGTGGTAACGCAAAGTGGGATGGGTAATCCACCGCCACCAGATACAACCCCTCTGCCCGGGCAGTGGCTGCGGCTAATGTCCGATCCTTCGCCGCCAGCAGCGTCTCCATCCATGATTCCGGCTGATTGCCGCAACCGATCTCCATCAGGCTACCGACGATATTGCGCACCATGTGATGCACAAAGGCGTTGGCTTTGATATCAACAATCACGTACGGCCCCTGACGCGTCACATTCAGGTGAATCACGTTGCGCCACGGGGTGCGTGACTGACACTGCACGGCGCGAAACGAGGTGAAGTCATTCTCACCCAACAGACACTGCCCGGCGCGATGCATCTTTTCAGCATCCAGCGGATGATAAAAATGGGTCACCCCCTGCGCGAGTACCGCCGGACGCAGCCGCTGATTGTAGATCAGATAGCGATAGCGTCGGGCGGTGGCGCTGAAACGGGCGTGAAATTCATCCGGCACCGCTTTAACCCAGCGTACCGCAATATCTGCCGGCAGATTGGCATTGACGCCCAATGTCCAGGCACCGTCCGCCCGCTGAGAGGTGGTTTCAAAGTGCACCACCTGCCCGGTGCCGTGGACGCCCGCATCGGTGCGTCCGGCACAAAACACGCTGACCGGATGATCGGCCACTTTTGACAGCGCGCGTTCCAGCTTCTCCTGCACGCTGCGCACTTCCTGCTGACGCTGCCAGCCGTAATAGCGGCTGCCGTCATACTCGATGCCGAGCGCCAGTTTTTGCGTCTGACCGTCGGACATGGTTACAGGTACTCCTGAACCAGTTTCTCAGCCGTTTTCACCGCCATTAATGCGCCGCCAAAGCGAATATTATCGGCCACTGACCAGAACTGCAGCAGCTCCGGAATACCGTAATCATTGCGCACGCCGCCGATACTCAGCGCCCCGTTGCCGGAGGCATCGGTGACCGGTGTCGGGACAGAATCCTCTTCGCTCAGGGAGATATCTGACACCAGCGCCAGTTCGGCACGCGCTTCTTCAGCCGACAGCGGACGCAGGTTTTCAATGTGCACAATCTGCGCGTTGCCATAGAACACCGGAGCCTGCACGCTGCTGACCGCAATCGGTAAGCCTTCATCCTGCAGCACCTTACGCACCTGATCGACCAGGCGGCGTTCGCTTTCAACGCTGCCTTCGGCATCAGCCTGCTGCGGCATCAGGTTAAATGCCAGCTGACGGCCGAAGTGGTGTTCATCCGCCGGGATGCCGTTCAGCAGCCGGGCACTTTCACCGGCCAGCGCATCCACCGCCACTTTGCCGTAGCTGGAAACGGAGATCAGATTGGTGACCTGCAACCGGCCTAAGCCCGCCGCATCCATCAGCGGTTTGATCGCGGTCAGCAACTGGCTGACCAGGTTATCCGCTACGCTGATAATGTTGCGGTTGCGATAATCGGCCAGCACCTGCGGATTGACATCCGGCACCACCAGCGGCACATCAGGTTCCAGCGCAAACAGCTCGCTGCTATCGATCACTAAGCACCCGGCGTTCGCCGCGTCATCAGCAAAACGGGCAGAGGCATCGCGACCGGCAACGAAAAACGCCAGCTGCGCCTGCGACCAGTCAAATTCCGCCGCGTTTTCGACCCGCACCGAGCGGCCCTCAAAACGCTTAATCTCACCGGCGCTGTTTTCGCTGGCCAGCAGATACAATTCACCAACCGGGAACTGGCGTTCCGCCAGCAATTCCAGTACAGCGTTCCCTACTGCGCCTGTCGCGCCCAGTAGCGCAATATTCCAGCCGTCAGACATGTTGGTTTACTCCAGACAATGACATAAAAACAGAAGGCGGTGATCTCACCGCCCAGGGATTCGGATTTTTCCCTGCCCGCAGGCATTCGCGCCAGAACGCAAATTATCGGGAAGCGTGTGTTGCGTTAAAACCCAGCAGGGTCAGCATCTCAGCGGTTGCAGCGTCATCGCAGCAAACCTGCAGTGAAGACCATTCGCGGCGTTCCTGATACTGCTTACGCAGGCGATCAAATTCGCCAGGCTGAGCCGCCACTTTTCGCAGGGGCGCATCATCGCGGCGCACATCATACACCAGATGCACCAGCCGTTTCAGCGTTGCCTGATCCAGCGGGCCATTCAAGGTGATGTCGCTGAATTCCGGCACCGGCAGCAGGCTGCTGAGCGGCACCTGCTGGGGCTGACCAATGAAGTCGCACCAGGCTTCAAATACCTGCGTGGTGCCGCGCGCTTTGCCTTCGAGGGTATAGCCTGCAATGTGCGCGGTGGCGATATCTACCTTATCGAGCAGCGCCAGCGACAGATCCGGCTCCGGCTCCCAGACGTCCAGCACCACGCTGAGGTCAGCACGCATCTTCAGCACTTCCAGCAGCGCGGCATTATCGACCACCGGGCCGCGACAGGCGTTGATCAGAATGGTGTTGGGCTTCAGCGCCATCAGTAACGCCGCATCCGCCAGATGCCAGCTTTTATACGGTCCCGATTTGAACAGCGGCGTATGGAAGGTCAGAATATCCGCCTGCTCAACCAGCGTCTCCAGCGAGTGAAATTCACCTTCGTCGCCGCGATCGGCACGCGGCGGATCGCACAGCAGGGTTTTAACGCCCCACGCCGCCAGCCGTTTTTGCAGCCGTCCGCCGACGTTGCCAACGCCGACGATCCCGACGGTGCGATCACGCAGCTGGAAACCGTCACGTTCCGCCAGCAGCAGCAACGAGGAGAAGACATACTCCACCACCGCGATGGCGTTGCAGCCCGGCGCGGCTGAAAAAGCAATCCCCGCCTGCTCCAGCCAGTTTTCGTCGACGTGGTCAGTGCCTGCGGTGGCGGTGCCGACAAACTTCACCGGCTTACCGGCCAGCAACGCTTCATTCACCTGAGTCACCGACCGCACCATCAGGCCGTCGGCATCGGCCAGCTCCGCCGCCGGCAATGGACGACCCGGCACCGCCACCACCATTCCGGTGCGACTGAACAACTCACGGGCATACGGCATATTTTCATCGACGAGAATCTTCACCACGGCTTTCCTGTCTGTTGCAATAAAGGCCATTATTCTGGCACAAAGCGACGCGTTAGCCTAACCGCGCGCGGTAACGATCCGGCGTGGTGCCGGCCTGCTGCTGGAACATCACAATCAGCGCCGATGCGGAGCTGTAGCCGAGATCATAGGCGATGCTCTGCACGCTGGCGCCCTGCTCCAGCAGCACAATGGCGCGCAGAAAACGCAGCCGCTGTCGCCACTCGCCAAAGGTCATATGCAGCTGTTGCTGACAGCGTCGTGCCAGCGTCCGCTCGGTGGTAAAAACCCGCGCCGCCCAGCCTGCCAGCGTGGTGTTATCCCCTGGATTGGCTTCCAGCGCGTGCAGCACCGGTGCCAGAAATTTATCGGTTGAGGTCGGCAGATAGCTCTCCTGCACCTGCGCCAGCGGCAGGCGATCGCGAAGCACCTCACACAGCCGCCACTGCGCTTCGGTGACCGGCTGCTCAATCTGCTGTCCGGCAAACTCATCCATGATGGCGTGGACAATCGGATCGACTATCAACAGACAGGCGCGCTGCGGCAGGCCGGTGCATAACGCGGCGGCGAGGTTAAAGGTGCGGAACTGCGCCTGACGATGGTTATAGCTGCTGTGCCGGTGACCCGGCGGGATCCACACCGGGATATCGGCCGGGGTCAGTAACCGTTCGCCCTCTACCCGCATCTCCAGCACATGGCTTTTCACGAAGATCAGCTGACCCCAGTCATGGGTATGCGGCAGATATTCGGTATGGGCATTGGCCTGTTCGAAACGCATGAAGTAGTGCAGCTGTGGTGCGTCCAGCGGCGGCTGGTAGGTAATCTGTAGGGTCATTATGTCCGGAGAGCGATTGATTTTGTCTGATATTAACTATCTGGATAAATCCGGACAAGCGTACACTGCGCCTCATCTTAGCCTGTGGAGAGTGAGCATGTTTTTCCTGTACCCGCTGTTCGCGGTGTTGATCTGGTCGATCAACTCGATTGTCAGCAAGCTGTCGGCAACGGCAATCGATCCGGCAGCGATCTCCTTCTATCGCTGGCTACTGGCGCTGCTGGTGCTGACGCCGTTTGTACTGCCCGGCATATGGCGGACGCGTCAGGCGATCCGGCCACACCTCTGGCGGTTACTGATCCTTGGCCTGCTGGGCATGGTGCTCTATCAGAGCCTCGCCTACTATGCGGCCCAGAGCGTCAGCGCACTGTTTATGGGCATTATCGGGGCGTTAATCCCGCTGCTGACAGTGCTGCTGAGCGTGGTGATCCTGCGGATCGCCCCGACACTCGGTATCCTGCTCGGCAGCATTATCTCGTTCATTGGCCTGGTGTGGCTGGTGAGTCAGGGTAATGTGATGCAGTTGCTGCATCAGGGTCTGGGCAAAGGCGAACTGCTGATGCTGGCCGCCTCCGCCGCCTATGCGCTGTATGGCGTGCTGACCCGGCGCTGGGCGCTGCCGTTGCCGATCTGGCACAGCCTGTATGTGCAGATTTTATTCGGTGTAGTGCTGCTGCTGCCTGGCTTTCTGCTGGCACCTGAGGTGGCGCTTAACCGACAAAATCTGCCGCTGGTGGCGTTTGCCGGTCTGTTTGCCTCGATCATCGCGCCGTTCCTGTGGATCCACGGTGTACAACGCCTGGGGGCCAGCACGACCAGCATCTTTATGAATCTGATCCCGGTGTTTACCGCCGTGATCGCAGTGATGTTCCTGCATGAGCAGTTGCACAGCTACCACTGGATTGGTGGCGGCCTGACGCTGTTCGGGGTGATGCTGGCCCAGCGGCTGCGCATGCCGCTGACCCGGACTAAGCCGGTCAGCCTGCGTCGGTTGTAAACCGCACCGTCACGCGCAGCCCGCCCAGTTGCGGGCTGCGATCCAGCTGCATACTGGCACCATGCCAGGCACAGATATCCTGCACCAGCGCCAGCCCAATCCCGGCACCGGGCTGCATTCCGACATTATCCAGCCGCTGAAAGGGCTGTAGCGCTTTCAACTGCTCTGCCCCGGCGATGCCCGGCCCGCTGTCCTCGATCTCCAGTTTCCCCGCCACCACCCGCGCGGTAACGATGCCATGATGCGGAGTATATTTAATCGCGTTGTCCAGCAGGTTGGCACACAGCTCGCCGAGCAGCACGCCATCCCCGATCACCTGACTGCTCTCCTCGCCTTCATAGCCGAGATCGATTTGCCGGGTACGTGCCGCCGAGTAACGACTCAGGCAGGCTTCACGCACGATGACCGCCAGATCGACCCGCATCATCGGTTTATCTTCACCGTGACGCGCCTTGATACGCGCCAGTTGCAGCAGCCGATCGGTGAGTAAGATGGTCTCATCCAGCGTATGTCGCATCCCGAGCAGACTCTCCTGCCACTGCTCAGGTCGTTCACTGCTGAGCGCCACGCTCACCTGGGTTTTAAGAATGGTGAGCGGCGTGCGTAGCTGATGTGCTGCATCTGCGCTGAAGCGATCCTGACGCGCCAGCAGGCCGCGCAAACGCGCCAGATAGCGGTTAAAGGCGATGATCAGCGGTTGCAGTTCTGACCACGGCAGCGAGGGCAGCGGGGTTAATTCACCACCGTCGCGCTCTAATACAATACGTGACAGTCGCCGCAGCGGGCGTAATACCCGGCGCAGCATCAGGCTGGCCAGCAGCAGCGTCATCAGCACCAGCCCACTCTGGCTGATCAGCGCGGTACGCATCAGCCCGCGAGCAAACTCCTGACGGGAGTTGACGGTTTCCGCCACCACCACCAGCGCCATGCCATCGACGCCCGCCTCGCTCACGGGTTGCCACAGAGCCGCCACCCGAATGCGATGCTGGTGATAACGTCCGTCATAAAAGTGTACCAGCGCCGGGTAAGCGGTCGACATTTCGCTGGCCGGCGGGATCGGCGGCAGGTCATCGTAACCGGACAGCGTTTTGCCCTGTGGAGAGATCACCTGATAAAACAGCTGGTCGTTCATGTTGCGTTCGAAACTGTCGAGCACCACCCAGGGGACATCCACCTCGAGATGATGCTGGCGCACCACCAGCCGTTCTGCCACGGTGCGCGCCGATGCCAGCAGTGAGCGATCGTAAGCCTGATTGGCGGCCGCCAGCCCGCTCTGATAATGGGTGTAGACCGACAACGCCCACAGCAGCAGCAGCGGCAGGCCGAGCCAGGCGAGCAGTTCGCCGCGCAGTGAATGAATCAGCCGCACGGCAGCATTTCCAGGCTGTAGCCGAGTCCGCGCAGCGTCACGATGGCAACGTCGCTGCCCGCCAGTTTTTTCCGCACCCGATGGACATACAGCTCAATGCTCTCCGGGCTGGCCTCATCCGTCAGGCTAAACGTCTGTTCATACAGATGCTGGCGGGAAACCGGCCGGCCGTGGCGCTGCATCAGCGTAGTCAGAATGCTCGATTCACGCGGCGTCAGCGCCAGCGGCCGGTCGCCCAGCAGGAAATAGCCTTCGCCATCCAGCACCAGCTGGCCCAGCGACTGACTTTGCGCAGCCTGACTCTGGCTGCGCCGCAGCAGCGCCCGCAGTCGCGCTTCCAGTTCATCCAGTTCGAAAGGTTTGGTCAGATAGTCATCTGCCCCGAGGTTAAGGCCGCGCACCCGATCGTCCAGCGCACTGCGCGCCGTCAGCAGCAAAACCGGCACGCTCTGTCCGCGCCGCCGCAACCGCGTCAGTACTTCCAGCCCATCGATGCGCGGCAGTGAGACGTCCAGCACCACCAGCCCATAGGCTTCACACTGCAGGGCGTGATCGGCGGCGACGCCATCAGCCACCCAGTCGACGGCAAAGCCTTTTTGGGTCAGCGCTTTTTGCAGCCAGCGCGCCAGGTCAGCCGTATCTTCCACCAGTAAGAGACGCATATCACATCCTGTCATTAAATCCGGGCAGTGAAAGGTAAATGAAAGGTAATTGTTTTAACAATTCAGTAACGCCAATAGTTCGGCAGCAATCACACTCTGGAAGAATGAATGGAGCCCACGATGAAAAAAAATAATCCATACCGCCCTGACCACCGCCCTGCTGGCGCTGATGGTGCCTGCTGCAACCGCCGCCGAGGGCCCGGGTCGCACTGAATGTATTGCACCGGCCAAACCGGGGGGAGGTTTTGACCTCACCTGTAAGCTGTTGCAGGTTTCGCTGCAGGAAACCAAACAGATTGAGTCGCCGATGCGCGTCACCTACATGCCCGGCGGCGTCGGTGCGGTTGCCTACAACGCGATTATTGCCCAGCGCCCGGCTGAAGCCGGCACGGTGGTGGCCTTCTCTGGCGGCTCGCTGCTGAACCTGTCGCAGGGGAAATTTGGCCGCTACTCGGTGGACGATGTGAAGTGGCTGGCAGCGGTAGGAACCGACTACGGCATGGTGGCGGTGCGTGACGATGCACCGTGGAAAACCCTGGGCGAACTGATGGCGGCAATGAAAGAGGACCCGACCAAAGTGGTGGTCGGTGCCGGAGCTTCCATCGGCAGCCAGGACTGGATGAAAACCGCCCTGCTGGCGCGCGAAGCGGGTATCGATCCGCGCAAGATGCGCTATGTCGCTTTTGAAGGCGGCGGTGAGCCGGTAACCGCACTGCTTGGCAACCATATTCAGGTGGTCTCCGGCGACATGAGTGAGATGGTGCCGCATCTGCAGAGTGGCAAAATGCGGGTGCTGGCGGTGATGTCCGAACAGCGTCTGCCGGGACAGCTGGCGCAGGTGCCAACCGCTAAAGAGCAAGGTTTCAACATTGTCTGGCCGGTCATCCGTGGTTACTACCTCGGCCCGAAAGTCAGCGACGCCGATTATCAGTGGTGGGAGCAGGCGTTCAAAAAAATGGTGGATACCCCGGAATTCAAAAAGCAGCGTGATATGCGCGGCCTGTTTGAATTCAACATGTTTGGCCAGGAGCTCGACAGCTACGTGAAAAAGCAGGTGGCGGATTACCGTGAGCAGGCGAAATCATTTGGCCTGGCCAAATAACAGGAGCGAATAATGAGCGATCGTATTTTTGCGGGCCTCTGGCTGGCGCTGTGCCTTGGCGGCATGGTGGTGGCCTGGCAAATTCAGAGCGAATACAGCTATGAACCGGTGGGGCCGCGGCCCTTCCCGATGGCGATCCTCGGCCTGATGGCGATCTGTGCCCTGCTGATGCTATTTCGTAAACCCGACACCATTCACTGGCCGTCCGCCAGCACGCTGAAACGGCTGGTGGCGCTGGCGCTGATGATGATGCTGTATGGCTGGCTGTTTGAAACGCTGGGCTTTGCCATCTGTACCACCCTGCTGACTTTCGGCATCGGTCTGCTGTTTGGCGCACGCTGGTGGGCAGCGGCGCTGGCCGGGCTGGTGATGGGCAGCACGCTGTTTTACGCCTTTGACCGCCTGCTGGAAGTGACCCTTCCGGTCGGCAGCTGGCTGAGTTAAGGAGAGCATCATGGATACCTGGTCCTTTTTAATGCAGGGCTTTGCCGTCGCCATGACGCCAGAGAACCTGCTGATCGCCCTGATTGGCTGCTTTATCGGCACCATCGTCGGCCTGCTGCCGGGCCTTGGCCCGATTAACGGCGTGGCGATTCTGATGCCGCTGGCCTTTGCGCTGCACTTACCGGCGGAATCGGCGCTGATTCTGCTGGCAACGGTCTATATCGGTTGTGAATATGGCGGACGTATCTCGTCTATTCTGCTTAACGTACCCGGTGACGCTGGCGCGATCATGACCGCGCTGGATGGTTATCCGATGGCGCAACAGGGCAAGGCGGGCGTCGCCCTGTCGATTTCGGCGGTCAGCTCCTTTATCGGTTCCACCATCGCCATTATCGGCATTATTCTGTTCGCCCCACTGCTGGCCAGCTGGTCGCTGGCGTTTGGTCCGGCGGAATATTTTGCCTGATGGTGTTCGCCATCGCCTGTCTTGGCAGCATGATGAGCCATAACCCGCTGAAATCGTTCCTCGCCGCGCTGATTGGGCTGGGAATGGCCACGGTGGGCGTCGATGCCAATACTGGCGTCTACCGCTTTACCTTTGACAGCGTTCATCTCTCCGACGGCATTCAGTTTGTGGTGGTGGTGATTGGTCTGTTCTCGGTCAGCGAAATTCTGCTGATGCTGGAGTCGACCAGCGGCGGGCAGAAAGCGGTACGGGCCAGCGGACGCATGATGTTCAATATGAAAGAAGCAGCAACGGTAACCGGCGCCACGCTGCGTTCCTCTTTCATCGGTTTCTTCGTCGGGGTGCTGCCGGGTGCCGGTGCAACCATCGCCAGCGCCATCGCCTACATGACCGAGAAGAAGATCAGCGGCAGCGATCAGTTCGGTAAAGGCGATATTCGCGGCGTGGCCGCACCAGAAGCGGCTAACAACGCCTCAGCCTGTGGTTCCTTTATCCCGATGCTGACGCTGGGGATCCCCGGCTCGGGTACGACCGCGGTGATGGTCGGCGCGTTGACGCTGTATAACATCACGCCGGGACCGGCGATGTTTGTTGAGCAGCCGGATATTGTCTGGGGACTGATTGCCGCGCTGTTAATCGGCAACGTGATGCTGCTGGTCATGAACATCCCGATGATCAACGTTTTCGCCCGTATGCTGACCATTCCGCTGTGGTTCCTGGTACCGGCAATTGCCGCCATCTCCGCCGTTGGCGTTTACGCGGTACACAGCACCACCTTCGATCTGCTGCTGATGGTCGGGCTGGGGATCTTCGGTTATATCCTGCGTAAGATGGATTTTCCGATGTCGCCGTTAATTCTGGGCTTTGTGCTGGGTGAAATGCTGGAGCAGAACCTGCGTCGTGCGCTGTCGATCAGCAACGGGAATATGTTCATCCTGTGGGAAAGCCTGATCTGCAAAGTGCTGCTGGTGCTGGCGATTGCCGTGCTGGTCGTGCCGCCAATCTGGAAACGCTGGCGTCGTCACCGTCTGAAGCTGGCAGAAGAGTAAATCTCCCGCCGAAACGCGTGCGCCCCCGTGGGATTTCCCGGGGGCTTTTGCTATCATGGCGCATTCATTTTCCGGCGCACCCCACGCTGTTCTGTTTTCCCCAAGGAATCCGCCATGCAACCTCTCAGCGGCCCCGGTGTGCCGGTCGGCGATCGTTCATCTGTCAATCCGCAAACCGGCGCAACGCGTCCTGGTTCGGTGGCCGGTGAGCAGCCGCTCTCCCCTGCCCAGCGCACCACGTTAGAACGTCTGATCGTGCGTATTCTTTCGCTCAGTAATCTGAAAGCGCCTGAGTTGTGGGCCGGCGTGCGCCATGAAGTGGGCGTTAAGAGTGAAGCGGAACTCCAGTCGCGCCATTTTCCGGCGGCGGAGCAGTACCTGAATGGCCGCCTGACCCAGGCGCAGACCGGTCATGCAACGCGTCAGCTGATGACCCAGCTGACCGATCTGTTGCCGAAAGGCAATAATCGCCAGGCGGTCAGCGATTTCATTCGTCAGCAATTTGGTCAGACGGTACTGAGCGCGCTCAGCCAGGATCAGCTGCGTCAGGTGCTGACCATGTTGCAGAATGGTCAGATGGCGATTCCACAGCCGCAGCAGACCCGCGTCAGCGATCGCAGCCTGTTACCCGCTGAGCATCAGACCCTGAATCAGCAGGTGGTGCGTCTCGCCGCTGCCACCGGCGAATCGACCGGTAAACTCTGGACCGCTGCGCTGAAGCTGGTGAACCTGACCAGCGGCGATCCGATTCCGTCGCGTCATTTCCCGTTACTGACACAATATTTGCAGGTGCGTCAGACTCTGAGTCAGCACAGCGCGCCGACGCTGCAACTGCTGGAAGCGTCGCTGAAGCAGCCGCTCGATCAGCATGAGCAGCGCTTGCTGGAGGATTACAGCCAGCAGCGTTTCCAGGCGACACCGCAAACGGTGCTTACCGTGACCCAGACGCAGGACCTGCTGAACTTCCTGTTCAGCCGTCGCGCCGAAAAGATCCACGAACAGCCGCTGGCCGCCAGCGAGATCAAACCGCAACCGATCTGGTCGCCGTTTGTCGCCTCGTTGCCGCCGACGCTGCAACCGCTGGCAAAGCGTCCGCTGCCGGGAATAGCCGTGGTACTGCTGGTGCTGTTTATCTTCTGGCTGGTGCTGTGAGTTAACAGCCGCAGGCGGCGTCGGGCGCGGCCACTGGCCACTCGCCCGGCGCATCTCCCCAGCTCAGCGGATGACCGTCGCGCTTCCAGAAATCCAGCCCGCCAATCAGCTCCTTCACCTGAAAACCCAGCGCCGCCAGTTTCCACGCCGCTTTAGTCGACCCGTTACAGCCAATCCCGTCACAGTAGGTGACATAGACTTTGCTGCGATCCAGCTGAGCGGTGCTGACCGCATCCATTTCACGATGGGGAAAACTGATCGCCCCGCAGATATGACCCGCGCGATAGACCGCTGCAGCGCGCGCATCAATCACCACAACCTCCGGCTGGCGCTGCGCCAGATCTTCCGCCAGATCCCAGGCATCGGTGTAATAAGCGAGTTTAGCCTGTAAATAGTCGAGACTCTGCTGCGGCGTGGCAGCGGGAATACGTAATACCGATGACATCATAATTCTCCTGTTGTGGTGTACCGGCAGTTTACGGCAAAGTGGACTGTTCTCTGAGACCCATTTTACCCACCGGATAAGACCCTTATGCGCTCACCGCTGTTGCAACTTTTTCAACATCAGGCCACCGGCGGCCTGCGCGAACGGCTGTGTACCACCCTGCGACTGGCAATTAGCCGCCATCATCTGCACGCCGGTCAGCAGTTGCCCTCCACCCGCCAGCTGGCCCGCGATCTCAACCTGTCACGCGTCACGGTAGAGGCGGCTTACGGTCAGCTGGAGAGTGAAGGCTATCTGCGGCGAGAAACCGGTCGCGGCAGCTTCGTGGCGATTACTATGCCCGCGCCGTCAGCACCGTCAGGGGTTCATCAGCCGGCTCATTTTTCGGCTCGCGGTCAACAGGTGCTGGCAACCGGTGGCTGCCAGGACCCGCCGTTTCCCCACGCGTTTGCTGCCGGTTCACCGGAGTTACGCGCTTTTCCACATGAGACCTGGCGACGGCTGAGCAGCAACGTGCAGCGTTCACTCGGTCGTGACGCGATGGGATATGGCGATCCCTGCGGCTATCTGCCGTTACGACGCGCCATTGCAGATTACCTGGCGCTGTCACGCGGCGTGCATTGCCAGCCAGAGCAGGTGATGATCCTCACCAGCTCCCAGCAGGCATTACAGCTGCTGGCGCTGATGCTGCTGGATGCAGGTGATGAGGTCTGGATGGAAGAGCCGGGCTATCCCGGGGCGCGCAACGCGTTTCTGGCAGCGGGTGCGCGGATACGCGGTATCGCACTGGATGACGAAGGCGCACTGCCGACCCGCGGCAGTGCGAAGCTGATGTACCTGACTCCGTCCCATCACTATCCGACCGGGATCACCCTGAGTCTGCCACGACGGCTGGCCTGGCTGGACTGGGCGCGGCGCAACCGCAGCTGGCTGATTGAAGACGATTACGACAGCGAATTTCACTATCACGAGCGTCCAATCCCGGCGTTGCAGGGGCTGGACCGTCACCAGCGGGTGATTACCCTCGGCACCTTCTCCAAATCACTGTTTCCCTCGCTGCGGCTGGCGTGGATGGTGGTGCCGCCCGCGCTGGTGGCACCGATGGGCCAGGCACGCAGCGTGCTGGATGGTCACAGCGCCCTGCTGCCGCAGGCCATTACTGCGGCCTTTCTGCAACAGGGCCATTTCGCCAGTCATCTGCGGCTGATGCGTCAACTCTATCGCAGCCGGCGTGAGCAGTTGATCGAGCAGATTAACCAGCGGCTGACGCCGTGGATCACCCCGATCGACAGCGGCGGCGGATTACAGCTAACGGTGAAGTTAGCGCAGAATGAGGCGCAGTTAACCGCCCGGGCCGCGCAGATCGGCCTGTTGCTGCCGCGTCTTAGCCCGCTTTATGCCGGACCGGCGCGTCAGCAAGGCTGGATACTGGGCTATGCGGCGCTGACGCCAGATGAGATCGTGGCGGGATGCGATAAACTACACGGGTTGCTGGCCGGAAAAAACTAAGTGTCAGCGAGGATAATCGGCAAAAAAAAGGACCGGCAAGCCGGTCCTTCTGAAATCTGTCAGCGTATTACGCCTGATATTTACGCATGGTCAGGGTGGCGTTGGTGCCGCCGAAGCCGAAGCTGTTGGACATCACAGTCGTCAGCGCTTTTTCCATTGGCTGAGTCACGATATTCATGCCTTCAGCCGCCGCATCCAGTGAGCTGATGTTGATGCTTGGGGCAATGAAGCCATGCTCCAGCATCAGCAGCGAGTAGATCGCTTCCTGCACGCCCGCCGCACCCAGTGAGTGACCGGTCATGGCTTTGGTGGCAGAGATGTACGGGGTGTTGTCGCCAAAGACTTCACGAATCGCACCCAGCTCTTTCACATCACCCACTGGCGTTGAGGTGCCGTGGCTGTTGAGGTAGTCGATAGGCGTATCAACGCCGTTCATCGCCATCTTCATGCAGCGAACCGCGCCTTCACCTGACGGTGCTACCATGTCTGCGCCGTCTGAGGTCGCACCGTAGCCGACGATCTCAGCATAGATGTGCGCACCGCGGGCCAGCGCATGTTCCAGCTCTTCAACTACCACCATGCCACCGCCACCGGCGATAACAAAGCCGTCACGCTCATTATCATAGGTGCGTGACGCTTTTTCTGGTGTGTCGTTGTAACGGGTAGAGAGCGCGCCCATGGCGTCGAACTCACAGGCCATTTCCCAGCACAACTCTTCGCCGCCGCCGGCAAACACGATGTCCTGTTTGCCCAGCTGGATCTGTTCAACCGCATTACCGATACAGTGTGCTGAAGTAGCACAGGCTGAACTGATGGAGTAGTTTACGCCGTGAATTTTAAACGGCGTGGCGAGGCAGGCTGAAACGCCAGAAGCCATCGCTTTGGTGACCACATACGGGCCAACCGCTTTCAGGCCGCGTGGGCTGCGCATTGCATCAGCACCGAATACCTGGAAACGCGGTGAACCGCCGCCTGAACCGGCAATCAGACCCACACGTGGGTTGTTCTGATACGCTTCCACGCTCAGGCCAGAATCTTTAATTGCTTCTTCCATGGAAAGATAGGCATAGATGGACGCATCACTCATGAAACGCACAACTTTGCGATCGATGAGGCCGGTGGTATCTAATTTTACGTTACCCCAGACGTGACTACGCATGCCGGAATCTTTCATCTCTTCAGAAAAGGTGATGCCAGAGCGCCCTTCACGCAGAGATGCCAGCACCTCTTGCTGGTTATTACCAATACTGGAAACGATCCCTAAGCCAGTAATCACAGCACGTTTCATTCAATAATCCTCATCCACTTCTTCTTAATTGACGAGCACTCTAGCGTACACTTGTACGCCGAACAAGTCCGATCAGCCATTTCCTTTTGTAAATTTGCGTCATGTCACGTCGGTCGTTAAAATCGCGTCATTGCCTGAAAAATGAGCCTTTAGCGTGAAATTAACCCCGGTCGAACATGCACAGCTGAACTGGAATGAACAGGGTACACCTGTTTCCCGAGCGTTTGGCGACGTCTATTTCTCCAATGATAACGGTCTGGAAGAGACACGCTACGTCTTCCTTGGGGGGAATCAGTTACCGCAGCGCTTCGCTCAGCATCCGCGTGAGTTACTGATTGTGGCGGAAAGCGGTTTCGGCACCGGCCTCAATTTTCTGACGCTGTGGCAGGCGTTTGATGCCTTTCAGCGTCAGCAGCCAGATGCGATTTTAAAACGTCTGCATTTCATCAGCTTTGAGAAGTTTCCGTTAACGCGCGCTGATTTAACCGCCGCGCATCAGCACTGGCCTGAACTGGCGCCGTGGGCCAGCGAATTACAGGCGCAGTGGCCGGCCGCCCTGCCCGGCTGCCAGCGTTTACTGTTCGATGGCGGGCGCATCACGCTCGATCTGTGGCTGGGTGATATTAATCAGCTGATAAGTACGCTGGATGACAGCCTGCATCGACAGGTGGACGCCTGGTTTCTTGATGGCTTCGCGCCGTCGAAAAACCCCGATATGTGGACGCCTGAGCTGTTCAGCATGATGGCAGCGCTGGCGCGGCCGCAGGCCACCTTTGCCACCTTTACTGCCGCCGGCTTCGTGCGGCGCGGATTGCAGCAGGCTGGCTTCAGCGTTACCCGGCGCAAAGGTTTCGGGCCCAAACGCGAGATGCTGTGTGGCAGCCTGCAGGATGCACCGCCGCG
>NZ_MLFN01000007.1 GCF_002095315.1 Pantoea conspicua
GGGGATGCGGACGCGGGCGTCACAATCTGTTCAGACATAATGTTCTCTGGCCTCGTTGTTACACGTTATGGCGCTGTTCAGGAATAGGTAAAAAATTGCGCCTTCATTAAGCGGAGTCAATGAAGGCGCAATATTGTACAACATCTGCGGCCTGATAACAGGCGGGAGTCGCCTCCCTCAGGCAGATTTTTGTAAAGTCAGCCGGTGGTTTATCGCCAGGCGATTAACGGGTACGCGGGCAGATTTCGTTTTCGCCGAAGAAGTAAGCGATTTCACGGGCAGCAGATTCTGCAGAATCTGAACCGTGGGTCGCGTTCTCGGTGAAGCTGTCAGCGTAGTCAGCACGCAGCGTGCCAGCCAGCGCGTTTGCCGGGTTAGTAGCACCCATCAGGTCACGGTGACGCTGAACGGCGTTTTCACCTTCCAGCACAGAAACCACAACCGGGCCAGAGGTCATAAATTCAACCAGACCGTCGAAGAATGGCTTGCCCTGATGCTCAGCGTAAAAACCTTCAGCCTGCTCTTTGCTCAGCTGCAGCATTTTTGCGCCAACGATTTTGAAGCCTGCGCTTTCAAAACGGTTGTAGATGGCACCGATCACGTTTTTAGCGACGGCGTTTGGCTTGATGATAGAAAAAGTACGTTCGATTGCCATGATGACCTCTGTCTTGACGTCCTGAAGAAACCGGAGGCGCACGCCCCGGCTAAGAAACGGCGCCGATTATAGGGGCAGAGTCTGGCGTTGCCTATCAGAGATCCGCAATTTATTGAAAAATCTTGATCTGAATCGGAGCAAAGCGGCCGCAACTCTGATTTAGCGCAGAAAAGCATCACAGCCGGCTGAAGGTGACGGAGGCGAGCTGGCCCGCTTCATCCATCACCACCAGCTGATACTCCCCCGGATGATCAAGATGCAGCGACAGATTATCCGCGGCGTTTTGCGTCATCAGAGGCTCACCATTCAGGAACCACCAGCGCTGTGCGCCCTGCCCTCCCTGAACCGCCACCGGGATGACCAGCGAGCCATTGCCTGGCAGCAGTTTGACGATTTGTCCCTCAATCACGCCGGTGACGATCAGCGGTGCGCTACTGCCCTGCTGTAACGGCGGACAATGCGTATCGGCAGGCGGTAAGCGTTGCGCCCGCCGTTCGTGAGGCGGCAGCCAGGCTTCCAGCGGCAGCGGCCAGACCAGCCGCTCGTGACGAGTGGCGTTGGGGCAATCTGCTGCCACGCGCAACCCCTGTGCATTCTGCCAGTAGCCGATGTGCAACCCGCTGAGGCTCTCCTGGCCGGGAGCCAGCAGGGTTGGCGGCAGCGTGTTCGCGGCGACCCAGCTTTGCCGTCGCTGACGGCAATTCTCGTCTCCGGCGGGTAACGGCTGACCGCCAGGCCAGCAAATGGTCGCCACCGTCACCGAGGCCGGGCGTGGGTCGACCGGCACGTCACGTCTGCCGAGGCGACTCATCAGCACGCTGTTAATCTGATTCATGACTGGCACGGCAGAGGCAAAACCGAACTGCCCGGCAACCGGGGTGGCATCCGGTCGCCCGACCCAGACGCCAATCAGATAACGGGGATTGATGCCCACCGACCAGGCATCGCGATAACCGTAACTGGTGCCGGTTTTCCAGGCCAGAGGCACCACATCGGGCACACCGCCATTACCGGCAGGCTGCGCTTCGCCAGCCAGGATACGCCGGATGATCCACGCCGACTCAGGCGACAGCAGCCGCCGCTGCTGCAAAGGCTGATCGGGCATCCAGCGCAGCTGACCGGCATTGCCGTGACGGGCAAAGGCGCTGTAGGCTGCCACGATCTCATCCATGCGCGCCCCGGTGCCGCCAAGAATTAACGAAAGATTAGGTTCCGCGCCGGGCGGAAAACGTAAGTTCAGGCCCACATTGCGCAGACGTGCCGCAACATTTTTTGGCCCCAGCGCCTCCAGTAGCTGTACGGCAGGCAGATTCAGGGATCGCACCAGCGCCTCGCTGGCGCTGACCGGCCCGTGAAACCCGGTGTCAAAATTGCCTGGCCGGTAATCGCCAAAACGACGCGGCACATCCTGCAGCAGTGATTCGGCATGAATCAGACCCTCATCCAGCGCCATGCCGTAAATAAAGGGTTTTAACACCGAGCCTGGCGAGCGCACGCTGGCGATCATATCTACATGACCAAAACGGCTGTCATCGGTAAAGTCAGCCGAGCCGACATAACCCCGAACCGCCATGGTGGTGTGATCCACCACCAGCATCGCCAGCGAGGTGCGCGGCGGGAGCTGGTTTTTAACATTCAGCGCCAGACTTTCCAGATCGCGCTGCAGAGAAGGGTCCAGCGTGGAGACAATCTTATCGCTGCGGCTGAGCGACAGCAGCCGCCGGGCCAGCAATGGTGCCATCTGCGGCATCTGCCGCGGCGGCAGCCACACCGGCTCCTGACGAATCTCAGCCACCTGTTCAGCTGACCAGATGCGGTATTCGGCCAGCCGATCCAGCACTTTATTGCGTGCGGCTTCCGCCCGCTCCGGCCAGCGATCAGGCCGCAGACGGCTGGGTGCCTGCGGTAAAACGGCCAGTAACGCCGCCTCACCCGGCGTCAGCTGCGAGGGTGCTTTTCCCAGCCAGCTCCAGCTGGCCGCCCCTACGCCTTCCAGCGTGCCGCCAAAGGGAGCACGGTTAAGGTAGAGCGTCAGGATGTCACGTTTAGAAAGATGCCACTCCAGTTGCAGCGCGCGCCACGCCTGAATCAGCTTGCCCCGTAGCGTTCGGGTCGCGGGTCAATAAGGCGTGCCACCTGCATGGTCAGGGTGCTGCCGCCGGAAATCACGCTCTGATGGCGCAGATCCTGCCAGGCGGCGCGCAGCAGAGCCAGCGGATTGATGCCGGGGTGATACCAGAACCAGCGATCTTCATAGGTCAGCAGCGCCTGCAAATAGGCCGGAGCCACCTCCTCTGGCGTCACCGGATAGCGCCAGATCCCTTTGCTGTCAGCAAAGCGCCACAATGGTGTACCGTCGCTGGCAACAATCACCCGCGCAGGCTGCACCTGTTTAAGCGGCAGCGGGAAAAGCCGATCCAGCCCCCATATCGCCAGCCACAGCGCCAGAAAAAAAAGCGGCAGCGCGAGCCACCGCTTTTTGATGCTGCTGACATTAACCACGCGTCGCGTCACTTACTGAATTTGCAACTGTGACGGCGTGCTGCCGGTGGCGCGCCACTCCGGCACATACATCGACTCGACCTGCGGTGGTGGCATCAGATAGCGACCCGGAGTGACCGCCCGCGCCAGGTAGACCAGCGTCGCGGGACGATAAGTATCCACCGCCAGTGCCGCCACAAAGCGATCGTCACGGAACTCAATGTGTCTGATGTCTGCCTGCTGCATGTCACCCATGCTCTCCTTCAGCGCATCCGCACTGTCGCCGAGGCTGGCGCTGCTATCCGCCAGGTTCTGGTTTTCCAGTTCCAGACCGGCAGGCAGCAGATCCACCACCAGCGCATCGGTGATGCTGCGCGTCGACGAAACGGTCAGACGCACCACCAGCAACTCGCCGCTGCGCAGATTGCTGAGATCGGCGGCTTTGCCATCCAGCGTAAAGTATTCACGTTTTATCCCGAGCACATTGCTCTCCGGCTGTGGCGCGGCCAGCGGATAACCGGTGACATCCAGACGACCATACAGCGGCGCACTGCCCGGATTACTGATGGCTAAGCCCTGCAACAGTCGTTCAGCCGCCAGCCCTTTATTCAGTGGCGCATCGCCCTGCAGAGGCTGTGCATAGCCCGACAGCTGCGCCTGCCAGCTTCCGGCCTGCGCACGCTGCAGAGTATGAGCCGCTAAATAGAGCGCGTTATTCTCCTGAGTAGAGAACCAGCGTTTGCCCTTGACCTCTTTTGACAGCGACAGCAGCAGACTATTCTGCAGATCAGGCTGCAGCTTATTTTCTGCTAACAAGGCAATTATCATCCCCTGATCGCGCACCGTGCTGCCATAGTCGCCATACCACTCTTTATCTGAGCGCGTCAGACTGGCACCCTGCATAATCGCCTGCTGTGACCGCTGCCCGTCACCCATCAGCTTCAGTGCCACGCCAAGCTGCATCAGCGCCAGGCCGGAGCGGGATTTGTCACGCTTTTCATACAATGCGCGTAGCGCACCCAGCGGCGCACGCTGCTGACGCGCCAGCACCAGTCCGGCGTAAGCCTGAACGCTGAACTGCAGGGCTGCGTTATTATCACTGCTGCCACCGCTGATCTGCGTCGGATCCTGCAGATAGCGCAGCAGTCGGGCGTTAGCGCGATCAACCACGTTATCCGGCAGCGCATAGCCCGCCTCGCTGGCACGCAGCAGGAAGTCCGTCACGTAAGGCGTCAGCCAGAACTCCTCTTCACTCTGTTTGTCCCACAGTCCGAAGCTGCCGTTGGCCCGCTGCATGCCCGCCAGACGGGCAATGCCGGTGTCGACGGTGGCCCGACGCGCCTCATCACTGCTGGTTTTATCCCCATCGCGGTCAGCTCAGCATGGCTGGTGTAGAGCGACGGCCAGAGGCCGCTGGTGGTCTGTTCCAGACAGCCGTAGGGATAGGCATAAAGCGCACTGATATAGCTGGCGATGTTCAGCGGCGGACGATTGCTCAGCGTCAGCTGTCCACTCAGGGTCTGAGCATCCAGACCAGTAAACGCCGCTGCCGCGACCTGCCAGGGCTGATCGGGATTGATGACGGCATCAAAGTTCAGCGTCCGGGCCGGATAAGGTGGCCGGACGCCGATTTTCCACTGCTGTTTGCTGGGCTTCACCTGCTCACCCGGCAGATTAAGACCGGAAATCTGCACGGTGACCTCGCCATCACCAAAGCCGGTTTTCGCCGTGACCGGAATCTGCACTGTGGTCCGTGCGCCTTTGGCCAGCGTCACGCTCTGGCTGGCAGCACCGGCCAGCTCCACTAAACCACTGCTGCTCAGATCCACTTTCAGAGTTTGCGGCAACTCCGTCAGGTTAGTGATATCCAGCGCCAGTGACGCCGTATCGCCGCTGGCCAGGAAGCGCGGGGTGGCCAGTTCGCTGATCAGCGGCGCCGCGACCATCAGTTTGCGTTCGGCTGCGCCGAAGCTGTCGTCGCTCCAGGCCTGGGTCATCAGCCGGAGTTCGCCGTTAAAGGCCGGGACTGGCAGCGTGATTGTGCCGTTGCCCTCTTTATCCAGCGTCACCGCCTGTAACTGCTGTGCCACAATATTGACGTGCGTTACCGGCTTTTTACCGCCGCGCGTCATCGATTCATCTTCGCCATCGCCACCAAAACGCAGTGCCGCCAGACGGCCACCGCCTTCGATCAGCTGACCAAAGACGTCGTACTGATCAACGTTGTAGCGTTTACGGCCAAAGAACGCCTGCCACGGATCGGGCGTTTTAAATCCGTCACGCTCAATACGCCGCTGTCTACCGCTGACAGCAGCACATTAATTTTTCAGGCAGCGGGCCACCGTCACGACTGGCGTGAACCCTGACCGTCAGGTTCTGCTCGGGACGGATTTTATCGGGTGCATCCAGCGTCAGGTTCAGGCGGCGCGCCTCTGTCGCCATCGGAAGATGCAACAGCCCCACCGCGCGTTTTGGCGTTGCGCCACTGACCTTATCGCCGTCACGCACCACAATGGCGCTGAAGTAGAGATCGTGACGCCGCCAGCTCTCAGCAACAGGAACATCCACCGTGGTGCCGCCCTGCGGAACGGTCAGTGGCTGCCACCAGAGGGTACCGCTGCTCGACTCCACCATCAGGTAGCCCTTACCGGCAGCCGGTGACTCAACCTGCAGATGCACGGTATCGCCCGGCTGGTAAGCGGCTTTGTCCAGCTTCAGTCTGACCTGATCCGGGCGCAATGCACCCGTGCCATTGGTATTATCCTGCCAGTCATAACCCGCCTGGAACCGCACGCTGCTGACGATCTTCTCGCCCGCCTGCACTTCGAGCCGGTAGTGGCCCCACTCGACCGGGAAGCTGACTTTAGTGCTGCCATCAGCCGGGACAGAGATGGCGCGTTCATCTTCCTGCAGATCCTTGTCGCTATACTGCGACTGCCAGCCTTCGCTGTCAGAGAAGCTCCAGTAATAATCATGACGTTCACGGATCAGGCGAACATCCAGCTTCTCTGCCGCCAGTTTTTGCCCTGACTGTTGGCATAGACAATGTCGAATTCGGCCAGGCTCTGTTCCGGCACGGTCGGCTCATCGTGATAGCTGTCACTGCGGTAGTCATAAACCGCCTTGTTACCAAACAGCGGCCGGATACCCGGCAGCGCTTCAGCGGGCCAGATGGCCTGGGTGGCACGACGGGTGACCGGACGTCCGCCGGTCTCCAGCAGGCTGGCCTGCAGGATCAGGTTGAGCGGGGAGTGCAGCTGATCCCACTGATTCTCTACCGTGAGCTGCGCTTTACCGCTGGCATCGAGCTTGAGATCCACCTCATCCAGCGTGCGCTTTAACCCCTCTTCGGTGATATCACCAAACTGGTAGCCCGGCAAGGCAGTCACCGCCTCGCGTGCCGGTCGCAGATAGAGTTGACCCTGTAGCGTGTTACCCGCGGCAGGTGCGCCATAGAGATAGCGCCCCTCAATACCGAACTCAACACTGGCATCAGCGGCCTGTGGCTGAGGGTCGTTTTTCAGGGTTAACGCCATGCGCTCCGGCAGAAAATCTTCGACGTGGAAATGCCACTGGCGCTTGAGGTTATCGCCGGTATTGAGCCGCAGCATCCAGTCACCGGTCATGGCGGTGGCGGGCAGCGGCAGTCGCTGCTGGTAGAATCCGGCGTCAGGCTGCCAGACAAAAGTCTGCATCACCTGACCGTCGGGCTGCACCAGCTCCGCTTTGATCGGCTGCGCGGGTAACGGGCGTCCGTCAGCATCACGAAGTAGCGCATTCACGATCACTGTTTCGCCGGGACGATAGATATCGCGCGGACCAAAAACAAACAGCTGTTTGTCATAGCCCTGCGGCCCGGCGACCGGGAACTCAGCCAGATCCAGCGCCGGACGCGCCAGGTCGATCATCGAGGTTTGCTCACCCTGCACTGCCAGCAGAAGCTTGCCTTTTTCATCCGCTTTCAGGCGCAGATGACCGCTACTGTCACTGGTGCCGCTTTGCAGCACCTGCCCTTTCTCATCCAGTAACCTGACGCTGACACCGGAAAGCGGCTGACCGTTTGCCAGACTTTGGGCGAACAGTTCGAATTGGGTCGGGAAGCTATGCAGTGACAGGCCAATATCGCTCAGAGTAAAAAGCGTGGCGGGCTGGCTGTAGCGATAAGTACCCGCTTGCTTCATCACCGCCAGATAGACACCCGGCTGCTGAAGAGCGGTAATGTCGCGCATCGGCAGTTGCACTTTTTCACGCGTGTTACGCGCCGGGTTGAGTTCAAAACGTCCGGTATAGACCAGCTGGCTGCTTTTCAGCAGCTCCTGGGACTGCCAGCTGGAGAGGTTGTTGCCGTAGTTCCACTGCGAGAGGAATTCCGCCAGACCCGCATTTTTTATCCGGAAAAAATCCACATCAACCTGATCGACATTCAGGGCCAGTACCGGTAACCCCTGGGTGAGGCGCAACGGCAGCAGTGAGCCACGGCTGGCAAAGCCCACCATCGGTTCAATATCTCGGGTGGTCACTTTTTTGCTGATGCCGGCGGGCAGCGTCTCACCGCTGGCGGCGCGTAATCCCGGTTCCACCGTCACGGTAAACTGACGTGACGGCTCCGGATGGCGAAAGCGCAGCGCTTTGCGGTTCTCTGACAGCTCCCAGGCGCCGTCAACCTGGCCCCGTTTATCGTCGATCAGCCTGACTTTTTGTGTCAGATCCTGCTTATCATCCAGCGGCTGATTGAAGGTTAATACCAGCGCGGCTGCGCCATCGAGCTGAAGCTCAGAGAGGTCGAGCAGCGCAAGCGGTTTGCTGACCTGATGGGTGGCCGCGGTTTCCGCCGCGCTGACCGATAAAACCGGAATAGCCGCAGGTGCCAGCAGCGAGCCGCCGATCAGCAAGCTGAACAGCAATGGGTTAATGCGTTTTTTCATGGTAAATCCTTCACCGTGTCCCAGAGGAAGTGTTTTGTAACGCTGCGCAATTTCATATCAATGCTCGCATTTAATCAACGCTTCTCTTGAGATGGCGCCCGCATTGCCCGACACTAACAGCACAGATTACTGAGATGAGGTTGTTATGACGACGCCACTGTTTGTGTCCGCCGACTGGTTACAGGAACATTACAACGATGAGACGCTGCAGGTGCTGGACACCCGTATGCTGCCGGTCGGTCAGGAAACGCTCCGGGATGTGAATGGCGAATATCTGGCGGGCCATCTGCCCGATGCGCCTTTCTTCAATATTGAAGAACTGTCGGATCACACCAGCCCTTATCCACACATGCTGCCGCGCGCCGAGCGTTTTGCCGTGGCGATGCGTGAGCTGGGTATCAGTAACGACAAGCATCTGGTGGTGTACGACGAAGGTAATCTGTTCTCAGCGCCACGCGCCTGGTGGATGCTGCGCCTCTTTGGCGTGGCGCAGGTCTCGATTCTGGCAGGCGGTCTGCAGGGCTGGAAAGCGGCCGGTTATCCGGTTGCAACCGGTCCGGTCTCGCTGCCCGAAGGCGAATTTGAAGCCAGTGCGGATGAAAGCCAGATCCGCCGGCTAAACGATGTCCTGCTGATCAGCCATGAAGGCGGCGCACAGATTGTCGATGCACGTGCGGCCAATCGTTTCAACGCCGAAGTGGATGAGCCACGCCCGGGTCTGCTACGCGGTCACATTCCGAATAGCCTGAATGTGCCGTGGAACAGCCTGGTGGTCAATGGCGAACTGAAACCGCTGGCTGAGCTGCGCGATCTGTTCACCCGCGCCGGGGTTGATCCGGAAAAACCGGTGGTGGCGAGCTGTGGTTCGGGCGTGACGGCGGCGGTGGTGATTCTGGCGCTGACCGCGCTGGGCGCACGTCAGACGGCGATTTACGACGGTTCCTGGAGTGAATGGGGCAGCCGCGACGACCTGCCGATTGCGAAGTAAAAAAAGAGCGGCCATTGCGCCGCTCTTTTTTCATCAGAGTATCCGTTCGCTGCCTTTAAAGTCACGCAGGAAACTGCCCCAGCGGCGCTCATAGAACGGCGTAATGTGGGCGGTAAAGAAGTGGCTGATGCCGCGATCCTCCACCGTCACTTCGCACAGATCCACCGGCGCATCGTCCGGCAGCGTATCCATCGCTACGCTGCCCGCCGCCTGAATGATCGCCTCAATATCGCTGTCCGCTTCAATACCAATCAGCAGGTTCGGCGCTTCATCGGCCCGCTCACGGATGCTGGCGATAAACGCACGACGCACCTGTTTATATTTGCTGAACAGCTGGGTCAGCGAGTCAACCATCTGCGCGGGCGGTTCAGCTACTTCAGACAACAGCAGCGACTGCCCGCCTTCCAGCACCGTTTGCTGACTCAGGGCGCTGCCCTCTTCCGCCAGCAGATGGGTGATTTCGGCAGGCGAGAACTCTTTGCCGGTCGGTAATTTAGGATTGAGAAACAGCGTTTCGCCGCGGGTCATTTCAAATAGCGTGCGCACCGGCAGACGCAGATAAGCCTGCTCAGTGCTGACCGCGTCGCTCATCGCCTGTTCTGAACTGAAAAACGGAATGATGCTGCTGCCATCCTCTTTTTCCCAGTGCTGCAGATCCACCGGCGTGCTGGCATCAAGTTGCTGCGCCGTGCTTTCGCCCGGCACCCAGACGTCCGATTCCAGCAGCAGTTGAAAAAATTCGGGCCGGTGAGCAGGCTCGGTAGCCGCCAGCTTCAGCACCTCTTCAAGACGGTTCATATTCACTCTCTAAAAATGCGGCGGCATACGCCACCGCGGAATAACGCTTATTTCAGTAACAGGTTGGCAAGGGTACGTACGCCGAGGCCGGTGGCACCTGCCGCCCACTGATCGACCGCACTTTTGCGGTAGGTCGCTGAACAATCGATGTGCAGCCAGCCCTGCTGGTAGTTGCTGACGAAATAAGAGAGGAACGCCGCCGCGCTGCTGGCACCGGCCGCATGTGCCGGGCTGGCGATATTATTGAGATCGGCAAAGTTAGACGGCAGATGGCTGCGATGGAACTCAGCCAGCGGCAGACGCCAGAACGGCTCGTTCTCACTGACCGCGCTGCCCATCAGCGACTGCGCCAGTACCTCATCAAAGGTAAACAGCGCGTGGTAATCATTGCCCAGTGCGGTTTTGGCGGCACCGGTCAGGGTAGCGGCATCGATCAGCAGCGTCGGTTGTTGCTCGCTGGCGTCGATTAAGCCGTCAGCCAGTACCAGACGGCCCTCGGCATCGGTGTTCATGACTTCCACCGATTTGCCGTTGCGATAGCGAATGATATCGCCCAGTTTGAAGGCGTTGCTGCTGACCATATTATCGGCGCAGCAGAGGTAAAGTTTGACGCGTTTGTTCAGACCGCGCGAGATGGCCATCGCCAGCGCACCGGTCACGGTGGCTGCGCCGCCCATATCGGACTTCATCGAATCCATGAAGCTGCTCTGCTTCATGCTGTAGCCACCGGTGTCGAAGGTAATACCTTTACCAACCAGGCAGGCGTAAACCGGCGCGCTGTCGTCACCGGTTGGATTGAAGTCCAGCGCCAGCAGCACCGGCGGACGGCTGGAGCCGCGTCCCACCGTATGCAGGCCCATATACCCCTGTACCCGCAGATCCTCACCTTTGGTGATGCGATAGCTGACGGCACTGCCGCCCACTTCGCTGATCAGATCGATAGCGGTGTGCGCCAGCTGTTCCGGCCCCAGCTCTTCGGCCGGCAGGTTGATGGTGTTGCGTACCCAGTCGATAATTTTCAGACGACGATCAAACTCCGCCTGCTCATGCTCGCCCAGCGTCGGCCACTCAACCTGACGCTGCCCTTTCGGACCGCGGTAGCCTTGCCAGAACGCCCAGCACTGCTCAAGATGCCAGCCTTCACCGGCCAGCGCCACGTGGCGGATGCCCTGGCTATCCAGTTTGCGGCCGGCACGCTGAATGGTCATCAGCGCATCGGCGCCGGTCAGGTGCAGCGTCATCCCGCTGTCGTTGCTGCTCAGGATGGCTTTTTCGCCCCAGCGCGCATCGGCGGGCTGGCTGCTAAGAGTGATGTTCATCGGTTGTGTGGTCATCGCGAAGCTCCATAGACGTTATTCGTTTCATCCAGCCCGATTGTTAAAGCGGATTTAATAAGATGTTACATGCAAGATGCAGACAGTCCTGATAACAGATTCCGTCAGAGGATGCCAGCGTAGCGCAAATAATGGCGCCGTTTCCAGAATCAGCCCGGTAAGATGCCGGTTACATCAGGGCGCGCAGACGCGTTACTGATTTCTGCACCAGCGCAATGGCGTAATCGATCTCTTCTTCGGTGGTAAAACGGCCGAGCGAAAACCGCAGCGAACTGTGCGCCAGCTCTTCACTGACACCCAGCGCCCGCAGCACATAAGAGGGCTCCAGGCTGGCCGACGTACAGGCCGAACCGGAGGAGAGCGCCAGATCTTTCAGCGCCATGATCAGCGATTCACCCTCAACATCGGCGAAACTGAGGTTAAGGATATTGGCCGCGCTGCGTTGCAGGTCGCCGTTAAGCGTCACGCCCGGCAGCGTACTGATACCCTGCCACAGCCGGTCGCGCAGGCTGTGCAGGCGCGCCATCTCAGTTTCACGCTCTTGTGCCGCAATCTGGTAGGCCTCGCCCATCCCGACAATCTGGTGTACCGGCAGCGTACCCGAACGCATGCCCCGCTCATGCCCACCGCCGTGGATCTGGGCGGCAATCTGCACGCGCGGTTTGCGACGTACATAGAGCGCACCGATCCCTTTCGGACCATAAAGTTTGTGGGCAGAAAAGGACATTAAATCGACCGGTAACAGGCTGAGATTGATCGGCAGTTTGCCGACGCTTTGGGTGGCATCCACATGAAACAGAATGTCGCGTTCGCGGCACAACTCACCAAACGCGGCGATATCCTGAATCACCCCGATTTCATTATTGACGTGCATGATCGAGACTAAAATGGTGTCGTCGCGCAGGGCGTCACGCAGCATCTCAGGGCTGATAATGCCACTGGCGGCCGGTTTCAGGTAAGTCACATCAAAGCCTTCCTGCGCCAGCTGCTGGCAGCTGTCGAGCACCGCTTTGTGTTCAGTCTGGCTGGTGATGATATGTTTGCCGCGCGCCTGATGAGCGTGGGCTGCGCCTTTAATCGCAAGATTGTCAGATTCGGTAGCGCCCGAGGTGAAAACGATTTCACGCGGATCGGCATTGACCAGTTCGGCCACCTGATTGCGCGCCACATCGACCGCTTCTTCAGATTGCCAGCCAAAACGGTGAGAACGGGAGGCTGGATTACCGAACGTGCCATCCAGCGTCAGAAACTGCATCATTTTGCTGGCCACACGCGGATCGGCCGGCGTGGTGGCGGCATAATCCAGATAAATCGGTAATTTCATTGCGCTACAGCTCCGTATAAAAAATCATACGTCTTTATAGCAGATTCGGCCCTGCCCGCGTTAGCAGTTAGGGCCGCAACAGCGGGGATTACGAGGCGCGCAGATTGACGTTGATTTCCTGAACGCGTGGGCTCTGGAAGCGACGATTGTCATTGGCGTTCTGACGATCGGCCACGTCAAGGATCTCCTGATTATTCACCAGCTCAGCCAGTGTAATGTTGTTCAGGAAGTCACTGATACGCACACTCAGATCGCGCCACAGGACGTGGGTCAGGCAACGCTCGCCGCCCTGGCAGCCTTCTTTACCCTGGCATTTGGTGGCGTCAACCGACTCATCAACTGCGGTGATCACTTCACCGACCGCGATGGCATTTGACTCTTTACCTAACAGATAACCGCCGCCCGGACCGCGTACGCTGGAGACTAAGCCATTTTTACGCAATCGGGAGAATAACTGCTCGAGATACGACAGCGAAATGCCCTGACGTTCAGAAATATCAGCCAGCGGAACCGGACCTTCATGGGAGTGAAGGGCAACGTCCAGCATAGCAGTTACGGCATAACGTCCTTTAGATGTCAGTCTCATAGCGTACGACCTCAATAGCGTCCGGTTATCGGAGGATTTGCAAAAGATGCTGGCAAGTCTGACATTCCCGAGTAATTTGGTCAACTATTTAACCAGGTAAAACACTCAAGTATTTAACCTGGTATTTTACTCAACTATTATCTTCTTCTTTCTTCTCGTTTTTTCGCTTTTCAAACGACGAAAGCATCCCGCGAAGGATGTTTAGTTCATCGCGTTCCGGGCGGGCACGGGTATAGAGACGACGCAGTTTACTCATCACCTGACCCGGATTGGCTTCGCGGATAAAGCCGCTGTTCAGCATCATTTGCTCCATATGCTGATAGAAGCGCTCAAGGTCATCCACCAGTGGATAGGGCGATTCCGCATACTGCGGTTGCGGGCTGGCCTGTTCCTGCGCCTGCAGCCAGGCCATTCGCACTTCATAGGCGATAATCTGTACCGCCATTGCCAGGTTCAGCGAGCTGTATTCCGGGTTGGCCTGAATGGCAACATGGTAATGGCACTTTTGCAGCTCTTCATTGGTCAGGCCGACGCGCTCACGACCAAACACCAGCGCCACCGGCGCCTGCTGGCCCTCTTCCACACTTTTCACGCCGCATTCGCGCGCATCCAGCATCGGCCACGGCAGCGAACGGGAACGGGCGCTGGTGCCGACCACCAGGCTACAGCCCGCGATAGCTTCGTCCAGCGAATCGACGATTTTAGCGTCGCCAATCACATCGCTGGCACCGGCGGCGAGGGAAATCGCCTGTGAATCGGGTTTCACCAGTGGGTTAACCAGATAAAGGTTGGTCAGGCCCATGGTTTTCATGGCGCGGGCGACGGAGCCCATGTTGCCGGTGTGAGAGGTTTCAACCAGCACGATACGGATATTTTGCAGCATTATTGAGGATACTCAGCAACGGGTCAGTAAAATCAGTGGTGTGAATGCTAACATAAAGCAGGACATTTACCGAACACACTGCTATACTCCGCGCCGTTTTCCCCGTTCTTTAACATCCAGCGAGAGATACCGATGCATCCAATGCTCAACATTGCCGTGCGCGCAGCGCGCAAGGCCGGAAATTTAATTGCCAAGAATTATGAAACCCCGGACGCTGTCGAAGCCAGCCAGAAAGGCAGCAACGACTTCGTAACGAATGTTGACCGTGAAGCAGAACGCCTGATTATCGAAGTGATTCGTAAATCTTACCCGAAACATACCATCATCACCGAAGAAAGCGGTGAACTGGCGGGTGAGGATCAGGACATTCAATGGGTTATCGATCCGCTGGATGGCACCACCAACTTCATCAAACGCCTGCCCCACTTTGCTGTTTCCATCGCCGTGCGCATTAAAGGCCGCACTGAAGTGGCGGTGGTTTACGATCCAATGCGTAATGAACTGTTCAGTGCCGTACGCGGCCAGGGCGCTCAGCTCAACGGATACCGTCTGCGCGGTAGCATCGCTCGCGACCTGGATGGCACCATTCTGGCGACGGGCTTCCCGTTCAAGCTGAAGCAGCATGCGCCTGCCTATATGAACATCCTCACCAAATTGTTTACCCAGTGCGCCGATTTCCGTCGTACCGGTTCAGCCGCGCTGGATCTGGCGTATGTTGCTGCCGGTCGCGTTGATGGCTATTTTGAGATTGGCCTGAAGCCGTGGGATTTTGCGGCCGGTGAACTGCTGGTGCGTGAAGCGGGTGGCCTGGTCACTGACTTCACCGGTAACCACGGTTATCTGCATTCCGGTAACATCGTTGCTGGTAACCCACGAGTGGTGAAAGCGATGCTGTCAAACATGCGTGAAGAGCTGAGCGAAGCGTTAAAGCGCTAAGTGACAGCAGAGAAAAAGGCGGCTTATTAGCCGCCTTTTTTATTGCCTGATGTTAGCGTGAATTAACGACGTTCGTGTGACAACACCTGACGAGGCTGGGTACGACGACCCACCATGCCCATCACGCCGGCCAGCACCGCTTCGATAATCAACAGAATCAGCGCATACCAACTGGCTTTCGCCGTGGCTGCAGCAGCTTTCTCTGCGGCTTCACGTGCTTTCTGCTCTGCCTGCTGCTTCAGTTCCTGATATTTCTGTACCGCCTGCTGATAACTCTGTTCAGTCTGCGCAACGATCTGATCCACTTCCTGATCGCTTTTACCGGTACGCGCTTTAATAATATTTTTCAGCGCATCACGATCGGCAGCCTGCAATGTATCTGAATGACGATCCATCACCCCTTTTAGCCAGTTAGTCAGATCGGTATCCGCCGTCTGAGGATGGTTAACGGTATTGTTAGCCTGGTTCTCGGCATTCTGCGCTTCGTTATTTGCATCCTGTTTTAAATTCTCAGGCTGTAATTCCGGCTTGCCAGTCTGGCGCAGGGTAGTTTCCAGCTCACTCTGCAGATCATTTAAATTAATATTGCTTTCCTGCAATTTATCTTTCGCCATTTGGGTAACCGATGGCGCAGCAGCGGAAATACCGCTACCTAATGCCTGAAAACCGGAACCGACAATATTCATCGCGCCGCCCAATACGCTACTTGCCAGCGCAATCGCCAGATAAATAGTGAAAATTGTACTCAGGCCAAACATCAGTAAGCCGTGCAGTGCGCCTTCGCGCTGTGCCAGACGACCCGCAACGTAGCTACCGGCCGCCATTGCCACCAGCATTTCAATTGCCGTCCAGACCAGTGCGCCGGTACCCAGACCGTCTAATGGATTTTGCTCCTTCATCGGATCAACAGTGGTCGCGCCAATAGCGGTTCCCAGCAGGGTCAATATGATATGAACAATCAACGCGCAAATTACCCCGCAAAAACCGCGCTCCAGGAAATACGTTTTAGCGGTAATCCCGATGGCCCGGTTGCCAGCGTTTCGGTATAGCCATTATTAATACGGGTATCAGCCATGAAATATTCTCCTCGCAACAGACAGAAAGGTGCTTTGGTTTTTTTCATCCCGGCACAGAATGCCGTTTTGGTAATAACAGCGTAGACAGTGAAGAGTCATTTTACCACCGTCGCAGTGCGAGAAAAAAATAAAAATCTGAAATTAAAGAAGTTAGCGAAGATGTGCTAGCAGCGGCAATTTAATTCCCGCTGCGTTTTAACATCATAAAGGCCGAATACCGCCGCTAAAGGCAGGTTGTGCTGATTGCCATAGTGCGATGCCGGCCATAATTAAAATCAGGCTGCCAGCCAGGGCCAGCAAAGGTAACAGCAGATGCGCCTGTCCGCGCTGACGGGATTGTGTCAGCCGCTGTGCCACCATTCGGGCGCGCTGCACCAGCAAACCAATGGCCGAGATCGTCAGCGCGGTACCCAACGCCATCACGGCGGCTGATAACACGCCCCAGGCATACACACCGATCACTTTGGCAAATAGCAGCATCATGATCGCGCCGGAGCAGGGACGGAGCCCCATTGATACCACCACCAGCCACTGGGTTTTCGCGCTTACCGCATCGTTCATTTGCTGTGGCGACGGCAGATGTGCATGACCGCATCCACAGTGCGCATCATGCTGATGCTCAGGATGGAGCGCCCGAATGACGATGGCCGGGCGCGGGCGCAACGCCTGCCACAGCGATCGCAGCGCGCGATAACCGGTCCAGATCCCCAGTCCGATCACCAGCAGATAACTGCCCTTCTCAAGCCAGAAACTACTGAGATGCAGCTGGCGCGATGAGGTCTGCAGCAGCACCAGCATCACCGTGACCAGCGCGATAGCCACCGACCCCTGTAACAGCGAGGCGAGCAGCGTCAGTCTGATGCTGGTTTTCACTCTGGCCGGATGGGTGGCCAGGAAAGTGGTAATCACCACTTTGCCGTGACCCGGTCCCAGCGCATGCAGCACGCCATACAACAGACTGAACAGCACCAGCGTCAGTCCCGCCTGCTGTGGCCGTTCAGCGACCTGCTGTAACAGCTGGGTCATCTGTCGATGCAGATCTTTTTGCCACAACACGCTTTGCAGCAGAATTTGCGACCAGTTAAGCCAGATGAGCGTGCCGCCAGCCAGTAACAGCGCCGCCAGCAGCCAGAGCGGCCAGAGACGCGAGGTGCGTTGCGGGGTAGCGATCACTGACATGTGAGTATCACCGTCTGGGCAAACTGCCGTCCTAAATCGAGCTCTTCTGCCGGGGCATCGGCTTTATCCAGCGACAAGGCATACTGTTTCAGTGAGTCGTTGGGCTTTGGCGTGTTAAGCGTAAACTTACAACGTTGCTGTAGCGCGGGTGGCAGCGTCAGGGCGCGGGCATTGTCATAAAACATATCGACGAAATAGGTCGGATCGAACGTGAGGATCTCAAAGCGCTGCCCGGTCAGCACCGGCGGTTCCGCCAGCGGCAGAATAAACTCAAGCACCGCTTTATGACCGTTACGCGACAGATTGTATTCGGTTGGCAGATTCAAAAACTTCACCCGCTGTTGGTTATGCCAGATTTCTGAAAAGTAGTGCTGGCCCAGCACGTTAGCCATCACGCCCGCTGCCAGCTTCTTCCATACCACGCTTCCCGGTTTCGCTTGTCCCGCGTCATACAGCAGGTCGGCCGAGGTGATCTCATCCATGGTCCAGGTCATTTTTAACCCGGTGAAGGTATCCTCTTTTGCCACCAGCTCCGTTTTCATATCGATGAAACTGTGTGGATGCGCCAGCGCAGCCGGACTTAATACCATCAGTAATGCAAAGCGTGTACGTTTCATAATGTTATAAAGTAACGTTCCCGTTGAAAAGAATCTATAAGTAACAAAATTTTGTGACCCGCCTTAAACCTCTGACTAAAAAATCCGCCTGACCCACACCGGGACTGATGAGGTTAGCTATTCTTAGCTCAAAATAGCCTGCTGGAAATCTGATTGATGAGTTCTGCTACCCCTTTGGTACCACTCTTCACCCGTTCACAGCGTCAGTGCCATCTTTTACTACTGCTGTTTCTGCCGACTCCCGTGCTCACGCTTGAAAAAGTCTGTCAGTTAAATGGCGTGGATCCTGCGGTTGCCCGACAGGATATCGCGGAAGTGGGTAACGAGATACAGCGGTACCACCAGCTGGAACTGCACCAGATGGTAGATGGCAGCTTTCGTCTTCATGGTACAGAGTTGGATCGGCGCCTCTGTTTGCTGCACAACCTGCGACGCAGTTTGCGGTTATCGCAGGATTTCGTCTGTGAGCATTTTGCCGCTCCGTTACGTCAGCGCCTGAAAGTAATGAAGATTGAGAAGGCGCTGTATGATGAAACCAATCTGCAGGCATTAATTCAGCATTGTGGCCTGCGGCTGGGCCGCGACTTCAGCGAGCGCGATCGGCTTTTTTTGCAGATCTTTATGAAATATGGTCTTTGCCAGCGCCAGCCGGCACTGTTCAGCGATGCGCAGCGCATCTGGCTGCAGCACAAGGTGGAGCGCCGGGCCGCTGAGGCGGTGATCCATCACTGGCGTAAACGCTGCCATCTGGCACCGCATATCAGCGAAACCGATTTCTGGACGCTGCTGTTCAGCCTGATTCATACCCCGGCTGCCGAGCGCGTCCGTCATCCCTGCGAGCAGCGCTTAATGGCGGCAACGGTGCAGCTGATTGCCGATTTTGAGGAGTGTGCGTCAGTGACCTTCGCCGACCGCGACGATCTGCTGCGCCAGCTCTATACCCATCTGGCCCAGGCGCTGGATCGCACCCACTTCATCATCGGTATCGACAACAGCGTGGCGCTGGATGTCAGCCGCCTCTACCCTCGCCTGTTGCGCACCACCCAGCTGGCGCTGCGTGCCTTTGAGTATGAATACCAGATCGCCTTTACACCGGAAGAGGTGAGCCTGATTACGGTGATATTTGGTGCCTGGCTGATGCAGGAAAATGCGCTGCAGGAGAAGCAGGTACTGATACTGACCGGCGAAGATCCGCAGCTGGAGCAGGATGTCGAGCAGCAGATCCGTGAAATCACTCTGCTGCCGATCAATATCACCTACCAGCAGGTGAGCAGTTTTCAGCGCGATGGCGCGCCGCGCGAGGTTGACCTGATTATTTCCCCTTATGCGACCTCCCTGCCGCTGTTCTCACCGCCGCTGATCCATGCGGAACTGCCGCTGACGGCACATCATCAGCAGCGTATCCGTTATTTGCTTGAGTCGTAACGCGGACGCAGGAACAGCGCAGGCAGCGCCACCAGCGCCATCACCCAGAACAGATGCCCCTGCAGATGGGTAAAGAGTACGCCACAAATCATGGTCATCACCGCAATGCCCCCGCCCATCGCCAGCGCGGAGTAGAGTGATTGCAGCCGGATGACTTCTGCGCCCTGGCGTGCAGCAATAAAACGCATCGCCGCCAGATGGCAGACGGTGAAACTGCCGCAGTGCAGGATCTGCGCCACAATCAGCAGCGGCAGCGCGGTACTGGCACCCAGCAGGCTCCAGCGAATCAGGGCGCAAATGCCCGACAGCAGCAGCAGATCGCGCGCGCTCCAGCGGCGGAACAGCCGGTTACTGAGCGCAAAAACAATAATCTCCGCCACCACTCCCAGCGACCAGAGATAGCCCACCGTCGAGGCGGAATAGCCACTCTCCTGCCACCAGATCGCACTGAAGCCGTAATAGGCCGCATGTGCGCCCTGCAGCAGCGTCACGCACAGCATAAAGCGCCAGACCGCATTCTCGCGCAGCAAATCCCGCCAGACCGCCCAGCCGCCGCCAGTGGCGCCCTGACGTTCATTGCCCTGCGGATGGGTCGCTGGCCTGAGCATCATGCCCGCCAGCATGCTGAGCGCGCCGACTGACAGCAACAGCAATATCGCCTGTGAGGAGTAAACGCTGACCAGCACGCCAGTCAGTGCCGAACTGATGACAAACGCCAGCGATCCCCACAACCGTACCGGCCCGTATGCCAGGCCAATCTGCTGCGTCCAGGTGGCGGCGAGCGCATCACTCAGCGGCACCAGCGGTGAGAAAAACAGGTTGAAGCCAATCATCACCGCCAGCAGCCACATCCACTGCTGCCCGACCCAGTAGCCGATGGCGAACAGACAGGTCATCAGTGCCAGCAGGCGAAGTGCGGTAATTAACTGCGCCGGATTTTTTACCTGCGAGGCGATCAGCAGGCTGCCGACAAAGCGCGCCACCATGCCACAGCCCAGCAGCAGACCAATTTTTTCCGCATCGAGGCCGGTGCCTTTCAGCCATACGCCCCAGAAGGGCAGATAGATGCCATAACAGAAGAAGTAAGTGAAGTAGCCCAATCCGAGCCATCTGGCGGAGCCGATCGCCATATTCCCTCCAGCAAGAGTGCTGCATGGCAGCAAGAGTGGACGCTACTCTGGCAGAGCGCCCTGTTTCAGGCAATAAAAAAGGATGGCATCAGCCATCCTTTTTATGCGCTTTCACAACGGGTTAGCGGTTAAGCATAGACCGGCAGACGGCTGCAGATTTCCAGCACTTTCTGTTTGGTGCGCTCAATGGTCGCTTCGTCGTTGATGTTATCCAGCACATCAGCAATCCAGCCCGCCAGTTCACGGACGTCCGCTTCGTTGAAGCCACGGCGCGTCACGGCTGGGGTACCGATACGAATACCCGAGGTAACAAACGGGCTCTTCGGATCGTTAGGTACGCTGTTTTTGTTTACCGTGATATTGGCACGGCCCAGCGCGGCATCCGCTTCTTTACCGGTCAGGTTTTTGCTCACCAGATCGATCAGGAACAGATGGTTATGGGTGCCGCCAGAAACGATGTTGTAGCCGCGCGCGAGCAGCACCTCGACCATCGCTTTGGCATTTTTCGCTACCTGCTGCTGGTAGGTTTTGAATTCCGGCTCCATCGCCTCTTTGAAGGCGACCGCTTTACCGGCAATCACGTGCATCAGAGGACCGCCCTGGCCGCCAGGGAAGACCGCAGAGTTCAGTTTCTTATAGAAATCTTCGTCACCGTTTTTCGCCAGGATGATGCCGCCACGCGGGCCCGCCAGGGTTTTGTGGGTGGTCGAGGTGACGACGTGCGCATGTGGCACCGGGCTTGGGTAGACATCAGCGGCGATCAGACCGGCGACGTGCGCCATATCAACGAACAGCCAGGCACCGACGCTATCGGCGATTTCACGCATTTTTGCCCAGTCACAGACGCCGGAATAGGCAGAGAAACCGCCAACAATCATTTTTGGCTTATGCGTTCTGGCCAGTTCAGCCAGCTCGTCGTAATCAATCTTACCGGTTTCATCGATACCGTAAGCGACCACATTGTAGAGTTTGCCAGAGAGGTTAACCGGTGAGCCATGCGTCAGGTGACCGCCGTGGGCCAGGTTCATGCCGAGGATGGTGTCACCAGGCTGCAGCAGCGCGGTGTAAACCGCGAAGTTTGCCTGCGAACCGGAGTGCGGCTGCACGTTAGCGTAATCGGCACCAAACAGTTCTTTGGCACGGTCAATCGCTAACTGCTCAACGATATCAACATATTCACAACCGCCGTAGTAGCGTTTGCCCGGATACCTTCGGCGTATTTGTTGGTGAGCTGAGAACCTTGTGCCTGCATAACGCGCGGGCTGGTGTAGTTTTCAGAAGCAATCAGTTCAATGTGCTCTTCCTGACGCACTTTCTCTTGCTCCATCGCCTGCCACAACTCGGCATCATAATCGGCAATGTTCATATCACGCTTTAACATCCGCATCTCCTGACTCAGCTAACTTTTTTAACGGCAGTTTAAGCCCCACCGGGGCGAAGGCCCACAGTGTAAACCGTTTTATCAGGTGAAGGTAGGGTGAATCCCCTCTTTTTACGCAAACGATTGGCCGGGCAGCGGAACGGGATTTTTACGCTTTTTTTGCGGCGAAACCGCCGCACGATTTTTCCTGAAAATGTGACAGCGAGGGAGGCATCCTGCACTGAAAAGTTGCCAGCTGAATGCCCGGAAATGGGGTCCGGTTATTTACAGCGCAGCGTATCGGGCTATAAGATGCATTTAAAATGCAACTTTACCTGTGAGGTTCTTCCTATGCTTGATGCACAAACCATCGCCACCGTTAAATCGACGCTGCCTGCTATTGCGGCCTGCGGCCCAAAACTTACCGCCCACTTTTATGACCGCATGTTGTCGCACCACCCCGAACTGAAAAACGTCTTCAACATGAATAACCAGCGCAACGGCGCTCAGCGGGAAGCGCTGTTTAATGCGATCTGCGCTTACGGGGCTAACCTGGAAAATCTGGCGGTGCTGCTGCCGGCAGTGGAAAAGATTGCGCAGAAGCATACCAGCCTGAATATTCAGCCCGCACAGTACGCTATCGTTGGCGAAAACTTACTGGCGACCATTAAAGAGCTGCTCGATCCGGGTGAAGAGGTATTGGCGGCCTGGGGACGCGCTTACGGTGTACTGGCAGAGGTGTTTATCCAGCGTGAGGAACAGATTTATCAGGCGTCGGAGCAGCAGCCGGGTGGCTGGCGCGGTACCCGAACCTTCCGCATCAGCGCGATTGAACAACAGAGCGCGGTAATCAAAAGTTTCACCTTTACCCCGGTCGATGGCGGCCCGGTTGCAGCGTTTGAGCCCGGTCAGTACCTGACGGTTCACCTGCAGCCAGCCAGCTTTGAACATCATCAGATTCGTCAATACTCCCTGACCAACCTGAGTAATGGCAAAGATTACCGCATTGCAGTGAAGCGTGACGCCCAGGGCACGGTCTCCGGCTGGCTTCATCAGTCTGGTAAAGTGGGCGATGAGTTGCAGCTGGCGGCACCGCACGGAGACTTCTTCCTGCAGACTGACGCTGAGACACCGGTGGCGCTGATCTCAGCCGGTGTCGGGCAGACGCCGATGCTGGCGATGCTGCATGCGCTGGCGGCTCGCCACTCGCGCGCCCCGGTAAGCTGGCTGCACGCCGCGGAAAATGGCGAGCAGCACGCCTTTGCTGACGAAGTGAAAGCGACCGGCGCACAGCTCAGCGATTTCGTTTCGCAGGTCTGGTATCGTCAGCCCGCCCCGCAGGATGCCGGCACGTATGATGCGCAGGGGCTGATGGATGTCACGGCCATGGCGGCACGCCTGCAGTTGCCGCAGACGCAGTTCTATCTGTGCGGCCCGCTGGGTTTTATGCAGCATGTGGTCGCGCAGCTGCGTGATGCCGGCGTAGAGGATGCACGCATCCATTACGAACTGTTCGGTCCGCATAAAGGCATGTGATGCCGCCATAAAAAAAGCCCGCATCGCAGCGGGCTTTTTAATCCGGCGAACTCAGATCGCCTCTTCATCCTCTTCGCCAGTACGGATGCGCACCACGCGCGCCACGTCAAAGACAAAGATTTTACCGTCACCAATTTTGCCGGTCTGCGCGGTGCGCATGATGGTTTCCACACAGGTATCGACGATGTCATCGCCGACCACCATTTCAATTTTTACTTTCGGCAGAAAGTCGACCATATACTCCGCGCCCCGATAGAGCTCGGTGTGGCCTTTCTGACGGCCAAACCCTTTCACTTCACTCACGGTCATGCCGGTGATGCCGACTTCAGCCAGGGCTTCACGTACATCATCGAGTTTGAATGGTTTGATAATCGCATCAATCTTTTTCATGTCTGACCCTTTTCTCACTCCCTCCGTGGTCGGAAGGGTTTATCAAGTATAAATGTTGCTGGCGCTGCCGGGCGCGAATATCCGCAATCCGCATCACTCTTTGCGATCTGCAGCAGCCTCAGTCGTGCGGCGCACGCTACTCTTTAAAATCGCTGGCGTCCAGTTCGTGACGAGACAGCAGCTTATAGAATTCAGTACGGTTGCGTCCAGCCAGACGCGCAGCATGAGTGACATTGCCTTTGGTCATTTGCAGCAGCTTACGCAGATAGTTCAGCTCAAACTGATTACGCGCCTCGGCAAACGTCGGCAGCGCGCTGTTTTCACCACTCAGTGCCTGCGCCACCAGCGCATCACTGATCACTGGCGAGGCGCTGAGTGCTACACACTGTTCAACCACATTGACCAGCTGGCGCACGTTACCCGGCCAGCTGGCCGCCATCAGACGTTTCATTGCATCAACCGAGAAACTGCGGATCTGCGGTTTATGCCGTTCCGCTGCCTGACGCAGCAGATGATTCGCCAGCAGCGGGATATCTTCCGTTCGCTGATGCAGCGCCGGAATTTTCAGGTTGACCACATTGAGGCGATAGAACAGGTCTTCGCGGAACTCTTTTTTCTCCATCGCCTTAGGCAGATCGCGATGGGTGGCAGAAATGATGCGCACGTCGATATCGATGTTATGATCGCTGCCGACCGGCCGGATTTTACGCTCCTGCAGCACCCGCAGCAGCTTAACCTGCAGCGCCTGCGGCATATCGCCGATTTCATCAAGAAACAGCGTGCCGCCGCCAGCCGCTTTGAACAGCCCATCGCGGGCGCTGACCGCGCCGGTAAACGCCCCTTTGGCGTGACCAAACAGCTCAGACTCCAGCAGTTGCTCGGGCAGCGCACCGCAGTTGATGGCGATGAACGGCTTGCCGTTACGGGGACTGGCGGCATGGATCGCCTGCGCCAGCATCTCTTTGCCGGTGCCGCTCTGCCCGTTAATCAGCACGCTGACGTCCGACTGCGCCACCATATGCGCCTGCTCCAGCAGCCGCAGCATCAGCGGGCTGCGGGTGACAATCGCTTCGCGCCAGCGGTCATCGCTGATCGGCGCCTGCTGCGCCAGCGCTTCATCAATCGCGTTGTAGAGCGCATCACGATCCACCGGCTTGGTCAGAAAGCTGAATACGCCCTGCTGGGTAGCAGAGACCGCATCCGGAATCGAACCGTGCGCGGTCAGGATAATCACCGGCAGCCCCATGTGGCGTTTCTGGATTTCGCCAAACAGCGCCAGTCCATCCATTTCATCCATCCGCAGATCGCTGATCACCAGGTCAATTTTTTCTTTCTGCAACAGGCGCAGCGCTTCCGGACCACTGGCGGCGGTGGTGACCTGGTAACCTTCGCTGCTGAGGCGCATTCCCAGCAGTTTCAGCAGGCTGGGATCGTCATCGACCAGCAGCAGCCGGGCGGCTTGTTTAACCATTATTGCTCCTCTTCCTGCGGCAGTGCGGTGCCGTGACTGCTGTCAGAGACATCCGGCGCTTTGCGGGATGATAGCTGGCGCTCAATGTCGGTCAGGCGCTCCAGCTTACGCTGCGTATCACTCAGCTGCTGTTGCTGCCTGACCATCTGCTGCCTGATAGCCTCCAGCTGGGCATCACTGCTTTGTTGCAGATGCGCGTAACGGCTGCGCGCTTCGCTGAGGTCAAGCTGCGCGGCCTGGTTGCTGCGCCACAGCTGAATAAGCGGACGCACCGGGGCAGGAAAGCCACTGCTGTAGCTGTCGAGCGTGGTGACATACTGACGTCGCTCCATCGGCGTCACGTTGCCGTTAGCCATTAACACGCCCTGCTTAAAGGCGCGTGACCAGCCCTCCGCCGGCCAGCGATGCGCTTCTGCCCGGGCTTCAGCCGGTGACAGGCGTTCCGCACAGTCAATGGCGCGCATCCAGTAGAGCGGATTATCGAGCGCCGCCGGACTCTCAATCTGCCACACATCACTGCAGCGGGTCGCCAGATAATCAGCGATTTTGACCTCCGGTTCCGCCACCGGATGATCAGATGGCCGCGATGACGTGGCCGGAGAAGCGGTACAGCCGCTGAGCAGCAGGGTAGTCAGCGTGCTCAGCAGCAAAGCGGGTAAATATTTCATCGGTCAGACATTCCCGGCTGTGGTGTTCAGTTCAATGCGAAAACAGACGGCGGAGTGATCGCTGGTGACCAGCGTCAGGTCACCCTGCATCCGGCGCAAACAATCTTTGGCAATACTCAGTCCCAGCCCGCTGCCCTTCACGGGACCTTTACGTTGCTGGCTGCCCTGGAAGAACGGCTCGAAAATCATCTTCTGCTCCTCCGGCGGAATCGGCGTGCCGCTGTTGGCAACCTCAATCCAGATGCGATCGCCCTGCTGCTGACTGCGCAGCCAGATGGTACCGGATTCGCTGCCGTAGTTCACGGCGTTCGAATAGAGGTTGTCGATCACCCGCATCAGCAACGTTGGCTCGGCCAGACAGTGCGTCGCCCTGAGATCCACCACTGTCTGCATCAGTTTGGTTCGGGCCGACAGCGCATGGGCGCTCACCACCCGCCCGATAATCTCATCCAGCCTGACCGTTTCCAGCCGGGTCGGGCCATCGGCCAGTTTACGGTTGTAATCCAGCAGTTGCTCAATCAATCGCTGCAGATGGCGGCTGCTGCTGTCGAGAATCGAAACCACCTCTTTCTGCTCGCTGTTCAGCGATCCCGCCACTTCATCCGCCAGCAGTTCAGTGCCTTCGCGCAGGCTGGCTAGCGGCGTTTTCAGTTCATGGGAGAGATGACGCAGAAACTCATGCCGCTGGGTTTCCAGCCAGGCCAGCCGCTCGCTTAGCCACAAGATACGCTGGCCGAGCGAACGCAGCTCACGCGGACCGCGAAGCACTACGCTGCTGCCCAGTTCCCGTCCTTCCCCCAGCCGGTTGATCATCCGCTCAATCCGCTTAACCGGTCCGATAATCATGCCGGTAAACAGCAGCATTAACGCCAGGCTGATGATAAACAGAATCAGCGCCTGCCAGCCAAAAAACTGGCCGCGTTCGGCAATCTCACGCTGGAGCTGTAAGCCGCGGGAAAACACCACTTCACGCGTAGCCTGCACCATCCGGGCATTGGTGGCAGAGAAACGATCCAGCGCTTCAGCGGCGCGCGGTACCGGGGTGCCATTATCGCATTGCAGCTGCGTCAGCAACGGCAGCGTAGCTTGTAATGTCTGGAAAGCGGGCAGTTCCGGCAGGCTGTCGCTGTGGGCGCTCAGCATCTGACTGTAGCGGGTACGTTGCGTCTGATAGAGCCGCGCCAGTGAGGCGTCATCCAGCACGCAATACTGGCGATAGCTGCGCTCCAGCTCAACCGCGGTGCGGGCCATCGCCTCGCTGCGGCGTACGTCGGTAAAGGTATTGCGGTTGGTATCGGCCGCCTGTTCGCTCAGGGCGGAGAGGCTCTCCCACGCCTGCCAGGCCAGTACCAGCAGCGGTAACAGCACCAGCACAAAGGCCATCAGCACCAGCTGGCGCAGAGAACGGGGAAATAAACGCCATCTTTTCACGCGGCCGCTTCCTTAGAAAATTGCTGACTGGATGCTAGCGGACTCTGATGCAGGAAGAAAGAGGCAGACAAGAAAACGGCAGGCGCACTGGCCTGCCGTAGCGGCGACGCCAGCGGCATCGCTCAGGAAAGGGTGGAGCCTTACTCAACGTGACGTCCGGCGTTTGATAACGTTGCAAAGCAAACGATTATCGATGAGGTGGACGGCAGGCTCCGTTTGGTGCGTCATTCGGTTTTTATGAGCTCTTTTCCGCCAGGCGGGGCAATCATAAACAGGTGAATGAGCAGCTGAAACAGTATAGCAAGTTTCATGCCAGTTAATAAATAGTGATATTTTTCAGAGAATTGCCAAAACCCTGCACCTACCTGCGACATTTATCAGCCGCTACAACAGGCAAAACTGTCGTCTGAAAGCAACACTCAGGCACTGCGAATCATTAATTGATAAAAATCAGCAGGATAAATGTCGCCTGATAGCGACACCCGAAAGCGACTTCTGTCGTCATTTGCCAACAACCGCCGGAAAATAAAACAGGAGGCACGGTGGCCTCCTGTTGTTATCAGTAATGCTATCAGCGAATATTTTAACCCAGCTGTTTGCGCGCGTTGCGGAAGATACGCATCCACGGGCTGTCTTCGCCCCACTCGGCCGGATGCCAGGAATGGCTGACGGTGCGGAACACCCGCTCCGGATGCGGCATCATAATGGTGACGCGACCGCTCTCATTGGTCACGGCGGTAATGCCGTTAGGAGAACCATTCGGGTTAGCCGGGTAGGTTTCTGTCACTTTGCCGAAGTTATCGATAAAGCGCAGCGCCACCAGGCCTTTCGACTCCAGCGCAGCCAGGTGTGCCGGGTCGCGGACTTCAACGAAGCCTTCACCGTGGGAAACCGCGATCGGCATATGCGATCCAACCATGCCCTCCAGCAACAGCGACGGGCTGGCGGCCACTTCGACCAGGCTGAAACGGGCTTCAAACCGCTCAGACTGATTACGCACAAAGCGTGGCCACAGGTCACTGCCAGGGATCAGTTCACGCAGATTGGACATCATCTGGCAACCGTTGCAGACACCCAGCGCCAGAGTCTGCGGACGGTGGAAGAAGGTCTCAAACTCATCACGAACGCGCGGGTTGAACAGAATCGATTTCGCCCAGCCCTCACCGGCACCCAGCACATCGCCGTAAGAGAAGCCGCCACAGGCCACCAGCGCCTGAAACTCTTCCAGACCGCGACGGCCCGCCAGCAGGTCACTCATATGCACATCAACCGCAGTAAAGCCGGCACGATCAAAAGCCGCCGCCATTTCAACATGAGAGTTAACGCCCTGCTCACGCAGCACCGCCACTCGTGGGCGCGCGCCGGTGGCGATCATCGGGGCGGCCACATCCTCCTGCGGGTTGAAAGTCAGCGTGACGTTCAGACCCGGATCGTTGTCGTTCTTCTTCGCTTCGTGTTCCTGATCGGCACAGGCCGGGTTGTCACGCAGGCGCTGCATCTGCCAGGTGGTTTCAGCCCACCAGGTGCGCAGCGTGGTCCGGCTTTCGCTGTAGACCGCGCTATCACCCGAACGAATCACAAAACGGTCGCCCGGCTGCGCGTGGCCCAGCAGATGACTGCACTCAGCCAGACCGTGATCGGCCAGCACCTGCTCAACCACCGCGTGATCGGCGGCGTTGATCTGAATCACCGCACCCAGCTCTTCGGTAAATAAAGCGGCCAGCGGGTCGTTGCCCAGCGCCGCGATATCCACCTCAACGCCACAGTGTCCGGCAAAAGCCATCTCAGCCAGCGTCACTAACAGGCCACCGTCGGAACGGTCGTGATAGGCCAGCAGTTTCTGCTCCGCCACCAGCGCCTGCATGGCGTTGAAGAAGCCCGCCAGCTGAGTCGCATCACGCACATCGGCAGGCTTGTCGCCCAGCTGACGATAAACCTGCGACAGCGCCGTGGCGCCCAGGGTATTGGCCCCGTTGCCGAGGTCGATCAGCAGCAGCAGGTTTTCCTGATCGGGCTGCAGCTGTGGCGTAACGGTACGGCGCACATCTTCAACCCGCGCAAACGCGGTGATCACCAGCGACAGCGGCGAGGTCATTTCACGCTGTTCATTGCCTTCCTGCCAGCGGGTCTTCATCGACATCGAATCTTTACCGACCGGAATGGTGATACCCAGCGCCGGACAAAGCTCTTCGCCAACCGCTTTGACCGCCGCATACAGACCGGCATCTTCACCCGGATGACCGGCAGCCGACATCCAGTTAGCTGACAGCTTGACGCGTTTCAGCGAGCCGATTGCAGTCGCCGCCAGGTTGGTCAGCGCTTCACCCACCGCCAGACGGCCGGAGGCAGCGAAATCGAGCAGCGCAACCGGCGCGCGCTCGCCCAGTGCAAAGGCTTCACCGTGATAGCTGTCGAGGCTGGCGGTGGTCACAGCGCAGTTGGCAATCGGGATCTGCCACGGACCGATCATCTGGTCGCGCGCGACCATGCCGGTCACGCTGCGGTCACCAATGGTGATCAGAAAGGTTTTCTCCGCCACGGCAGGCAGATGCAGCACGCGATTCACCGCATCCACCAGGGTAATGCCATCACGCTGCAGTTCACTGCCCTGCGCCTGCTGCGTCACCACGTCACGTGTCATCTTCGGCGTTTTGCCCAGCAGCACGTCGAGCGGCATGTCGATCGGTTTATTGTCGAAATGGCTGTCACTCAGGCTCAGGTGCAGCTCTTCGGTGGCTTCACCAATTACCGCAAACGGCGCGCGTTCACGCTGGCAAATCGCTTCGAACTCTGCCAGCTTCTCGGGTGCCACCGCCATCACATAACGTTCCTGTGATTCGTTACACCACACTTCCAGCGGACTCATGCCTGGCTCATCGTTCAGGATATCGCGCAGGTTAAACTGCCCGCCACGGCCGCCATCGCTGACCAGCTCAGGCATCGCATTCGACAGACCGCCAGCGCCCACGTCGTGGATAAACAGAATCGGGTTGTCATCGCCCAGCTGCCAGCAGCGATCGATCACTTCCTGACAGCGGCGCTCCATCTCCGGGTTGTCACGCTGTACCGACGCGAAGTCAAGATCGGCGTCTGACTGGCCGGAAGCCATTGAGGATGCCGCACCGCCGCCGAGGCCGATGTTCATTGCCGGACCGCCCAGCACCACCAGCTTCGCGCCCACGGTGATTTCACCTTTCTGCACGTGGTCAGCACGGATATTGCCAATGCCGCCTGCCAGCATGATCGGCTTGTGGTAGCCACGCAGCTCGGTGCCATTGTGGCTGGTGACCTGCTCTTCATAGGTACGGAAGTAGCCGTTCAGCGCCGGACGGCCAAATTCGTTGTTAAACGCCGCGCCACCCAGTGGCCCGTCGGTCATGATTTCCAGCGCGCTGACGATGCGGTCCGGCTTGCCGAAATCCTCTTCCCACGGCTGTTCAAAGCCAGGAATACGCAGGTTCGATACCGAGAAGCCAACCAGCCCCGCTTTTGGCTTGGCACCGCGACCGGTTGCGCCTTCATCACGGATTTCACCGCCGGAACCGGTGGCCGCGCCTGGCCACGGTGAGATCGCCGTCGGGTGGTTGTGCGTCTCAACTTTCATCAGAATATGCGCCGCTTCCTGATGCCAGCGGTATTCACTTTCTGCGGCGTCGGCGAAGAACCGGCCCACTTCGGACCCTTCCATCACCGCGGCGTTATCTTTGTAAGCTGACAGCACGTAATCTGGCGTCTGCTCCATGGTATTTTTGATCATCTTAAACAGCGACTTCGGCTGTTGCTCACCATCAATAATCCAGTCGGCGTTGAAGATTTTATGACGACAGTGCTCCGAGTTGGCCTGCGCAAACATATAGAGTTCGATATCGTTCGGATTGCGGCCCAGACGGGTGAACGCCGCCAGCAGGTAGTCAATTTCATCGTCGGCCAGCGCCAGACCCAGCGTAAGATTGGCCTGAACCAGCGCCTGACGACCCTCGCCCAGCACATCGATACTTTTCACCGGCTGCGGTGAATGATGAGCAAACAGCTGCTCAGCCTGCGTCAGGTCGCTGTAAACCGTCTCCATCATGCGGTCATGCAGCAGTGCGCCAAGCGACTGCCACTGCGCTTCGGTTAACTGCGGTGCCTGCACATAAAACGCCAGACCGCGCTCCAGGCGACGCACCTGCGGCAGATCGCAGTTGTGGGCAATGTCAGTGGCCTTCGATGACCAGGGTGAAATAGTGCCGGGACGCGGTGTCACCAGCAGCAGACGCCCTTGTGGCGCATGTTCAGCGAGAGAAGGACCATATTTCAGCAGACGCTGTAAACGGGTCTGTTGGTCGGCGCTCAGTGGCGCGCTGACATCGGCAAAATGGACGTACTCAGCGTAAATATCACTCACCGGCAGGTGAGCGTCCTGAAAGCGGGTCAGCAGTTTGTTTACACGAAATGCCGACAGGGCGGGCGAACCACGCAGAATTTCCATCATAAGATCTCTCGTCTTCGAAACGCCGGGCGACGCTTCATTGGGCGCAACAGGGGAAAACGGGGCGTATTATAGAGAAAGCGACCTCGCGACGAAACCGTTTGCGCAAAATTTATGGCCCACCGGATTTGCCTGAAATTTGCGCAAAACCTGCTATATGAGTTGCTCAGCTTCGCTTTGTTGCGCAAAATGCCCCTCGCTCTGGGAGTTCAAAGAAGACAAATACTGCCTTTAAAAGACAGAGGCCTTAGAGCCAGAGAGAGATAACTATTTGAAACGCCTAAAATTTAATTATCTGTTTATCGGTCTGGTCGCCGTGCTGTTAGCCATGGCACTGTGGCCCTCCATCCCGTGGTATGGCGGTGGGCAGGACACGATTTCACAGATTAAATCACGGGGAGTGTTGCGTGTCAGCACCATCAATTCCCCGCTGACTTACTACACCGTAAATCAATCTCCGGCCGGTATGGACTACGAGCTGGCAAAACGCTTCGCCGATTATCTGGGCGTGAAACTGAAGGTAACGGTTCGCCCGAACCTGAGTGACCTGTTTGACGACCTTGATGAAGGTAAAGCGGATGTGCTGGCGGCTGGCCTGAATTACAACAGCGAACGTCTGGCACGGTATCGCACCGGGCCCGGCTACTACAACGTTTCGCAACAGCTGGTGTATCGCGTGAATAAGCCACGCCCGAAAAACCTCGGCGACCTCAAGGGGCGGCTGACGGTCGCCTCAGGATCGGCCTATCTCTCGACTCTGAAAAGCGCTCGCTCTAATCAGTTCCCCGATCTGGACTGGGCGATCGCCACTGACCAGAGTCCGAAAGCGCTGCTGGAAGCGGTGGCGGATGGCAAACTCGATTACACCATTGGCGACTCGGTGACCATTGCCCTGCTGCAGCGCATCTATCCTCAGCTGGCGGTGGCGTTTGACGTCACCGATGAGGAGCCGGTCACCTGGTACGTTAAGCATAGCGACGATGACAGTCTCAATGCGGCAATGCTCGACTTCTTTAACGGCATGGGCGAAGAAGGCGCGATGGCGCGGCTGGAGGAGAAGTATCTCGGTCACGTTGGCACCTTTGATTATGTGGATACCCGCACCTTCCTGCGCGCCATCGACAACACGCTGCCCGACATTAAACCGCTGTTCGAGAAGTACGCCACCAGCATCGACTGGCGTCTGCTGGCCGCTATCTCTTATCAGGAGTCGCACTGGAACCCGCAGGCCACCTCGCCGACCGGCGTGCGCGGCATGATGATGCTCACCCGTAATACCGCTGAAAGCCTGGATGTGGGTGACCGCACCGATCCGGAACAGAGTATTCGCGGCGGCAGCCAGTATCTGCAAAACATGATGGAGAAGGTGCCGCAAACCATCCCGGAAGATGAGCGTATCTGGTTTGCGCTGGCCGCCTATAACATGGGCTATGCCCACATGCTGGACGTGCGGAAACTCACGGCCCGCCAGGGCGGCAATCCGGATAGCTGGGCTGACGTCAAGCTGCGGCTACCGATGCTGAGCCAGAAGCGTTACTACGCGCAGACTACCTACGGCTACGCGCGCGGGCACGAAGCCTATAACTACGTTGAGAACATCCGCAAGTATCAAATCAGTCTGGTGGGGTATCTGCAGGAGCAGGAGAAGCGCCTGGCACAGCAGATGGCGGCACAAGCGGAACTGGCAAAAGGCTATCCGGCGGTCGAACCGAAAATCGCCATGAATTAACCCTGGCGCTGCGCCTGACGCAGCGCTTTTTTCTGCTCGCGCCGCATCTGGAAGAAATCACTCAGCATCGCGGCACACTCGTCTGCCAATACGCCACTGTGTAATTCAACCTGATGATTCATGCCGGGATGACCCAGCACATCGAGCAGCGATCCCGCCGCCCCGGTTTTGACATCATGCGCGCCATACACCAGCCGGGTAATACGGCTGTGAACCATCGCACCGGCACACATGACGCACGGCTCCAGCGTCACGTAGAGTGTGGTATTCAGCAGACGATAATTTTCCAGCACCTTGCCGCCCTGACGCAGCGCCATCATCTCCGCATGGGCGGTAGGATCGTGCTGACCAATCGGGCGATTCCAGCCTTCGCCAATCACCCGATCCGCCTGCACCAGCACCGCCCCGACCGGCACCTCGCCCTGCTCCCAGGCCAGGCGTGCCAGACCGAGCGCGTGGCGCATCCAGTATTCATCGTGTTGTTGATTCATGCAGGCCACTCCCGGCGACAGAAAAGCGGCGCATTATAGCGGTCTCCCGCGCTGTGTTAAAACTTATTCCAGCTGTTGCAGCTCGCCTGCCGGCGTCACCCGCCAGCGATGCTGGCAGAAAAACAGCAGCGGGTTGTCCTGCTTGCTGTCGCTGTAGCCACTGTGGAGCTGTAGCGGCGTGCCGATTTGCTCCTCCAGCTGCGCCACTTTCTCATGCCCGAGGCAGCGCATCGCCAGCACCCGGCCACCCCAGCCGCGCTCCATCTGGCTGGCGATCAGTTTCACCCGGGGCAGAAACGCAGAGTCGTAATAGACCTGCTCCACCAGCGACTGCGGCGAACCGGTAATCAGCCAGACATCGGCATCATCACTGCCAAGATAGTCAGTCAGACGCTGCTGCACCACCGGAAAAGCCCTGACCCGCAGACGAAACCATTGGGCAAATTCCGCTTCAAGACGCAGCAGCGTGCGCTCTGAATGACCAAAAGTGATTGACCAGAGCAGCAGGCTCATCGGCCAGCGTGCCGCCCGGCCTTTGAACAGCAATCCCAGACCGACGACCGGCAGCAGCGGCCCCACCAGCAACAGATTAAGCGGCCGGCGTCGCAGCAGATAACGCATGAAAGTGCCAAACATATCCTGCTGGTGCAGCGTGCCGTCCAGGTCAAAAAATACGATGCGACGTTGTGTACCCTTGGTCAAACAACTCTCCTATACGCCGATTTTGCGCCAATAGAGACTATTGTAGCCATCATCAGGCGGCACGGCGATGGCTGTCATTTTTAATTCCGATGACTACAATGCCAGATGAATAGTTTATTCTTCGGAAATTACTCCTGAATCATGAGGATTGGGCATGAGTTCATTGCTGCGCATTCGCCAGCTTTATCCCCGTCTGGCGTTGAACGAACGCCGGCTGGCTGATTTTTTGCTGTCACAACCCGATCGGGCACGTCATCTGAGTTCGCAAAAACTGGCGGAAGAGTCAGGCGTCAGTCAGTCAAGCGTGGTGAAATTTGCCCAGAAGCTGGGCTACAAAGGTTTTCCAGCGCTGAAACTGGCCCTGAGCGAGTCACTGGCCGACAAGGATGCGATTACCGTGCACAACCATATTCTCAGCGATGACCCACTCAAGATGGTGGGAGAAAAATTGCTGACCGAAAAGCTGTCGGCCATTCGCGCCACGCTGGATATCAACAGCGAAGAGAAGCTCAACGACGTTTTGCAGTTGCTGAAAAATGCCCGGCGAATTTTGCTGGTGGGAATTGGTGCCTCCGGACTGGTGGCGAAAGATTTTTCATGGAAGCTGATGAAAATCGGGATTAACGCAGTGGCCGAGCAGGATATGCATGCCCTGCTGGCCAGCGTACAGGCGATGGGGCCCGGCGACGTGCTGCTGGCCATCTCTTATACCGGTGAGCGACGTGAGATCAATCTGGCGGCGCAGGAAGCGGCCCAGGTCGGCGCAGCCGTGCTGGCCTTTACCGGCTTTACACCGAATACCCTGCAACAGAGCGCCAGCCACTGTCTCTACACCGTGGCGGAAGAGCAGAGTACCCGCAGCGCGGCGATCTCCTCGACCACCGCGCAGCTGGCGCTGACCGATCTGCTGTTTATGGCGCTGGTGCAGAACGATCCGGAACGCGCCTCCAGCCATATCCGGCACAGCGAAGCGCTGGTGAAAAAGCTGGTCTGATCAGCGTCAGGGCGTATAATAGCCGCGCTTTTTCTGTTGGTATCAGGTGGGGAAGATGGCGCTGTTGATCACGGCCAAATGCATTAACTGCGATATGTGCGAACCGGAATGCCCGAACCAGGCCATTTCGCTGGGTGATGCGATTTATGAAATTGATGTCAGCCGCTGCACCGAGTGCATCGGTCATTATGATGAGCCAACCTGCCAGCGGGTCTGCCCTATCGATAACACGATCATCGTTGACCCACAGCACACCGAATCACGCGATGCGCTGTGGGATAAGTTTGTGCTGCTGCACGGCTAGCTTTCGATGATCACCGTGGCGCAGGCGTAATGACGTTCGTCAGCCAGCGTGACGTGAACATTTGCCACGCCCAGCCGCTGTGCTACTTCTGCGGCGTGCTGGAAAAAACGTAATCCCGGTTTCCCCAGCGCATCGTTGTAGACCTCAAACTGATTGAACGCCAGACCGCCGCGAATGCCGGTGCCAAACGCCTTGGCTGCCGCCTCTTTGACCGCAAAACGCTTGGCAAGAAAGCGCACCGGCTGCTGGTGCGCCTGATATTGCTGCCACTCCGCTTCGCTCAGTACCCGACGCGCCAGCCGATCGCCGGATCGCTCAATCACCCCGGCGATACGCTCGATCTCAACGATGTCGGTACCCAGTCCGAGAATCGCCATCAGCGACGCGCTTCACGCAGCAGCTGCTTCATCTCCCGGACTGCATCAGGCAATCCGCTCATCACCGCACGGCCAATGATCGCATGACCGATGTTCAGCTCATGCATTTCCGGCAGTGCCGCAATCGGCAGCACGTTGTGATAGGTCAGACCGTGACCGGCGTTGACCTTCAGACCGAGGCTGGCAGCAAAGGTGGCTGCCTGACGGATGCGCGCCAGTTCTGCGTCGCGCGCCAGACCTTCCGCTGCCTCGGCATAAGCACCGGTATGAATTTCGATATAGGGGGCACCGCTGGTCACTGCCGCCTCGATCTGGCGGTGATCGGCATCAATGAACAGCGACACCAGGATACCAGCTTCGCTCAGCAGCTTGACCGCTGCATTCAGCTTATCCTGTTGCCCGGCCACATCCAGTCCGCCCTCTGTGGTCACTTCCTGTCGCTTTTCCGGTACCAGGCAGCAGAAGTGCGGCTTGATTTCACAGGCGATGCCAATCATCTCATCGGTCACCGCCATCTCCAGATTCATTCGCGTCTGGATGGTATCGCGCAGGATACGCACGTCGCGATCGGTGATATGACGGCGATCCTCGCGCAGATGCACGGTAATGCCATCAGCCCCCGCCTGCTCAGCGATAAACGCCGCCTGCACCGGATCGGGATAGTTAGTACCACGCGCGTTACGTACCGTGGCAATGTGATCGATATTGACGCCTAACAGCAACTCAGCCATGACCATCCTCACTTCTTGTTCATCGTAATGTTGAGTGTACCGCGTTGCACCCGGCAAGCGGTACGACCTGCGCTATTCCGCTGCTTCATCAGGCTCTTCACCCGCGACATCCGGTTTTTTCATCGGGGTAAACTGGCGAAACAGCTCCTGACTCTTGAGCGGCTTTCCACCGAGGTAGGGTTTCAGGGCCATGCGGGTAAACCGCTTCGCGGCGCGCAGGCTTTCCGCATCGGGAAATTCGCGCTCACACAGCGCCCGTAGCTGGCGGCCGGTGAAACTGCGCTGATTCAGCACCAGGCTGGCGATAAAGCCGCGCTCTTCGCGGTAACTGTAAGTCATATCATCGCTGACCGGCTCGCCGCTGCCGGCACAGTGCAGGAAATCGACGCCGTAGCCGAGATGACCGAGCAGCGCCAGCTCAAAGCGGCGCAGTGCCGGTTCCGGTGTGCCGTGAGATGAGGCTAAGCTCTGTAAGCAGTTGAGATAGTCGAAGAACAGATCAGAGAAGGGGAATTCCTGCTGCAGTACGCGGGACAACAGTTCGTTGACGTAGAGGCCGCAATAGAGCGTGATGCCGCTGAGCGGTAACGCCAGCGACACCGCTTCGGCGTTGCGCAGGGTTTTGACCTCGCCGCGCCCGCTCCAGCGCACCAGCAGCGGCGTGAAAGGCTGTAGCGCCCCTTTCAGCTGAGAGCGACGTGACCGCGCCCCTTTCGCCAGTACCCGTACCCGCCCTTCGCTTTCGCTGAACAGGTCGAGCAGCAGGCTGGTCTCACTGAAGGGACGACTATGCAGCACAAAGGCGCGTTGCCAGCCTTCCATCGAATCAGAGATCGTCTGTGTAACCCAGGCTGCGCAGCGCACGTTCGTCGTCCGCCCAGCCCGATTTCACCTTAACCCAGAGTTCGAGATGCACTTTCGCTTCGAACATCTCTTCCATGTCCCTGCGCGCTTCTGTTCCGATGACTTTGATTTTGGCGCCTTTGTTGCCAATCACCATCTTCTTCTGGCCTTCGCGTTCCACCAGGATCAGGCCATTGATGTCGTAGCCGCCACGTTCGTTGGTGACGAAGCGCTCGATTTCTACCGTGACCGAGTAAGGCAGCTCAGCGCCGAGGAAACGCATCAGCTTCTCACGGATGATCTCCGACGCCATAAAGCGCTGTGATCGGTCGGTGATGTAATCTTCCGGGAAATGGTGATCGGCCTGACGCAGATGTTTACGGGTGATCGCCGCGATAGTATCGACGTTTTTCCCGCTTTCCGCTGAGATCGGCACGATATCGAGGAAGTTCATCTGCTGGCTCAGGAACTGCAGGTGCGGCAGCAGAATACTCTTGTCCTGGATGTTGTCGACTTTGTTGATCGCCAGCACCACCGGCACTTTGCCGTCGCGCAGTTTACCTAACACCATCTCATCATCTGGCGTCCAGCGGGTACCTTCCACCACGAAGATCACCAGTTCCACGTCGCCAATCGAGCTGCTGGCGGCACGGTTCATCAGACGGTTAATCGCACGCTTCTCTTCCATGTGCAGACCGGGCGTATCGACGTAGATCGCCTGATACTGGCCTTCGGTATGGATGCCCATGATGCGGTGGCGCGTGGTTTGCGGCTTACGCGAGGTGATCGACACCTTCTGCCCCAGCAACTGGTTCAGTAAGGTGGATTTGCCGACGTTAGGTCGGCCGACAATCGCGACAAAGCCGCAATAAGTTACGTTTTCGCTCATTCGAGTCCTGAGTTATTCAGCGCCTGTTCAGGCGCCGGGATAGTGCATATTCGGGTCATGATTGATTCAGCGCCGTGTCAGACGCCAGGGCCGTAAGGCAGTCAGGTCATGATTCATCAGGCACCGCTGCCGGTGCCGGGGTCAGGGATTATTCAAGACCCAGTTTAATCAGCGCCTGTTCCGCGGCTGCCTGCTCTGCTTTACGGCGGCTGGAGCCTACGCCCACCACCGGCTCGGCCATGCCACTCACCTGACAGTGAATGGTGAATTCCTGATCGTGGGCTTCGCCACGCACCTGCACCACCAGATAGCTCGGCAGCGGCAGATGACGCCCCTGCAGATACTCCTGCAGACGCGTTTTCGGATCTTTTTGCTTGTCGCCAGGACTGATTTCGTCGAGGCGGCTCTGATACCAGTCGAGGATCAATTTTTCTACCGTCTGGATACTGCTATCGAGGAAGATACCGCCAATCAGCGCTTCCACCGTATCCGCCAGGATCGATTCGCGACGGAATCCGCCGCTTTTCAGCTCCCCAGGGCCTAAACGCAGGCACTCGCCGAGATCAAATTCGCGTGCCATCTCAGCCAGCGTATTACCCCGCACCAGCGTGGCGCGCATGCGGCTCATGTCACCTTCATCGACCCGCGGGAAGCGGTGATAAAGCGCATTCGCAATCACATAGCTGAGAATAGAATCACCGAGAAATTCAAGACGCTCGTTGTGCTTACTGCTGGCGCTGCGGTGAGTCAGGGCCTGCTGTAACAGTTCCGAATGAGTAAAAGTGTAGCCCAGTTTGCGCTGAAGCTTGTTAATCAGGATGGGGTTCATGCGATTCCAGTTCTTTGTTGCGTCTGTGACTCTGCATACCAAACAGGGCTGAGGATCCAACACTTTCCGTTTGGTGTGCAGTGGCCTCCCGCAGGAGGCCACCCGATTTGCCTGTTCGTCAGGCAATACTTTTAGTGGATGCCGCCGATACGACTGAATCGTACGCCGGTAGGCCACTGTCCTTCTTGTTTCTCAAAGCTCATCCAGATAGCGACCGCTTTACCGACCAGATTACGCTCCGGGACAAAGCCCCAGTAGCGGCTGTCGGCGCTGTTATCACGGTTATCGCCCATCATGAAATATTGCCCTTTCGGCACCACCCAGCTCGCCTGTGACTGACCCGGCTGCTGATAATACATGCCCGCCTGACTCTGCGCTTCGTTCACCAGCAGGATATCGTGGGTCACGTTACCAATCGTCTCTTTACGGGTGCCGAGGCGTAAGCCGCCACGCATCGTATCGCCCTGTGGAACCTGATAAAAACCGTTGCCGGTTTCATTGCCATCGAAGCCGCTGAAGGTCTGAATAAAATTGCTCGGCTGAACGTCGGTGTAGGTCACTGCTAACGCGGTGTCACAAGCTTTACCGTCGGTACAGGCTGGCTTCACCGTCAGGGTTTTGCTGTAAGGATCATAGATCACTTTATCGCCAGGTAAACCGATAACGCGTTTAATGTAGTCCAGGCTCGGATCTTTCGGGTATTTAAACACCGCGATATCACCGCGCTTCGGCTGACCGGTTGGGATCAGCGTGGTCTGGGTGATCGGATCTTTAATTCCGTAGGCGAACTTCTCCACCAGAATAAAATCGCCAATCAGCAGCGTCGGCATCATCGATCCTGAGGGGATCTGGAACGGTTCGTAAATAAACGACCGCACGATAAATACCACCGCCAGCACCGGGAACACCGACGCCGTGGTTTCCACCCAGCCTGGCTGCGACGACACTTTCGCCAGCGTTTTGCTGTCGAGCGTATTGCCGGTTTGTGCCTGAGCCGCTGCCTGTTTCGCCCGACGTTGCGGTGCCCATTTAAAACGATCAATAACCCAGACGATGCCAGTAATCAGCGTCGCTATCGCCAGTATCAGGGCGAACATATTAGCCATTGGAAATCCTTATTTGCTGTCCTTACCGACATGCAGAATCGCGAGGAAGGCTTCCTGCGGCAGCTCAACGTTACCGACCTGCTTCATTCGCTTCTTACCGTCTTTCTGCTTCTGCAACAGTTTCTTCTTACGACTGACGTCACCGCCATAACATTTGGCGAGCACGTTTTTACGCAGCTGTTTAACCGTTGAACGCGCGATAATGTGATTGCCGATTGCCGCCTGAATTGCAATATCGAACTGCTGACGCGGAATGAGCTCTTTCATCTTCTCAACCAGATCACGTCCCCGATACGGTGCGTTTTCACGGTGGGTAATCAGCGCCAGCGCATCGACACGTTCCGAGTTGATCAGAACATCGACGCGCACCATGTCAGAGGTCTGGAAACGTTTAAAGTTATAATCCAGCGAAGCATAGCCGCGTGACGTCGATTTCAGACGGTCAAAGAAGTCGAGTACTACTTCCGCCATCGGGATTTCGTAGGTCAGCGCGACCTGATTGCCGTGGTAAACCATGTTGGTCTGAACGCCACGTTTCTCGATGCATAGCGTAATCACGTTGCCCAGATACTCCTGCGGCAACAGCATGTGACACTCTGCGATCGGCTCGCGCAGCTCTTCGATGTTATTCAGCGCTGGCAGCTTAGACGGGCTGTCAACGTAGACCACATCACCGCTGGTGGTGACCACTTCATACACTACGGTTGGCGCAGTGGTGATGAGATCGAGATCGTATTCGCGCTCCAGACGTTCCTGGATGATCTCCATGTGCAGCAGACCAAGGAAGCCACAACGGAAACCAAAGCCCAGCGCCGTCGAGCTCTCTGGCTCGTAGAACAGCGAGGCATCGTTCAGGCTCAGTTTGCCGAGCGCATCACGGAACGCTTCATAGTCGTCAGAGCTGATTGGGAACAGACCGGCATAGACCTGCGGCTTCACTTTTTTGAAGCCTGGCAGCGCTTTGTCTGCCGGGTTGCGTGCGGTGGTCAGGGTATCCCCGACCGGCGCGCCGAGAATGTCTTTAATCGCGCAGACCAGCCAGCCGACTTCACCGCAGTTAAGTTCGTTACGATCGACCCGCTTCGGGGTGAAGATGCCGAGACGGTCAGCGTTATAGACCTGGCCGGTGCTCAGCACTTTAATTTTATCGCCCTTGCGCATGGTGCCGTTTTTGACGCGCACCAGCGAAACCACACCGAGGTAGTTATCAAACCAGGAGTCGATAATCAGCGCCTGCAGCGGAGCCTCCGGATCGCCTTGTGGCGGCGGGATATCCCGCACTAAACGCTCCAGCACTTCGGGTACGCCCACGCCGGTCTTCGCCGAGCAGCGCACCGCGTCGGTAGCATCAATGCCGACGATATCTTCAATTTCCTGCGCTGCACGATCGGGATCGGCCGCTGGCAGGTCAATTTTGTTCAGAACCGGCACTACTTCCAGATCCATCTCAATCGCGGTGTAGCAGTTCGCCAGGGTCTGCGCTTCTACGCCCTGCCCGGCATCCACCACCAGCAATGCACCTTCGCAGGCCGCCAGGGAGCGGGAAACTTCATAGGAGAAGTCAACGTGACCCGGCGTATCGATGAAATTGAGCTGGTAAGTTTCGCCGTCTTTCGCATGGTAATCGAGCGTCACGCTCTGTGCTTTGATGGTAATGCCGCGTTCGCGCTCCAGATCCATAGAGTCAAGAACCTGGGCAGCCATCTCACGGGCGGTGAGGCCACCGCAAATCTGAATCAGGCGGTCAGAGAGCGTAGATTTACCATGGTCGATGTGGGCGATGATGGAGAAATTTCTTATGTGCTTCATTTATATGAATATCTTCGCATAGAGAATCAGTTGAAAACCTGAGCACAGACACATTCAGGAAGATCGCTCTTTACCCACAATCCTGTCAGCCTCATTAATGACGACGCATATTACACTGTTAACGCCGCGCATAAAAGAATGGAACGTTGTGGAAGCGAAACAGAGTTTTGCACAGGGAAGAACAGACAAAGGCCGCGGAGTGCGCGGCCTGGGCGTGGGTTACGCTTCGCTTTCAACACGCAGCGCGTCAGGAGGTAATGCGATGTTCAGGATCACCGGTTGAAAGGCTTCACGGTCGCCCAGCTTCATTGAGACCCCTTTGGCGATAATAAAGCCGCCGATACCGCCCAGCAGCGCGCCGCTGGCGGCGGCCAGGTCGCTATTGAACAGTGCCTGAAACAGGCCTGCCACCAGAAACAGACCAAACAGCGGCGTCATGTAGACCAGCAACGCCGAGCCCAGCAGGCTGCTCTCGCGGATACCCAGTTCGATCCGCTGACCCGGTTGCAGCGGTTTGCTGCTGGCAATCTGCATCACATGGGCATTTTTCGGGCCGAGTTTGTTCAGCATGTGACTGCCGCAGCCTTTACGCGCCTGACAGCTGTTGCAGGAGGTTTTCGCTTCAGTATGCAGAGTGGCGATGCCATCCTGCCATGCCACCACGGTGGCCCATTCTCTCATCATTTTTGTGACCCCAGGTCGATGCTGTCCGCAATGCGTTTTGCTGTCGCTGGCGGTAATTCGCCGACCACTGCAATCTCGCTATTATTGCGCACAACCGTCTGGACCGTACGACGCCCAGTGCGCAATGTCTGGGTAGTACTGCTTTTATCGGCTGGCGTAATATTGATCGCGAAGCTGAACAGGCCATCGCTGTAGAGACGTGACTCCATATTCTTGTTCAGCGCGGGCAGCGTACGACGGTTCTGAGACACCAGCGTCATACCGGCGGGAATCCAGCCTGGCTGCCAGTTGAGCGTCACCGCATCCCCTTTCGGCACCGAGAGCGATGGCGGCAAATTGGCTTTCTCCAGCCCCTGCATCAGATTACGCACCCCTTCGTCTACCGCGAAGCTGATGACGCGGAACTGCTCCAGCGTTTCACCATCACGATCCAGCAAGTCAATGCGCAGCGGTAGTTTGGTATCCACATCGAGCCAGACTACGTAGCTGTAACGGGTGCCGTCGCGCGACACGATGCGCAACACGTCACACATCTGATCGGCAATACGTGAGCGTCCGACGGTAATAAAGTCGTAAGCACTGCTCAGTTTGGAGAAATCAGCAAAAATAACCGATGGCAAGGCATCGATAATGTGGTTGCCAGGTAGCGAGAACGGTTCAAGGCCCGGTTCGAAGTAGCTGATATCGTTGCCGCGCTGGATCACTTCACGGCGCGGACCGTCCATCTGCAACAGCTGAGCAAAAATGCGCTGATCGATCACCGCATGACGGTAACGCAGCGATTCAATGCCAAGGCGGGAGACGTTGATATAAGCAAATTCGTAGTTGAGGTTCTGACTGGCCTGCTCCATCTGCTGCAATAACGCCCCAGACGCAGAAGTTTGCGCCGGGGCGGCAGATGACCACAACAGGCTGCCTGTCAGCAGGCTAACAGCATACCAAAGCGGCTTCATTACTGCTGCTGGAGTCCTAAGGATTGGTTTCCGGGAACATCAGCCTGTGCCTGTTTCGGTGCGTTGGTTTCAAACTGCAGCTGATCGGCATGTAAGCGGCGTTGCAGTTCATAATCCTGCAGCATCGCGTTAACGCGACGACGCTGATCCTGAACCTGCTGATTGGCGCTGTTGGTATCAAACGCATCTGACGGTACGCCCAGACTGACCGGTGAGGCTTTACCCATCATCGGCAGCGTGTTGAACACCGGTGAGTCAGACGCTTCAGTCGCACCGCCGTTTGGCTGGTTGTAGTGCTGTACGCCAACGATAACGGCCAGTGAGACGCAGGCAGCCACGCCGACCTGAGTCAGCTGCGCGGCCCACGGACGCACTTTCTGCCAGAACGGCATTTTTTCCCAGCGGGAAGGTTCTGGCTGCGCTTCAGGGATCAGCGGTGTAACAGTACGCAGCGGTTCTTTTTCGATGGCAGCGGCAACGCGCGCAGAGATATCAAAATGCAGGAACTCACCAACATCGCCGCGCATCGTATCGCGAATGAGATGGTAGCTTTCCCAGCTTTTCTGTAAATCCGCATCCTTAGATAACGTGGAGAACAGCTCGTTATCTAAGGTCTCACCATCCATTAAAGCGGAAAGTTTTTCTTTCTGCATGCCTATGTACCCTTCCAGTAGCCGTTATCACTGACGTTGGATAAGCGGTTGAACTTTATTATCAATGGCCTCTCGTGCACGGAAGATACGTGACCGAACAGTGCCTACCGGGCAATCCATAATGACGGCGATCTCTTCATAGCTCAGGCCGTCCAGTTCCCTGAGGGTGATTGCCATACGCAAATCCTCAGGTAGCGCCTCGATGGTACGAAAGACAATTTGTTTCAGTTCTTCTGACAACATTAAGTTCTCAGGGTTCGAAATTTCTTTTAATGCACCCGCACTTTCGAAATTTTCTGCATCAATCGCATCCACATCGCTGGATGGAGGACGACGTCCCTGAGCAACCAGGTAATTTTTCGCTGTATTGACCGCGATGCGGTACAGCCAGGTATAAAACGCGCTATCGCCCCGGAAAGAGTCCAGTGCGCGATACGCTTTAATAAACGATTCCTGTACTACATCAGGCACATCGCCCGACGGAACATAGCGTGAAACCAGGCTCGCCACTTTATGCTGGTAACGAATCACCAGTAAGTTGAAAGCTTTTTGATCTCCCTTCTGTACCCGTTCAACGAGGATCTGATCCGTTAACTGCTCGCTCATCCGAGGTAATGTCTCCCCAAATTTTTTATACGCGTAAAGTAACTGCCAGCACATCTCAATGTTTCTGAGCAAGCATGCGCTTAGAGTTGTGATGTGGTGCGAAGTTCACTTATCGCCCTAATATTTACCGCTCCGCTGGAGACTCTCCGGCTTGTTCATTTTCGTTCAGTGCAAGGAGCGCAAATCGCAGGCAGAGTAACCTATGACAACGGCTTTTTCATCTTTAAATCCCTGCGCTTAATTAAGTTTGGTATAAAAAACAGTTTTTAAACCCGCCTGGCTTTAACTTGCTGATTGCTGGTGACATTTAACCCACCCGCCGCCAGCGAGCTGAAAAGTTGTTCAAAATACTTCACAGCAACCGGCTTAACGCTTATGCTCAGCCCTATTCTTGTTTAGTAAATTAAACACCATGACAAATGCAAATCCGGATTATCAATGTGATGTATTGATTGTGGGCAGCGGCGCAGCCGGTCTGTCGCTGGCGCTACGTCTGGCCAGACACTATCAGGTGACGGTGCTCAGCAAAGCACAAGTCAATGAGGGTTCCACCCTGTATGCGCAGGGCGGTATCGCGGCAGTGTTTGATGAAACTGACAGCATTGAGTCGCACGTGGAAGATACGCTGATTGCCGGCGCCGGGCTGTGCGACCGTGATGCCGTCTCGTTTATCGCCAGCAATGCCCGTCACTGCGTGCAGTGGCTGATTGATAACGGCGTCGCCTTTGATATCGATCCGCAGGCGGCGGGCGAGATGCGCTATCACCTGACCCGTGAAGGCGGTCATAGTCATCGCCGTATTCTGCACAGCGCCGATGCCACCGGCCGCGCGGTAGAAACCACGCTGGTCAGCCAGGCGCTCAGCCATCCCAACATCCGGATTCTGGAACGGACTAACGCCGTCGATCTGATTCTTTCAGACAAACTCGGGCTGCCCGGACCACGCCGGGTCGTGGGTGCGTGGATCTGGAACCGCAATCGCGAGCAGGTTGAAATCTGTTCTGCCCGCGCGGTGGTGGTGGCGACCGGCGGCGCAGCAAAAGTCTATCAATACACCACTAATCCCGATATCGCCTCCGGCGATGGCATCGCAATGGCGTGGCGGGCCGGTTGTCGGGTCGCCAACCTCGAATTTAACCAGTTTCATCCGACCTGCCTGTTTCATCCCCAGGCGCGTAATTTTCTGTTAACCGAAGCGTTACGCGGCGAAGGGGCCTGGCTGCTGCGTCCTGACGGCAGCCGCTTTATGCCCGATTTTGATGAGCGAGCTGAACTGGCGCCGCGCGACATTGTTGCCAGAGCCATTGATCATGAGATGAAACGGCTGGGTGTTGACTGCATGTATCTTGATATCAGTCATCAGCCGGAAGCCTTTGTCCGCGCTCACTTCCCGATGATTTACGACAAGCTGCTGACTTTTGGCTTTGATCTGACCAAAGAGCCGATTCCAATTGTGCCTGCCGCGCACTATACCTGCGGCGGCGTGATGGTCGATCAGCAGGGCCGCACCGACGTTAATGGCCTGTATGCGATTGGTGAAGTGAGTTATACCGGCCTGCACGGTGCCAACCGGATGGCCTCCAATTCGTTGCTGGAGTGCCTGGTCTATGGCTGGTCAGCCGCAGAAGATTTGATTCGCACCCTGCCCGAGGTCGAGCCCGTTACCGCACTGCCTGGCTGGGATGAAAGTCAGGTTGATGATGCCGATGAACGGGTGATTATCCAGCATAACTGGCATGAGCTACGGCTGTTTATGTGGGATTACGTCGGCATCGTGCGCACCACCAAGCGCCTGGAGCGGGCGTTGCGCCGCATCACCCTGCTCCAGCAGGAGATCGATGAGTATTACCATCATTTTCGCCTCTCCAACAATTTGCTGGAACTGAGGAATCTGGTGCAGGTCGCCGAGCTCATGGTGCGCTGCGCGCTTGTGCGAAAAGAGAGCCGCGGACTGCACTACATCCGCGACTACCCCGATCTGTTACCGGAAGCGCTGCCAACCATTCTGACGCCGTCCGGCTACAGGAACAGATAGAACGCCCGCGTCAGACAACACCAGTCATCAGAATAGTGCGTGTCAGGCGCGCGAATGGCGAGGCGCTCCAGCAGCGTTTCGCCCGCCTGGGGGGAAAAGGCCAGCAGCACGCGATGCGGTGGACGATGGGCATATTCCGCCACGTCCAGCCGGAAACGTAAATGCCAGCCATCGGCCAGCGCCAGACTGATAAACGTCTCACCGGTGGCGGTGGGCAGCACCACGCAGAACATTCCCTCTTCTTCAATCAGCAACGCTGCGCTGCGTAACAGGGTCTGATGATCGAGCGTGCTGGTTGCCCGGGCGCTGTCGCGCGCCGCGCTTGAGCAGGCCACGCCGGGCGCGAAGTACGGGGGATTACTGACGATCAGCGAGTAGCGCTGATCGCAACGCTCTGCCCAGCGGGCAATATCCTGCTGATGGACCTGGATACGGGCCGGCCACGGCGACTGCCGGACATTCTCCTGCGCCTGCTGCGCGGCCTCACTCTCCAGCTCAACCGCATCAATTTCCACCGGTGACGGCGTACGTTGCGCCAGCATCAGCGCGATCAGCCCACTGCCACTGCCAATGTCCAGAATTCGTCTGACGCCTGCCACTGGCGCCCAGGCGCCAAGCAGAATGGCATCAGTTCCGACTTTCATCGCACAGCGATCGTGCGCGACAAAAAATTGTTTAAAGGTAAATCCGTTCTTGTTTAACTGGGGCCGCTCACGCGGCTTGTCGTGCATCATCGGTCGCTACCATTTACTTTTTTTCTGCCGTACGGCAGCGCATAAGTGTAACGTGACAGGTAACGGAATTCACGCAGCAGACCATACCTGGCGGATTAACAGATGAAGATTATGTCTGATCTGTCTATAATCAGCGCCCCAAACTGAGGTAGACCATGACAGTAACCACATTTTCCGAACTCGAACTCGACGAAAGCCTGCTGCAAGCGCTGCAGGAAAAAGGCTTTACGCGCCCAACAGTGATTCAGGCTGCTGCAATTCCGCCCGCGCTTGAGGGCCGCGACGTTCTGGGTTCGGCACCTACCGGGACCGGGAAAACTGCCGCCTATCTGCTACCGGCGCTGCAGCACCTGCTTGATTTTCCCCGTAAAAAATCTGGCCCGCCCCGCATTCTGATCGTCACACCAACCCGCGAACTGGCGATGCAGGTCGCAGACCAGGCGCGTGAACTGGCGAAGCATACTCATCTGGATATCGCCACCATCACCGGCGGCGTGGCCTATATGAACCACGCGGAAGTCTTCAGCGAAAACCAGGATATCGTGGTCGCCACCACCGGTCGTCTGCTGCAATACATCAAAGAAGAGAACTTTGACTGCCGCGCCGTTGAGACGCTGGTGCTCGATGAAGCGGACCGTATGCTGGACATGGGGTTCGCCCAGGATATCGAAACCATTGCGGCGGAAACCCGCTGGCGCAAGCAAACGATGCTGTTTTCCGCCACGCTGGAAGGCGAAAACATTAAAGACTTCGCCGAGCGTCTGCTGAACGATCCGGTTGAACTGGAAGCCGATCCAAGCCGCCGTGAACGTAAAAAGATCCAGCAATGGTATTACCGTGCTGACGATCTGGAACACAAAACCAAATTACTGGTTCACCTGCTGAAACAGCCGGAAGTGACACGCTGCATCGTGTTTGTGCGTAAACGTGAGCGTCTGCATGAGCTGGTCAGCTGGCTGCACGAAGCGGGGATTCGTAGCAGCTACCTGGAAGGCGAAATGGTGCAGGCTAAGCGTAACGAAGCGATCAAGCGCCTGATTGAAGGCCGGGTGAACGTGCTGGTCGCTACCGACATTGCAGCACGTGGCATTGATGTTGATGACGTCAGTCACGTCTTCAACTTCGATATGCCGCGCACCGCCGACACCTATCTGCACCGTATTGGCCGTACCGGACGCGCGGGCCGTAAAGGGATCGCGATTTCGCTGGTTGAGGCGCACGATTACGTACTGCTGGGCAAAATCAGCCGCTACGTCAACGAGCCACTGAAAGCGCGCGTAATTGATGAGCTGCGCCCTGAGACACGCGCGCCACATGCTAAAACCACCGGTAAACCGTCGAAAAAGGTGCTGGCGAAGCGTGCAGAGAAGAAATCGAGTGAAGCGGAAAAACCGCGGGTGAAAAAACGCCATCGCGATGCCAAAAATATTGGCAAACGCCGTAAGCCGAGCGGCAGCGCACCGGCTAATGAGAATGCGGAATAAATCATCGCATGAATAAAAAAATCGCCTCTGATGAGGCGATTTTTTTTACTTAACAATCAATAACAGGCGGTTGGTGCCATTTTCAGAGCCTGAGGGCAATCTTTCGTTATTCAGCGCCACTCAGGTTTCAGGCCTGGCTTCTATCTTCTTAATAATCCGATAGATAATACTGTGTGTGCTTTGCGTTTTTTTTCAGCGCCTGCTGACTGTTGTGACTCAAAGACTTTCAGTAAAGGTACGGGCAATCACGTCGCGTTGCTGCTCTGGCGTCAGCGAATTAAAACGAACCGCGTAGCCGGAAACACGAATGGTCAGCTGCGGATACTTTTCAGGATGTTTAACCGCATCTTCCAGCGTTTCACGACGCAGAACGTTGACGTTCAGATGCTGTCCGCCTTCGACCCGCACCTGCGGTTTCATCTCAACCGGTACTTCACGGTAGGTGAACTCACCCAGTTCGCTGATAGCAACAACCTGATCTTCTTCATAGCCGCCTTTAGCGCACAGGCAGCGCGCTTCGCCTTTCTCTTCGTCCAGCAGCCAGAAAGAATTAAGAAGTTGGGGTTTATTGGTTTGTGTGATCTGGATTCCAGTAATCATGACAGCGCCTCCAGGGCAATGCGTGAATAAATCAAATTTGAGGCCCCGGTATATCATTCTACCGCTTAGTCAGCCTTGACCTGGGTCAATTTTAGCCAGCCGGTAATCCCCTCTTTTCGCTAACTGTTTGATCTCACAACCCAGCTGGCATTAACTATTTTTGCATTATTAAAAATATTTTTACTCTTCAGCTCAGCAGCAGGAACGGCTAAGCTTACGGCATAAACCTCAAGGGAGTTAACTATGGCTGAAAAGCTGACCTGGCACGATGTGCTGGCTGAAGAGAAACAGAAACCCTATTTTACCGAGACGCTGAAGTTAGTGGCTGATGAGCGCGCAAATGGGGTGACGGTTTATCCGCCGCAAAAGGATGTGTTCAACGCTTTTCGCCTGACAGAATTAGGCGACGTCAAGGTAGTGATTCTCGGTCAGGACCCGTATCACGGGCCTCATCAGGCACATGGCCTGGCCTTTTCGGTCTTGCCTGGCGTACAGGTGCCGCCGTCGCTGCAAAACATCTATAAAGAGCTGTTGCAGGATATTCCAGGCTTTCAGAAGCCGGATCACGGCTTTCTCGAAAGCTGGGCAAAACAGGGTGTGATGCTGCTGAATACGGTATTAACGGTGGAAGCCGGTAAGGCCCATTCCCACGCGCGTTTTGGCTGGGAAACCTTTACCGATAATGTGATTGCTGCGATTAACCAGCATCGTGAAGGGGTGGTGTTCCTGCTGTGGGGCTCGCACGCGCAGAAGAAAGGCAGCATTATTGACCGTCAGCGCCATCATGTATTGCAGGCGCCGCATCCTTCCCCGCTCTCCGCGCACCGGGGCTTTTTTGGCTGTCAGCACTTCTCGAAAACCAACGCCATATTGCATGAAGCCGGTCAGGAACCGATTGACTGGACGCCGGTACTGCCTGCATAAGCCGGAAAGCACACGGCCGCGACAGTGCGCGGCCGTGGAACGGATTCAGGCGTGAATTCAGCCTTTGGCTTTGGCAACCGCCACCATCGCCGGACGCAGTAAGCGACCATTCAGCGTGTAGCCACGTTGCATCACCAGCATTACCTGGTTAGGTTCGAACTCTTCAGACTCCATCATCGACATCGCCTGATGCACTTCCGGATTGAACGGCACGCCGGTTTCGCCGACCACTTCAACGCCGAATTTACGCACTGCACCGAGCAGACCCTTGAGGGTCAGTTCAATCCCTTCGATCATTGGCGCCAGCTGCGCGTCTTCTTTATTCGCCACTTCCAGCGCTCGCTCAAGACTGTCGATCACCGGCAGCAATTCGTTGGCAAATTTCTCCAGAGCGAATTTATGCGCCTTCTCGACGTCCATTTCGGCACGGCGACGGATGTTCTCAATCTCAGCCTGCGCACGCAGCTGCGCATCACGCACGCCGGTTTGCGATTGCGCTAATTCAGCTTCGAGCTGAGCGATACGCTCATCACGCGGATCCACCTCAGATGCTGTCTCCGCTTCCTGAGGTTGCTGCTGATCCTGCTGAATTTCGTCTGAGACTTGCTCGTTTGGGGTGTTCTGTTCTTTACTACTCATGAATTTCTCCGCGTTTTGCACATTCATTTCGCTGGTTGGCTTATTATGGGGATCGGTTTGACGGTTTCAAGGGAACCTATCACATTGCCTTGCCGTTTTGGCTTATAAGGAACACCCACTCGATGAACAAACACTTTAACTGCATTGGTATTGTGGGTCATCCACGCCATCCCACCGCGTTAACCACGCATGAGATGCTCTGGCGCTGGCTGACCGCCAAAGGTTATCAAGTGATCGTAGAGAAGCAAATCGCGCAGGAGCTGGCGCTACACGACGTTCAGACCGGTACACTGGCGGAGATTGGTCAACAGGCCGATCTGGCGGTGGTGGTCGGCGGTGACGGCAATATGCTGGGCGCGGCCCGCGTGCTGGCGCGTTATGACATCAAAGTGATTGGCATCAACCGCGGTAACCTCGGCTTTCTGACCGATCTCGATCCGGACAATGCGCAACAGCAGCTGGATGAAGTGTTACAGGGCAACTACTTCGTTGAAAGCCGCTTTTTACTGGAAGCACAGGTGTGTAAATCTGACTGCTCGCCACGTATTGGCTCGGCCATCAATGAAGTGGTGCTGCATCCGGGTAAAGTGGCGCACATGATCGAGTTTGAAGTCTATATCGATGAAGTGTTTGCTTTTTCCCAGCGCTCCGATGGGCTGATTATCTCTACGCCTACTGGCTCAACCGCCTACTCACTCTCGGCTGGCGGCCCGATACTCACCCCCTCGCTGGAGGCGATTGTGCTGGTGCCGATGTTCCCGCATACGCTGTCGGCCCGTCCGCTGGTGATTAACAGCAGCAGTACCATCCGTCTGCGTTTCTCTTCACGCCGCAGCGACCTGGAGATCAGCTGTGACAGCCAGATTGCGCTGCCGATCCAGGAAGGTGAAGATGTGCTGATTCGACGCAGTGCCAGTCACCTTAATCTGATTCACCCTAAAAACTACAGCTATTTCAATACGCTGAGTTCAAAGCTGGGCTGGTCAAAAAAATTATTCTGAAAAGGCGCGCCGCCTCTTTACTGGATAAAATTCCAGTTTATACTGTATGAAAAACCATATGTGTTTATTCATACAGGTGAACCTATGCTGGCCCAACTGACCATCAGTAATTTCGCTATCGTTCGTGAGCTCGACATTGATTTCCAACGCGGTATGACAGCAATCACGGGTGAGACCGGTGCCGGTAAATCTATCGCGATTGATGCGCTGGGATTATGCCTTGGCGGTCGCGCCGATGCCGATATGGTGCGTCAGGGTGCCAGCCGGGCCGATCTTTGCGCCCGCTTCCAGCTTAAATCCTCCCCTTCTGCTCAGCGCTGGCTGGTGGATAATCATCTGGATGATGGCAATGAGTGTCTGCTGCGCCGGGTGATTAGCGCGGACGGACGTTCACGCGGGTTCATCAACGGCACGGCGGTGCCGCTGTCGCAGCTGCGCGATCTCGGCCAGTTACTGATTCAGATTCACGGTCAGCATGCGCACCAGTTGCTGCTCAAGCCTGAGCACCAGAAACATCTGCTGGATGCCTACGCCGGTCATGACGATCTGCTGCAGCGCATGCGCACCCATTATCAGACCTGGCACCAGAGCTGCCGCACCCTGGCACTGCATCAGCAGCAGGCGCAGGAGCGTGAAGCGCGTCGTGAACTGTTGCAGTATCAGCTGAAAGAGCTGAACGAGTTTGCGCCGCAGGCTGGCGAATATGAGCAGATTGACGAAGAGTACAAGCGGCTCGCCAATAGCGGACAGCTGCTGTCGACCAGCCAACAGGCGCTGCAGCTACTTGCGGACAGTGACGACAACAATCTCTGCAGCCTGCTCTACAGCGCCCGTGAGATGCTCTCTGAGCTGACCTCGCTGGATGAGAAACTGAACGGTGTCTACAACCTGCTGGAAGAAGCGGCCATTCAGCTGAGTGAAGCCAGCGACGAATTACGTCACTACTGCGACAGCCTCGATCTCGATCCTAATCGCCTGTATGAACTGGAGCTGCGCATTTCGCGCCAGATCGCCCTGGCGCGTAAGCATCACGTTACGCCGGAAAATCTGCCTGAACTGCATCAGCAGTTGCTGGCTGAAGCAGAACTGCTGTCACAGCACGAAAGCGATCAGGAGAGCCTGCAGTCACTGGTTGGCGAGCACTATCAGGCTGCCCTGTTAAGCGCTGAGCAGCTTCATCAGCAGCGCACACAGTACGCTGAAGAGTTGCAGCAGCTGATTACCCAGAGTATGCATCTGCTCTCTATGCCGCACGGCCAGTTTAAGATTGCGCTGACCTTTAACCCGTGTCAGCTGACGGCAGAAGGCGCCAGCCGCATCGACTTCCAGGTGACCACGAATCCCGGCCAGCCGCTGCAGCCGCTGGGCAAAGTCGCTTCGGGTGGTGAGCTCTCCCGTATCGCGCTGGCGATTCAGGTGATCACCGCGAAGAAAATGGAAACGCCAGCGATGATTTTCGATGAAGTTGATGTCGGGATCAGCGGTCCGACTGCCGCCGTGGTGGGTAAACTGCTGCGTCAGCTGGGTGAGTCAACGCAGGTGATGTGTGTCACCCACCTGCCACAGGTGGCGGGCTGCGGACATCAGCACTTTTTTGTCAGCAAAGAGACCGATGGCGCAATGACCGAAACCCATATGCAGCCGCTGGACAAGCGTGCGCGCCTGCAGGAACTGGCGCGACTGCTGGGAGGTAGCGAGGTCACACGCAACACCCTGGCGAATGCCAAAGAACTTTTAGCCGCCTGATAGCGCACTTTTTTTAACCTGCCGTGGTCATATGCATGCTCTGTAGAGGTTCCCAATAGCGAAAAGGTTTATTATCATCGGCACTTATGTCGCCAAAGTAATAAAGCCTGCCGCAGGCAGAGTTCAGATTTTGTTGGCAAAAAAACAGCCTGTAAAAGGCGTTTGGCCCCGGAAAAGGAATGTATAGATGCGCTGTAAAACGCTGACTGCCGCGGCAGTGGTAATGTTGATGATGACCGCCGGATGTTCCACCTTAGAGCGCGTGGTATATCGTCCTGATATCAACCAGGGTAACTATCTGGTTGCCAATGATGTGGCCAAGATTCACACCGGTATGACACAGCAGCAGGTGGCTTACACGCTCGGTACGCCAATGATGAAAGATCCGTTCGGCAGCAACGTCTGGTATTACGTTTTCCGTCAGGAACCAGGCCATGAGCGCGTACAGCAGCAGACGCTGACGCTCAACTTTGATGGCAACGGCGTTCTGACCAATATCGACAACAAGCCGAATCTGGCGCAAAAAAGCGACTAACCCAACGGCAGACAGTAAAAAAGGCGCACTGAGCGCCTTTTTTTATGCTGTTGATTATCAGGACAGAGTACCTGCTGCTTACTTTTTTCCAGACGCTGAGCGCTCTGCGCGTTGACGACGCAGCTCTTTAGGATCGGCGATCAGCGGTCGATAGATTTCAATCCGATCGCCTTCATCAACCACATCACTGAGCTTTACTGCCCGGCTGTAGATACCCACTTTGTTGCTGCTGAGGTCGATTTCGCGGCGCAGCTCCAGTATTCCGGATTGCTCTATCGCCTGCTCCACCGTGCTGCCCTGCTCCACGTCAACATAGAGCAGGTATTGCTTTTCAGGCAGTGCGTAGACCACCTCAACCGCGATATCAGGCACTGTAGACCTCTTTGGCGCGCTGCGTGAACGCCTGCACCATGCTGTTGGCCAGCTCTTTGAAGATTCGACCAAAGGCCATCTCGACCAGCATATTGGTGAATTCAAACTCCAGGCTTAACTCCACCTTGCAGGCATCATCGCCCAGCGAGATAAATTTCCAGCCGCCAGTCAGCTTGCGGAACGGCCCGTCAACCAGTTGCATATGAATGCTCTGGTTATCCGTCAGGGTATTGCGGGTAGTAAATGTTTTGCTGATGCCAGCTTTCGACACATCCACAGACGCGGTCATCTGATTTTCTGACGCATCCAGCACGCGGCTTCCGGTGCAACCCGGCAGGAATTGCGGATAAGCATCCACATCATTTACAAGTTTGTACATCTGCCCGGCACTAAACGGGACCAGCGCCGAACGACTAATCTGAGCCATAATGGTTCCTGTTCATCACGAAACCGCTGAATAATAGCATTTTCAGCGATTAAACAAAAATGCCCCCGAGTAAGGGTGTGCTAGAATATCCCGTTTCCTGCCGCCCCGCTGGACTGGGGATGCGATAACCGACTAAGTGATGTAAAATACGCCGCACTATGACAAAGAAAAAATCACACAAACCCGGTTCTGCCACTGTTGCCATGAACAAACGCGCCCGCCACGAATACTTCATTGAAGAGGAGTATGAAGCGGGATTATCGTTGCAAGGATGGGAAGTTAAATCACTTCGTGCCGGCAAAGCCAACATCAGCGACAGCTATATTTTGCTGCGCGATGGCGAAGCGTTCCTGTTTGGTTCAACCTTTCAACCCTTAGCCGTTGCTTCCAGCCATGTGGTGTGCGATCCCACGCGCAGCCGTAAGCTTCTGCTGAAGCAACGTGAGCTGGATTCACTGTATGGCCGCGTCAATCGCGAAGGTTATACCATCGTGGCGCTCTCGCTCTACTGGAAGAACGCCTGGTGTAAACTGAAGATTGGTGTTGCACGCGGTAAGAAAGAGCATGATAAACGTGACGACGTCAAAGACCGTGAATGGCAACTGGATAAAGCCCGTATCATGAAGAATTCAAAGCGTTAAGCGCTGGATTCTTACACGATTTTTTGCTAGTATTTAAAGTTCTGGGGCTGATTCTGGATTCGACGGGATTGTGAAGCCTTAGGAGCATGCCGAGGGGCGGTTTGCCTCGTAAAAAGCCGCAAAAAAATAGTCGCAAACGACGAAAACTACGCACTAGCAGCTTAATAACCTGCTTAGAGCCTTCTCTCCCTAGCTTCCGCTCTTAAGACGGGGATCAAGAGAAGTCAAACCCAAAAGAGATCGCGTGGATGCCTTGCCTGGGGTTGAAGCGTTAAATCCAATCAGGCTAGTCTGTTAGTGGCGTGTCTGTTCGCAGCTAACCGGCGAATGTAAAAACTGACTAAGCATGTAGTGCCGACGGTGTAGTAATTTCGGACGCGGGTTCAACTCCCGCCAGCTCCACCAAAATTCTTCAAAGATGGTTCCAGAGCCATCCGCAGAAGTCCTGAAAGCCCGCACGGCACAAGCCCTGCGGGCTTTTTTGTATCCGTAATCTTCCGTGACGATCCGGCTGAATCCAGTGATAATTGGTACACGTTTAGGTACACGCTATAATGGGGGCCAAAAACGTGTACCAATTATGGACGGAAATCAGTCATGGCGCGGATTACACGCCCCCTTACCAATAATGAAATCCTCAAAGCTAAGCCTCAAGAGAAAGACTTCACGCTGCATGATGGTGACGGACTTTTCCTGCTCGTCAAAACATCCGGTAAAAAGCTATGGCGTTTTCGTTACCAGCGGCCGAATAGCAGCAGTCGCACAAATCTTAGCCTTGGCTCTTACCCTGCTCTAACGCTTGCAGTTGCACGCCAAATGCGTGACCAATATCTGTCTCTGCTTGCGCAGGGGATTGACCCGCAGAAGCAACAAGTGGAGGTATCAGAGCAACGGCAAATTGAACTTGATAGTGTTTTTTCAGTTGTTGCCGGAAAGTGGTTTCAGCTTAAGAGCAAAAGCGTTACCGAGGATTATGCGAAGGATATTTGGCGATCGCTGGAGAAAGACATTTTCCCTTCCATTGGTGAGATTTCTGTTCAAGCGCTCAAGGCCAGAACGATCGTTGAGGCATTGGAGCCGATAAAAGCTCGCGGGGCGCTTGAAACAGTCCGTCGCTTGGTTCAGCGTATCAATGAAATCATGATTTATGCGGTAAACACTGGCCTGATTGATGCTAATCCGGCATCAGGGGTTGGCATGGCCTTTGAAAAACCAAAAAAGCAAAACATGCCGACACTGCGGCCAGAAGAATTACCCAAGTTGATGCGTTCTTTGGTAATGTCGAATCTGTCCGTTACGACTCGCTGCCTTATTGAATGGCAACTCCTGACTCTGGTACGCCCTTCTGAGGCCTCTGGTGCTCTGTGGGCAGAGATTGATCGCGATGCAAAGATTTGGACAATTCCGGCAGAACGAATGAAGGCCAAACGTGAGCACATCATACCTTTATCGCCTCAGGCATTGGAAATTCTGGATGTGATGGAACCTATCAGTACTCACCGTGAACATATCTTTCCGAGCAGGAATGATCCAAAAAGAGCTATGAATAGCCAGACAGCTAATGCTGCTTTAAAACGTATTGGGTTTGGAGGTAAGCTCGTAGCTCATGGATTAAGGTCAATCGCAAGTACAGCAATGAATGAAGCTGGCTTAAATCCTGACGTAATAGAATCAGCATTAGCTCATGTAGACCCAAATGAGGTCAGACGCGCATATAATCGAAGTTCTTATCTTGAACATAGGAAGTCTTTAATGTCATGGTGGGGGCAAACAGTTGATGATCATAAAAGGATATTAAAATGAACAACGATATAAAAAAGGCCATTGATGAAGGTAGATTAATGCTTTTGTTAGGTGCAGGAAGTTCTTTCGGCTCTTTAACTTCAAATGGTGAGCCTCTTCCTCTTGGAGAGCAGTTAGCTAAAACATTGGCACATGAAGCTGGCTTAAAGTATGGTGGCGAACCTTTGCCCCGTGTATATGGCGCATGCAAAAGAAAGCTTGGTGAACGCATAGATGAAATATTTGATAAGCAATTTAGGAATTGCCGCCCATCAAAAGAATACAACAGACTTGCTCATTACACATTTGCCAGAATTTATACTTTGAATATTGATGATGCTCTTGAAAGAGCATTAGAAAGGTTTTCAAATCAAAGTATCTACATCAGAAGTCGTTTTGATAAAGTTGTTCCACGTGATCAGATATTTAAAAAACTTGATTACATAAAATTAAATGGTGATGTACGGAATAGTCGAGATGGCTATATATTTTCACCCCAAGAATATGGTGCATCATCTGCAAATGCACCTTTATGGTATGAAGAGCTAGGAAGTGACTTTTTTAACTACACCTTCCTCTTCATAGGCACCAAACTAGAAGAACCACTATTTTATCATCATATTGAACGTTATAAAGGGCGAACAAACAGCATAGAGCAGAGAAGCTTTGTAATTACCCCCTCCGCTTCTGAAATTGACATTGAAAACCTTTTGGAATCAAACATTGAACATATATCCGGAAGTTTATCTGACTTTATAGAATGGCTTGATGAAAATTTTCAAAAGCCACCAACCCCAACTTCCACTTTATTAAAAAGTCGTCCTGAGCTAAATGTTAAAGATGTTGATGACCCTAGTAAATATATCAGTATATTTAAGGAGGTTATACCTGTAAGTCGCTCACAATTAAGTTTACTAAAGGAAGCTGATAGTGGTTTTCCATTGAGGAATTTTTATAGAGGATATAAACCAACATGGAAAGATATACTCGATAACGTGCCAGCGTTTTTATCTCATACAAATAAAGCATTTCAGATGATTAGGGATACTTTAAGCAACTCTGATGAAACTAATATGTTTTGTATATTTGGATCAGCTGGGTCAGGTAAAAGCACAATGATGAAACAATTAGCATTAAAATTGTCAGAAATAAACTTCCCCGTTTACTACTTAGACAATATCAATGCTGATGTTTCATCGTTAGTAAAAGAGTTAAACAGAAAAACATCTGGTAATTATTTCATTTTCATTGAGAAAATCGCTGATATTGCACCATCGATAGGAGAAATAATTAAAGAAAATAAATCCAATAAGTGCAAATTTGTAGTTTCTGAAAGCCTAAACATTTGGTCTTATCGTGCCAAAGAACATTTTGATGACCTAAAAACTAAATACTTAGACATTTCGCTTATAAATAGAAGTGATGCTGAAAAAATACTTAATAAAGTTAAAATTTATGGTAACTGGACTCGGCTTGAAAAATTCTCACCGACTGAAAGAATTACCGAACTAACGACTAAGTCAAGACAGCAATTGTTAATCGGGTTAATGGAGTCAACTTCAGGAGATGGGTTCAATAAAATTATCGAAAGAGACTATAATAAGATCCCTACTGAATCTCACAAAGCTCTATTAGTGCTTTGTGGTTTGGCCACCCTACAGCGAATGAATGCGCATGAATCAACTTTAACTCGCGCACTTCAGCACCTCAATCTAAACGGAGATGTTTTCAAGCTTTGTAGTGAAATGACTGGCATCCTTTTTTATAAAAATGGAACGATTACCACTCGCCATTACTCATATATTAATAAAATTTTAAATTCATACATAGATGCGAATTATCTTAAAGTTATACTTAGTGCATACATTTATTCCTTCTCTGCTTACGAATACCCTATCATGGTCAACATATCTAAAAGCGAGGGATATATCTATAAATCGCTCGTGAATTTTAAAACACTTAAAAAGCTCCTGCATAATAATGAAGATATGATTTTAGGGATATATAAATCATTTGAAAAAACGCTTGAAAACGAAGGTCTTTATCTATTGCAGTACGGCCTCGCTCTTCGTGGGTACAACCACCAAAATCAAGCATTAGAAAAAATATCCACTGCAAAAATAGCTTATAACGACTCCCCCCAAATAGATCACGCATTAGCACAGCAATTAATTATTCTTGCAACTCGTACTGATTCAAAATCTATTGCCATGTCTTATTTCAGAGATGCACAAGAAATACTGGTTAGATTAGAGAATGCTGACATCCATATTAACGATGGGTATCCAATTGTTACCTTGTCAGAAGGTCATATTACAATTATACAGAAATTTGAAGGAGAAGATGCAGCTCGGAAAATAGCTAAAGAGTACTTCCATCAACTTGAAAGGAAGATTGCTAAACTTACTCATAAAGCAAATCATAGGATCGTTGAAACTAAAAATAACTTATTTAAATATTACGCAACTGGTAAATTTAGATTTAAAAAATCTGAAAATTAATTCAAGGATATATGGCGTTACTATCGAGAGCGGTGGCGCGCGCTCGTAGCCCCGCCACGCCTGCCCGCTTTATGCAGCGGTTTTCATGCACCTGCATGATTAGCTCTGAGCCGCGCCACTGCTGGCCTTTCCTGCCGTTCCGGAATGCCGGAGACTCATGCGTTTTCATGCAGCATAGACATGCACTCACGCAACGGACGTAAAAAACCCGGCACTGGCCGGGCTTCGGTGAGTTTCTGCATCTGCGGCTCAGAAAAGTTTACGCTTGCGGCGATCAGTTCTGGCTCCCCGGAAAGGATGCGCACCGCTCACGCTCAGCACGTCATCACGGAACATCAGCGGCTGATTTACGCTTGTCCATCGCTTAATGAGGTTTTGGACATATACGCGGTACAGCGTGTCGGCATCGTTCGCGCCTTCGATAACCCCCGGTGCATGCGTTGAGCCATTCCGTTCAAACTGGCTGTACTTCATCCTGAGCAGGCTGCTCAGCTCTGAACCGTGAATGATAAAGAAGTCATCAATAAGCGTATCAATGCGCTCATCCGTGATGCCCTCATGACAGAACACGTAAGCGTTGGCCTTGCGCCCGGTCACGTCGGCCAGCACCGGCAGCTGATTTTCCTTTTCGGCAATCAGCCCGGCCAGGTCTGACGCCGTTTCCTGCTGTTCCAGATACTCCGCGCGCAGCGTCTTCATTTCCGGCGTGACGCTGCCGCCATTCTGTCCCAGCAGTTCACGGAAGCGTGCCCGGTTATCCCGGCTTGCCTGCTCCATTTCGGCCTTACGCTGGCGCAGCCCGCTGAGATTTTCAGTGGCGGCGTTTTCGGCCTGTCTTGCCTCCAGCCAGGCCAGCATCTTTGTATTGAGATCTTCGATACGCAGCCGCCAGTCAGAGGACAGCCCCTTTACCAGCTCAGTGGTGTGGCTGATTACGTCGGCTTCGGGTAACCGCAGGAGCCATCCGGCTTCCTTGAGTGGCTGCTGTACTCTGGCCTGCGCCGTACCGATACGGTTGCCGGCGGCCTGAATTTGTTCGTCGGTCATCTGCTGCTGTGTCATGCTGTTTTTCCTCTCTGTCAGGGCTGTGCGTGGCGGTCTTTGCGGGCGCTGGCTGAACCATAGCGGCCCAGCGTCTGCGGCTGGCGAACCGGCACGTCATTCTGCTGTTCCGGCTCTGCGACTTTGGGCCTGTGCGGCTTCATGATGATCTTCTCGACGCTCTCCAGCGCGGTAAACGTGCAGGAGCAGTCGAGGTTCTGGCACTGGTACCAGGTACGCTTTACGGAGGGCGCTTCATAAGCACTGGTGCGGGTGTGGGCTACCTGACCACATTCGGGACATTTCAGGGCCATCTCGTTTCCTGTCGGCTGGTTTCAGTAAGTCAATTGTGCCGGGTCTGGCACAGCGGCTTCTACCGGAGGACGTTGTATGACAGACCAGACAAAAGCATTACTTCTGGCGAGCCAGGAATAGGTCTCAGTGAAGCCCGTTATCAGCTTTCAGTTTTATATAAACCCTTCACTATTCTTCACCAGAGAGAAAAAAAGAGTAAATACAGTAAATTAAGAGGTGAAGAGTGAAAAATTAATCCTTCACCCTCTGTTCACCATTGTTCATCGCCGAGATTTCGACCTTATTCGCCCTTTAGAATGAGTAGTTTTTAAAATCCGACTGAAGCAAACTTAAAGTTATTGGATAAAACCTTACTATCCCTCTTTAGTACTATTTAGTACTGTTCTCGTACACCCATGCTTTATGTGGTTTTTGTGCGACCGGTCAGACAGATTTCTGTTGTTGTCACCGGCAAAAATATTCGCAAAATAAAGAGCTACCCGATGCCGTACACACCTGTGCGGCGCTTAACGGATACATAAGAGGTAGCTCATGCACACGACTTTAAACGCTCATTCATCCGCCCCGGCGGCCCCTGCTATGCCGGTATCATTCCCGGTCCAGGAACGCTTTATGCGCCTGCCGGAAGTGATCCACGTCTGCGGCCTGTCCCGCTCAACCATCTATGACCTCATCAGCCGCAGTGCTTTTCCGGCGCAGGTATCGCTTGGCGGCAAGAACGTCGCGTGGCTTGCCAGCGAAGTCAGTGCCTGGATGAATGCACGCATCGCCGCACGCGGTCAGGAACGTGCAGCATGATCTTCACCAACTCTTGAGATTTTCCGTCATGCTGCATTTTCCTTTGCTCCCCGGCTTGCGCGCCGGGGCCATTCCCTGGTACAGTCTTTATGCTGTCGCAAAATCGGCAGCCGGGATTGGCGTCCTGAATACAACGTTGGCGACACCAGACGCGCCTTGCGTCTTTTTTTGTGTCTGTGCCTGATGCACCCATTTTTCGGGCGACGGTTCTGTATCTGTCGTACCTACCGTGTAATGGTGGCTCAGGCGGGGGCTTCTCACGAAGCGCCGGTTTCCAATGTTGCCGGTTACGCCAACCCCGTCTGGGCTACCACCAGTGAAATTGGCGTTTCCGGTGGTGGCTGTAAGCTACTAACATTGGAGACTGCTATCATGGCTACGGTCCTTGATTCCCCATACCCTCAGTTTGTTTTCGTCTTTGCCGCCGTGCGCCGTACCGAGCGCCAGCAGCGTATCCACATGCTCCGCACCGTTGCCGCTGACGAACGCGCCGCCCGCCTGACGCTGGCCCGCGATTACGTACTGTCACTTGCTGCCCGCATGCCGGTCCGGGAGGTGCGCGCATGACTCACGCCACCATTTCCCACGCCGACCTGTTACGCCTTGAGCACCTGCGTAACGCTGGGCGCTTTATCAGCGACATGACCCTGCTTCAGGAGTGCCACGAACAGCCACAGGCCAGACAGCAGGCGCAGCTGAACTCGCTGATTTTCCTCATCACCGAGCAGCTGGACGGAGTGGTAAACCGCTGTCAGGACGGCTGGATGAACGGGGAGGTTGAGCCATGAGCACACGTACCCTTTCCCCCGAACTGCATTCCGCGCTTTCACGCCGCGCGGTGGCCTGCGCCTGGCTGACCGTCTGCCGTGAACAGAAGCGCTATCCCGGCCTGACGCTGGCGCGCCTTGAATACGCCATTGAAACCGAGCTGGAAGGCTTCTATCTGCGCCAGCACGGACGCCAGCGCGGTCAGGAAATTGCCTGCGCGCTGCTCGACGACCTGCTGGCCGCCGGGCCGCTCAAGTCGGCCCGTGCCTGAGCTTTCTGGGACAGGTGGTGATGGATGAACTATGCGGGCGGCTCAAAGGCGCGCCGGTGCTGCACTGAGGGAGAAAACAACAATGAAAATGACCGTATCAGACGCGGCAAAAGCCGCGCGGGGCCAGTGGCCCCGCATCCTGCCCGCGCTGGGCGTGAAGGTGGTAAAGAACCGCCATACCTCCTGCCCGGTATGCAGCGGAACCGACCGCTTCCGCTTTGACGACCAGGAGGGACGCGGCACGTGGATTTGTAATCAGTGCGGTGCCGGTGACGGCATGGACCTGGTGAAAAAGGCCCTCTCACTGAGCCTGACCGAAGCCGCCGCGCGGGTAAACGGCCTGACCGGCAGCCTGCCACCGATGGACAGCACGCCTGTCGCCAGCGCGGGCGAAGATAACGAAGCCGCACGCGCCGCCGCCGTGAAGCAGGCCCGGCAGCTGGTCAGCACCGCGCAGCAGGCAACTGGCAACGCCTACCTGTCACGTAAGGGCTGGCCGGAGCAGTCCTGCCTGACGCTGACGAAGCCGCAGAAAGTCGCGCTCACGGCCTATCATGCCGGTGACTTACTCGTTCCACTGCACGATATGGGAGGCAAGCTGGTGAACGTACAGCTGATTAACGCTGCGGGCGAGAAGCGCACGCTGAAGGGCGGCCAGGTCAAAGGCGCGAGTCACGTTCTCAGCACCGGCAAACCGGCAGCGCGCATCTGGCTGACGGAGGGCTACGCCACCGGCCTGACGGTGCACAACCTGACCGGTGATGAGGTGTGGATTGCCCTGTCGTCCGTGAACCTCCTTTCTCTGGCTGGCCTTGCCCGTGAAAAGCACGCCGCGCTGCCGCTGCTGATTGCCGCCGACCGCGACCTGAACGGCGACGGCCAGGCTAAAGCAAAGCAGGCCGCCGAAGCCAGCCGCGCAGCCGTGGCCCTGCCGCCGGTGTTCGGTGACTGGAATGACGCCTTCATGCAGCACGGTGAGGAAAGCACCCGGCGGGCGCTGGCCGAAGCCGCCACGCCGCCCGCCGCCAGTCCGTTCGACGTGATGAGTGAGGCGGAATTTTCGGCCATGAGCGCCAGTGAAAAGGCGGAACGCGTGGCGGAGCACTACCGCAGCGCGCTGGCCGTGGACGCCAGCGGGGAAATTCTGTCCCGCTACCGTTCCGGCGCGTGGAAGGTGATTTCCGGGAAGCAGTTCGAGCGCGACGTGGCAAAGCTGTTTCAGCGCCTGCGCGCGCCGTTTTCGGCGGGCAAGATTTCGGGCGTGGTGGACACGCTGAAGCTGATGCTGCAGCAGCAGGCCGACCCGGCGCGCCGTCTGATTGGCTTCCGTAACGGCGTACTGGATACCCGCACCGGCAGCTTCAGCCCGCACAGTAAAGACTTCTGGCTGCGCACGGTCAGCGAGGTGGACTACACGAAGCCCGTTCAGGGTGAAACGCTGGCAGACCACGCGCCGCACTTCTGGCAGTGGCTCGACCGCGCCGCCGGACGCGACCCGGCCAAACGCGATATTATTCTGGCCGCGCTGTTTATGGTGCTTGCGAACCGCTACGACTGGCAGCTGTTTCTGGAGGTCACCGGCCCCGGCGGTAGCGGTAAAAGCATCATGGCAGAAATCGCCACCATGCTGGCCGGAACGGACAACACCACCTCAGCCACCATTGAAACTCTGGAGTCGTCACGCGAACGCGCGGCGGTGATTGGGTATTCGCTGATTATACTGCCCGATCAGGAAAATGGAGCGGCGATGGCGCGGGCATCAAGGCCATCACCGGCGGCGATGCGGTCTCCGTGGACCCGAAGTACCGCGACGCCTATTCGACCCACATTCCGGCGGTGATTCTGGCAGTGAACAACAACCCGATGCGCTTCACCGACCGCAGCGGGGGCGTGTCGCGCCGCCGGGTGATACTGCACTTCCCGGAAATTATCCCGGCAGACGAGCGCGACCCGCAGCTGAAGGAAAAAATCAGCGGTGAGCTGGCCGTTATCGTGCGCCAGCTGATGCAGCAGTTCAGCCAGCCGCAGCAGGCCCGATCGCTGCTTCAGTCGCAGCAGAACTCTGACGAGGCGATGCGCATTAAGCGCGATGCGGACCCGATGGTGGACTTCTGCGGCTACCTGTTCACCACGCCGGAGCCAAACGCGCTTTATATGGGGAACGCCAGTATCAGGCCGCTTCAGCCCAGGCGTTACCTTTATCACGCCTATCTGGCCTATATGGATGCCAACGGCTATAAGAATCCGCTCAGCATGAAGATGTTTGGCCTGTCGCTGGAGAGCATCATGCGGGAGTACGGACAGCACTACATGAAGCGCCGTACAAAGCTGGGTATGCAGACGAATCTTGACCTGACGGAAGAAAGCAGCACCGACTGGCTGCCAAAGTGTGATGATCTCACCGCTATATAACTAACCAAGACCGGCGAAAGCCGGTTTTTACAATCAGACTTCCTGTAGTTAAGGAAACTCGTCTCCTCAAAGCACCGTTGATCATTTTACCGCATCCATTTTTAATGAAAACAAAATGGATGAAATTAAGAAATTCATTCTGATAGAATATTAATTAATTTTAAAATGACCTTCACTCATCCAAATGAAAACTTACAGCTTCAAGCAGATCTTCAAGATATTTAATTCTATCTGTATAAATTAAGCAAGTAGCATGAGCTTCTATATTCCTCATGGCATTTCCGGTTAATAAACCATGCAACTCGAGCCGAAGATTAGACTCCGCCTCATGATAACTTTCAAAGCATTCAACTGATTTATCAAATAAGGCTTTTAATTTAACCCCATCTTCTCTTACCAAAGTTATTTTGTCACCAATAACATTTTGTAAATCTTGACATGCAAGATAAATTTTACCTGCTTCAATCTTATGTTGAATTGATGAATTAATGCCTTGCCTTGAAACACCGGGATTAATTATTTGCTCTACCAATTCGAACAAAGCATCTAAAAACAACTGAGCACTTTGGATGTAACCCTCTAATTTTTCTTTATCAACCACATCAAAACTAGCTTCATGAGCAACAATATGTCTAGTCTCGAAAATATTGCCAATATCACTGAGAATCTTAACCGAATCAGTAATTATAAAACCTCTTTTTTCATTACGCTCATTATCTTCATCACTATTTTCATCAAAAAGATCAGGCTCAACAAACGGTTGAACCCCTGAAATAATCGAGTCAAACTTCAATTTAGTTTTATCAGTTGATAGTAGCTTTTCGAAATGGGATGATATATTTTCCAACTTACTGACAGACACTGAATGAGATACCAAATCCCCAAAGGTTATATAGCCTTTACTTAATGCTTTAGTTAATGAGAAATCAAACTTCTGAATTAAACCTTCAGAGTTTGTAAGGTATGGCTCCCCTGAATCAACTAATTTTTTTATAGCCTCCTTCACACTAACTTCAATACATGACGCAATACCTATGATAATTAATGAAAGTGCTGTTGTATTATCCGTTGAATTCAGTAACATCTTTAGGCTGTAAATTTCCAAATGTCCGTGAAGATACTTATCGTTGGATCTTTCATTTTTTTCCCTTATTTCAGAAATCAAATCTCTCTTACTCATACATACTCCAAATTATAATTAAAACTCAATTCAACACTTTCTATAACCGTCACTAACCGTTTTAGGCCCATGCTTCACCCACAGTGAATGATTTCACTCTCCCTACATTGATTCGTCATCAGTCACCCCCTTGTATAATATGGATAAATAACAAAGGTGAACAGTGTGAACGATTGATTTCCAAAAAAATTTTTTCCGTATCATGAATGCATGATTCGAGATGGAATGACTCAGATGGAAGCTACAAAGAAATTTATCTTAGACGGTTTAGCAAACTTCGGTTTGAGTGATCTGCCGGGAAGACCTTACGATAGTTCGTTTCAACTTTTAGCCTCTCCACCACAAAGAAAACGCGTGATTATAATGGGATTCAACGGCTCACTCGTTGATGCCCATATCACCAATGCCCAATCCATCGAAAAGGATTTCGAATCACCCTACATATCTAATGTTCAAAACGGGATCGAAGGGGCGTGGGGGATAACTCACCTTGCTAAGCGGTTGCAACAGATTCCAGCGGGGCTTGGCTATGATTGGCAGGATGTCCTTTATACCAATGCTCTCATGATGTGTTCAAAGAATGCAGCATCACTAAAAGTAGAAGCGCTTGCGAAAAATCAATCTTTAGAAGAGATTACGATAAATTCTATGCGATTCTTTGAGAATGTAACGCTGCCCCTTTGCAATCCAGAAGTAATCATCGCTTATAGCAATGGTTTATCTTCATTGTCCGCTGCCAGCTTATTGCTCAAACATTTTGGCGACGTAAGTACATTGAAGTATTCACATCCTAAAGGGTATTACACCACTTACGCCTTTTATGCTAAATTCCACGGCCAACGGGTTCCTGTTGTGTGCGTGCGGCATATGTCGAGGTTCAAACCTCATGATGAGTACATAAAATCAGCGATTTCGCTAATGAAATAAGATGGATAGATTTCAAGTTTAAACCTGTTACATTCCTGAATTGGTATACGTTTAGGTATACGAAGGAAAAGTGAATTGAATAAAACACTTTATTTTCATTATCTTATATTTCTTATTCAGACTCCGCCAGCGTGATAACCAGAGCCATCCAATCAAGCCTTAAGAGTCCGCATGGCACAAGCCATGCGGACTCTTTTCTGCTCTCAATTTGTCCTGAGAAGTCTGAAGGAAACTAATTAATCCCGAACCTTCTTTAGCTTATTGATAAGCCCTGACATATCCTCGATTTCAGATACAAGTGTCAGTGAGATAAGACGCATGATGATCTGCTCCATTTTTCCATTCACTGATGAAAGATTACCGTAGTCACTCTTTCATCGAAATAATGCGTTCTTCCATTAAATTACTCATTCAGATGAAGATGAATGAATTAAGCCAGCGGCAATTCAAAACACTTAACTGGTTTACCGCCCTGCACTTCTACCAGTAAACGTGCCGATTGTGGTTGCTCAGATAACAATGCTTGTTGAAATCGCTCAAAAGAAATTTGTGTTTCTTCAATTGCTACCTTTTGTGGCAATAAGGTCGTTATTGTCCATTTCCGCAGTAATACTTTATTAGCATTGGTGGTATTGCTTTGTTCTGCCAACGCAGTGATGTTTTGTATTCTCTGTTCTAACTGACGCTCAACTTTGTCAATAATATTCTCAAACTGCTGATAGTTCTGAACAATAGTTTGCTGGCGCTGACTCACGAGTTTTGTATTCCCTTCGGTATGGGTCAGTAGATGCAACGCTTGCGCACGAACCTTCATCGCCAGGTCCCATTCATGGATTCGTTCATTAAGGAGTTTTTGTTCGATTTGGATCTTATTTGTAATTTCCGTACTGCTAAAGAGTCCACGTTCTCTAAGCTTCAAAATCTTGTCGCCGGCATTAAAAATATCAGTCAGTAAATGTGCCTGCACGGCGGAAAACTGGACTTCTATATCCTCGAGTTTTTGACGTATTGCAGGAGAGCATTTCTCCTCAAAAACAACAGGGGTAATTTGCTGCAAATACTGAATGGCTCCAATGATCTCCGCCTTACGTGCATTGGTCTGAAATGCTGAGACCTCACGTACCGCCTCAATAATCTCCGTCAATTTTTTGCTGATATCCGCCAGATGCTTTTGCGCTAACAGAGCAGACGCAACATTTAACAGTAAACCAGCGTTAACAAGTTGAAGGAACTTATCCGGATTTAGCAGAACGGCATGCTCTTTGATCCCTTTCTCACCCATACTAAATCCACGAAACCCTGTGCCGTCTTTTACATTCGCCAGAGAGCCATTGATGATGACTTCCATATATTGATGACTGGAAATGTGTGCAGACGTAACCAGTGAGGGTAGCATCTGCAACAGCGGACTCAGGCGTGAAATAGCGGTAATGCCCTGTTCCTGCATCGCAGCCGTGTCAGTAATTTGTGAAGGTTGAATTGTCGAAACCGTAAGCGCAGGTTGGTTAACATCATATCCAAAACCCCAGCGCTGCTCGAAGGTGAAAGCTGGCATTTTGGGTGCTGATGATTGTGTGGCAAGTCGGAACTGGCGGGAATTTTTTAAGCGAATCCAGGCTATTTGCACCACGCAGGGCAGTGTCACTCGAAATGCCGGATTAGAGATATCATAGGCGGTATACAGACCTGTAATAGCCAGGCCAACCGGCCCCGTTAAAATGCCCAAAACACGCCCGATCCCAAGTCCCGCAATTAAAGGTAATACCTTACCTGCTGTAGTTTGTGCAAGGCCGTTGGCGACTAATGCCGCTTTCTGCCAGACGGGGATATCCATACTGACCAGGGAGCTAATGTCAATATCACGCAGGATCTGGCTACGTTCATCATCCGACATTTTTTGCCATGTCGAGGCAAACACACCGTCAATAATCAGCGCTTCTTTTTCTGCTACGGAAGCGGCGACAGGGGCTTTAATTTTTAGATGTGCAGCAACGTCATCTACAATTTCACTATAGCTCACACCATTGCGACGAAACAGATTCACAACTGTATTACCACCAAAATACTGTAACTCTCGTACAAGCAAACGCAATGTTTCATCATCGGGCTCATCGTAAAGTTTGGCGTCCTGCAATACTTTCCTGACGCTGTTCGACATGGAAAAACCAAACTTACCCGTGTTGGTGATGTAATCAATCAGCAGATCTATATCGCCTTTATCCGCGTTCAGCAGCAGTTTAACCAGAGCCTCATCACCCTTGATATCTATCTCGCTCATCACAACACCCCAGCCATGTTCATCACCACAATCTATTAAAAAATGAATATCTCATTAATACACTGATCGTTCACTCCGTACTCACTGTAGTGATCAGCTGCACCTGCTCCGCGCATGTTACTCTTCACGATCTCACCTTTACAGCCCCCGCCTAAACACGAAATAATAACCCCGCTACTTACGCCATTGAGCGCAGGCAGCCACTGACCAGCACTTCAACTTAGCGGACTTTTTATGACTAACGACATTCCTCTCAAGTACTATGACGTCGCAGATGAGTATGCGACCGAATCCGCTAAGCCGGTGAGCGATGCAGAACGCACACCGCTGGCGCACTACTTCCAGTTACTGATCACGCGTCTGATGAATAACGAGGAGATCAGTGAAGAGTCGCAGCAGGAGATGGCCACGGAAGCGGGCATCGATGCTGAGCGTATCGATGAGATCGCGACCTTCCTCAACCAATGGGGTAACGAGTAACCTTACCCGCTTGCGCCGGGCGGTCAGCAGGTGACGATAGTGACCTTACCCGCCCGGATCATACTTCCTGCGCCATAACCGCACCGCCAGCGTTATCTCCCGCGCCCTTCCCCATTTCTCTTCCGGCCAACTCATCGTGACCGCTTTAACAACACGGACCCGCGATTACCCCGATACCGTTCAACGCGTCAGCGGATTGCTCTCTTACCGGTCAGAAATTATCATTCACACTGATATAGTCTGCGCAGGCATTGTGCATTACACTGCGCGCTGTAAAAAACTGAGTAGATAAACGATTAAACAGGCGGTAATGGCGATGAACGGAACAATCACAACCTGGTTCAAAGAAAAGGGTTTTGGTTTTATCAAAGATGAAAACGGTGAGAACCGCTATTTTCATGTGATTAAGGTCGCCAACCCTGATCTGATCAAGAAAGATGCTGCGGTGACATTTGAACCCACCACCAATAACAAAGGCCTGTCGGCCTATGCGGTGAAAGTGGTGCCGGAAAGCAAATACATCTTTATCGCGGGTGAGCGCATCAAGATCACTGCGATCAAATCTTACCTGGTCTACAGCGAAGAAGTGCCGGTCGACACCCGCATTGATAAAGAGAATCCGGTGCTGTCGGTAGGCGTGCTGTTGAGCAATATCCGCCCGAAATCAGACGTGAAGCCCGGTGAAATGCGTTCACTGAAGAAGCTGGCAATCACCACCTTCCAGGGTTCGACCTTAATCTTCACCGAAGATGAGATCGACATCGAGAGCACGGTGAAGCTGCTCAAAGGTCTGAAGTAAACCCTGGCTGGTCGAAATCCTGCCCCTGGCCCGCGCAGGATTTCGCCATCCCACTCCCGACCTTGTGAAGCATTACGTCCCGTCCGCTACGCCTCACCCTGTTCTGAAATGTTTTAGCCTCAGTGCTTCCCCGGTCAGCCCGCCCGCCAACGCCACTGAAACCGCTGCTTCAGAGAAAACCATCGCTATCAGCCGAAGCGAGAAAGGATCACCTTCCTAAAACCTTTTTCCAGGGTAGAATTAGACACTTCCTTTAGACGTTGCCAATTTTTTTCTATTATCGCCGTTGGTGTTATTGATACGAAAAGGGGCTGAAATAAGGTATAAAGCCGCATGAAAATCCCAAACAGAATCCAGCCTCTGGTCGATGATGGCCTGATTGATGACGTGCTTCAGCGACTGAAAAGTGGCAAAGAAGCTGACGTCTACACCGTGTTATGCGGTGACAAGATCCAGTGCGCCAAAGTCTATAAAGAAGCCACGCAGCGTAGCTTCAAGCAGGCAGTGCAGTATCAGGAAGGACGTAAAACCCGTAACACCCGTAACGCGCGTGCGATGCAGAAAGGCTCGAAGTTCGGCCGCAAGCAGCAGGAAGAGTCGTGGCAGACCGCTGAAGTGGATGCGCTGTTCCGGCTGGCGAATGCCGGTGTGCGCGTGCCGCAGCCTTATCTCTGCATTGACGGTGTGTTACTGATGGAGCTGGTAACCGACGCCAATGGCTCGGTCGCGCCGCGTCTCAGCGATGTCTCCCTGTCTGAAGAGCAGGCGGTCACGGATTTCCACACCATGATCCGCAATATCGTGCGCATGTTATGTGCCGGTATCGTGCATGGCGATCTATCAGAGTTCAACGTGCTGCTTGATGACCAGGGTCCGGTAATTATCGACCTGCCGCAGGCGGTTGATGCCGCAGCCAACAACCATGCCGAATCGATGTTCGAGCGTGATGTTAACAATATCACCGCCTACTACGGTCAGTTCGCACCGCAGCTGTTGCAGACCCGCTATGCCAAAGAGATCTGGCTGCTGTATGAAGATGGCAAGCTGACGCCGGAAACACCGCTTACCGGGAAGTTTGTGGAAGAGGAGCGCGTGGTCGATATGGATTCGCTGCTGGATGAGATCATCACTGCAGAAGATGAATACTACGAGCGTCAGCGCGCCAGCCGTGAGCGCGACGAAGAGTAACTGCATCAATAAAAAAAGGCAGCGAGTCGCCTCACTGCCTCTCAATTACCGCACGATCACCGTCAGCGCAATCAGCGTTAAGCCGATGATCATCACGCCGACAAATACCTTATCAATCCGGTTATTTTTCATCGTCGCCTCCCTAGAACCACTGACCAAAGCGGCGGATATATAAACGTTTCATGCCCTGCGCCACCAGGCAATAGCTGAACAGCGTCAGCACCAGCCACGGGAAGTATTGCCATGGCAGCGGCACCAGCCCGACCATCGCGCCCAGCGGTGAGAACGGAATCGCAATCCCCAACGCCATTATTGCCAGCGTGGTCAGCATCACCGGTAAGGTGGCGCGACTCTGGATAAATGGAATCTTGCGGGTGCGCAGCATATGCACCACCAGCGTCTGAGACAGCAGCCCCTCAATAAACCAGCCGGACTGGAACAGCGATTGCACACCGGCGTGGTTGGCCCCGAAGATGAACCACATCAGCGCAAAGGTGGTGACATCAAAAATCGACGACGTTGGACCCATCCACAGCATAAAACGTTTGATGTTACCGGCATCCCATTTGCGTGGCTGACGCAGAAAATCACGGTCCACTTTGTCCCACGGCAGCGCCAGTTGGGAGACGTCATACATCAGATTCTGAATCAGCAGATGAATCGACAGCATCGGCAGAAACGGAATAAAGGCGCTGGCGATCAGCAGCGAGAACACGTTGCCAAAGTTCGAGCTGGCGGTCATGTTGAGATACTTGATGATATTGCCAAAGGTTTCGCGTCCTTTAAGCACGCCCTCACCCAGCACCTGCAGATCTTTCTCCAGCAGAATAATATCCGACGAGGCTTTCGCCACATCCGCCGCACTGTCGACAGAAATACCGGTATCCGCCGCCCGCAGTGCCGGCGCGTCGTTGATGCCATCACCGAGAAAGCCCACGGTATGACCATTCTGTTGCAGCAGGCGCACCACGCGGGATTTCTGCTGCGGCGTCAGCTGCGCAAACAGCGTGCATCGCTCTGCTTCCTGCGCCAGCTGCGCATCGTCCATCGCATCAATCTGATCACCGGTCAGCATTGCCGGATCACGCAGCCCGACATCCTGGCAGACCCGCAGCGTGACCAGCGGGTTATCGCCGGTCAGCACTTTCACCGCCACGCCGTGGTCACGCAGTGCCTGAATCGCTTTACCGGCGCTTGCTTTTGGCGGATCGCGGAAGGTCAGCAGCCCTTCCAGCGTCAGCTCCCGTTCGTCACTGTGGCTGAGCGGCGCCTGCAAATCGCCTTCGCGCGTCGCCACCAGCAATACCCGATAGCCCTGCTGGTTATAGCGTTGGGTCAGCGCCAGCAGTTCCGCCCGCAGGCGGTCATCCAGCGGAACGATCGCTTCGCCCTGGCGGATAGCGCTGCTCGCCGCCAACATCTCTTCTACTGCGCCTTTGCAAATCAGCAGTGAGCGATGGCATGCGAGATCTTCCACCAGCACCGAAACCCGGCGGCGCTCGAAGTCGAACGGCAGCTCATCGACCAGATGAAACTGGCTGCGCCGGGTCTGGGAGATCACTTTGTCGCCCGCCATCAGCACCGCCCGATCCATCAGATTTTTCGCGCCGCTCTGGCTACCGCTGTTTAACCATCCCAGCAACAGCACCTCTCCATCTTCCTTCCCCACCGGGTTAAGGTGGTGGGCCAGCAGAATGGTATCCTGGGTCAGCGTACCGGTTTTATCGGTGCATAATACGTCCATGGCGCCCAGGTTCTGAATGGCGTTCAGCCGCTTAACGATCACTTTGCGCCGCGACATCGCAATCGCGCCTTTGGCCAGGTTAGCGCTGACAATCATCGGCAACATTTCCGGGGTCAGGCCGACCGCCACCGCCAGCGCAAACAGCGTGGCATCCATCCAGTCGCCTTTGCTGAAGCCGTTGATCAGCAGTACCACCGGCACCATCACCAGCATAAAGCGAATCAGTAACCGGCTGACGCTGTTAACCCCGCGATCAAAAGCGGTCTGCGGACGGCTTCCGGTCAGCGAGGCGGCCAGCGATCCAAACCAGGTCTCACCGCCCGTCGCCACCACCACCGCGCTCGCCGTGCCGCTGGCGACGCTGGTGCCCATCAGACAAATGTTATTGAGCGCCAGCAACTCCTGGGGGGTTTTGCCCTGTGGATCGACGGCGAGATTGCCGCTCTGTTTCTCTACCGGCAGCGATTCACCGGTCAGCACCGCTTCGCTAACATACAGATTACGCGCACTCAGCAGCCGGACATCAGCAGGCACCTGATCGCCGGTGCTCAACAGAATTACATCGCCCGGCACCAGTTCACGCATATCCACATCATGACGCTGCGCAGTGTCACTGGCGGTTTCGCGCCGCAGCACCGTGACCTGGCTGCGCACCAGAGACTTCAGCGCCTGCGCCGCACGGTTAGTGCGAAACTCCTGCCAGAAGCGCAGCAGACCACTCAGCAGCACCATAGTGGTGATGATGATCACCCCGGAGAGATCGGTTTCCTGACCAGCCCGCAGCGGCAGCAGATAGTCGGTAAACAGACTCACCAGCGCCAGCACCAGTAAGACGTAAATAAACGGATTGTTGAAGGCCATCAGTAACTGAATCAGTGCCGGTGGCGCTTTTTCATGGGCAACCTCATTCGGGCCATACAGCGCCAGGCGGGCCGCCGCTTCTGTATGAGTCAGGCCGTCCCGATCGCTACGCAGGTTCGCCAGCGTGACGTCGACAGGCTGGCCCGCTTCACGGGCAATCGCGAAAAGTTTTTGAGTTTTTTTGGTTGTGCGGTTGGCGTCAGATTTGATCGCAACCTGTTCCAGTTTCATGTCGCTCATTTCGACATCTCCCTGATTTAAAGCGATAGTTGTCCTGCACGCCCAATAAGGCATGCGGAGAAGACCTGGCGGTGCCGGGTTATTTAAATGGGTAACCTTGCGGGATCGTCCATATATCCCTCCTCTGTTCAGAAATAATAGGGTGCAGAAATTCACGCGGCGCGAAATTAGCGCAACGTAATATCAGTCAGAGAGCGGCGATCGGGCGTAGCCTGGGCTACGCCAGACGAGGTGGAGGGAAAAGAGCCAAGATAAACAGAAACATAATGCGCACTCACTCAGCTAACAGGGTGATAAATAAGGAGCGCAACCGTGACGAAAAGAGAGGATTGCTGCCCGCCGGTTGGCAAGCAGAGAAGAAAATTCAGCTTGCCAGAATAAAAATAAATTTAGGGTGACTGTCCAACTGAATTCTCCAGAAATAATTTGACGCTATTATAAAGAGAGGAAGGTAAGGGTAAAGCGGGAATAATAGAATTTATCATTTCGTTGAGGTGCCGTTTCTGGAAAAGCCGCAGCGGCTTAACAACTACGTCACCTTCTTATAACCACAACCTTACCCTTATGCCTTTTTGGCATATGATTAGCCCATATTCGACTATTCTTCGCATCGGCCCTTTCGTAAACTCGCGTAACTTTTTAAGGCAAGGAAATTTCATGAAAACTATAATTCCATCACTGCTGGCGCTGACGCTGGCTGCCGCCTTCTCTGCGCAGGCTGCGACACCAAAAGATACGCTGGTGATTGCACAGTCTACTGACGATGCCGATAGCTTCGATCCGGCCAAAGGTTTTGAACTCACCAGCGTACAGGCCTTCACCAATATTTATCAGCGTCTGGTCCAGTCTGACCCGCAAAATCCGGTCGATCTGAAGCCGACGCTGGCGACCTCCTGGCAGCCCGGCAGCGACAACCGCAGCCTGACCTTTGAACTGCGTAAAGATGCGAAATTCTCCACCGGTAATCCACTGCGTCCGGAAGATGTCATCTTCTCGCTGGGCCGGGTAGTGAAACTGAACCTCGATCCCTCTTTCATCCTCACCCAGCTGGGCTGGACCAAAGATAACGTTGATGGCTTCCTGAAGAAGATCGATGACAACCATGTGCAGATCAGCTGGACCGCTAATGTCAGCCCGACCTATGTGCTGAGCCTGCTGTCAGCACCGGTTTCGTCAATTATCGACGAGAAAACCGCGATGGCGAATCAGAAGAACGGTGACTTTGGTAACGGCTGGCTGGCAACCCATTCTGCCGGCAGCGGCCCGTACCAGATCCGTAAAGTGGTGATGCATCAGGTGGTGCTGCTGAGCGCGAACCCGACTTCGCCGGCTGGCGCACCAAAAATGAAGAACATCCTGATCAAGAACGTGCCGGAACCGGCGGCGCGTCGTCTGTTGCTGGAACAGGGTGATGCCGATATTGCCCGTAACCTCGGTGCTGACCAGATTGCAGCATTGAACGGTAAACCGGGCGTGAAGACCGAAGCGATTCCAATGGCCTCGCTCTACTACATTCAGTTCAACATCGGTGCCAACGACACGCTGAAGAACCCGGCGTTCTGGGAAGCGGCACGCTACCTGTGGGATTACAAAGGTATCGCCAATGAGCTGCTGAAAGGCCAGTTCGACGTACACCAGACCTTTCTGCCGAAAGGCTTCCTCGGCGCGCTCAATGACACGCCTTACAGCTACGATCCGGAAAAAGCCAAAGCGATTCTGAAGAAAGCGGGCCTGAGCAACGTCAGCTTCAAACTCTCTACCAGCAACCAGCCGCCTTACCTCGATATCGCCCAGGCGCTGCAGGGCAGCTTTGCCAAAGGTGGCGTGAAAGTGGAAGTGGTGCCGGGTCTGAGCTCCGAAGTTTCCACCAACGTCAAAGCGCATAAGTATGAAGCGACGCTGAACGCCTGGGGCTCCGACTATTTCGATCCCAACACCAATGCCGCCTCTTTTGCCTATAACCCGGAAGATGGCAGCAAAACTATCGCCTTCCGTTCCGACTGGCACATTCCTGAGCTGAACAAGCAGGTGATTGCGGCGACGGCAGAAAGCGACCCGAAAAAACGCGTCGCCCTGTATGAAGCGATGCAGCGTGACGTGATGAAAAGCTCACCTTATGTGATTGGGATGCAGGCGAAAAATCTGATCGCCCTGCGCGACAACCTGAAAGGCTATGTCCAGGGTATTAACCCTGACATGGTGTATTACTCGCAGGTCACGAAGTAATGGCACAGTCTGTGACGACAGCCGGGTTCGCCCGGCTTTTTTGGCAACGTGGCGGACGGCTGATCGGTAGCCTGCTGTCGCTGCTGGTCACCCTGCTTGGCCTGCTCGCTTTTACCTTTATGCTGTCGCACCTGTCGCCGATCGATCCGGTGCAGCAGATCGCTGGCGATCACGCCAGTGAAGCGACCTACGCCCAGGTGCGCCACGATCTCGGTCTGGATCAGCCGGTGCTGGTGCAGTTCTGGCGCTATGTGTCCCATCTGGCACAGGGCGACCTCGGCGTGTCGCGGCTGACCAATCAGTCCGTCAGCAGCGACCTGATGACCACCTTTCCCGCTACCATTGAGCTGGCAACCTGCGCGATGATTTTCGCGGTAGTGTTCGGCGTGACGCTGGCACTGCTGGCGGCGTGGAAACCGGGCAGCTGGATCGATAATCTGGCGCGCTTTATCTCGCTGCTGGGCTATTCAGTGCCGGTGTTCTGGCTCGGCCTGCTCGGCCTGCTGCTGTTTTATGCGGTGCTGCACTGGTCTGCCGGTCCGGGACGGCTGGACGATATCTGGGTCTATACCCTGGAGCCGAAAACCGGCTTTGTGCTGATCGACAGCTGGCTGTCGGGTGAGCCGGAGATGTTCCGCAACGCCATTGCCCACCTCTGGCTGCCGGTGGTGATCCTCGGGCTGCTGGCGATGGCGGGCATTACCCGTCTGTTGCGCGCAGCGCTGCTGGAAGAGAGCAGCAAAGAGTATGTGGTACTGGCGCGAGCCAAAGGGGCCGGTCGGGTCCGCATCCTGCTGCGCCATATTTTCCCGAACGTGCTGGGCACGCTGGTGACGGTGATCGCCCTCTCCTACGCCACGCTGCTGGAAGGCTCGGTACTGACAGAAACCGTCTTCGCCTGGCCGGGTGTCGGCCGCTACATGACCAATGCCCTGTTCTCCGGTGATGTGCCGGCGATTCTCGGCTCCACCCTGTTGATTGGTAGCTGCTTTATTCTGATTAACACCCTGGCGGATGTTTTAACCTGGTTAACCGACCCGAGAACCCGATGACGCAACAACTCTCTGAACTCGAAACGCTGCGGCCACGCCGTCGTCGTCAACGCGTGACCTCGTTAACCGTTGGGCTGACGCTGGTGGCGATTCTGATCCTGATGGCGCTGCTGGCACCGCTGATTGCACCGTTCGATCCCAATCTGCAAACCATGTCGAGCCGGCTGCTGGCGCCGTCGGCGCAGCACTGGTTCGGCACCGACGGCTTTGGCCGCGATCTGCTGTCGCGGGTGATTTACGGCGCCCGTCCGACCCTGCTGCTGGTATCGCTGATTCTGGTGCTGACCATTCCGGCCGGGCTGCTGATCGGCATTACCGCCGGTTACGTTGGCGGCTGGACGGAACGCCTGCTGATGCGGATTACCGATATCTTCCTGTCGCTGCCCAATCTGGTGATTGCGCTGGCGCTGGTGGCGATTCTCGGTCCTGGCCTGATGAACGGCGCGCTGGCGCTGGCGCTGACCAGCTGGCCGCCGTTTGCCCGTCAGGCGCGCGCCGAAACGCTGGCGCTGCGACGGAGCGACTACCTCGCCGCGGCGCGAATGCAGGGCATCACCGGCTTTCGTCTGATGTTCGGCCACATTCTGCCGCTCTGTCTGCCGACCGCCGTAGTGCGTGCCGCGCTGAGCCTCGGCGGCATCATTCTTGCCGCGGCCGGTCTCGGTTTCCTCGGCATGGGCGTACAACCGCCAACCGCCGAATGGGGATCGATGGTGGCCGAAGGCAGTAAAGTGATCTTCGACCAGTGGTGGGTCGCCGCCGCACCGGGCGCCGCCATTCTGTTTGCCAGCCTGGCCTTTAACCTGACAGGCGACGGCCTGCGCGACCGACTGGATACCCGTCATGCCAGATAAACTGCTACACGCCGAAGGGCTGACCATCCGTAGCGACGATGCGCTGCTGGTCGATAATATTGGTTTTACCATTGGCCGCGAGCGCGTGGCGCTGGTCGGTGAATCCGGTTCAGGAAAATCGCTGACCGCCCGTAGCCTGATGGGACTGCTGTCGCCCGCCCTGCATCTGCAGGCGACGCAGTTGCAGGTGGCAGGTGAAAATGCGCTGACGCTGAGTGAGCGTCACTGGAGCCAGCTGCGCGGCAACCGGGTCGCGATGGTGATGCAGGACCCGAAATATGCCCTTAACCCGACCCGCACCATCGGCTGGCAGGTTGAAGAGCCGCTGATTCTGCACCGTCGTCTGAGCCGTGCCGAACGTAAAGAGAAAGTGTGCGAGATGCTGGATGCGGTCGGCCTGCCCGATCCGCGTCAGCTGATGAAACAGTATCCGCATCAGCTCTCTGGCGGCATGGGTCAGCGCGTAATGCTGGCGATCGCCCTGATTACCGATCCCGATTTCCTGATCGCCGATGAACCAACCTCGGCGCTGGATCATGCGATGCGCGATCAGGTGCTGGCGCTGATTCGCGGTCTGGTCGAGGCGCGTAACATGGGGCTGCTGCTGATCAGCCACGATTTGCAGCAGGTGTCGGAACACTGTGAGCGGGTGATGGTGATGTACAAAGGCCGTCTGCTGGATACCCTGCCCGCTGCTGAGCTGCCCCGGGCGACCCATCCTTATACCCGCACGCTGTGGGCCTGCCGTCCGGGCAAAGCGACCCACGGTCAGGTGCTGCCGGTGCTGGATCGCGCGGCGCTGGAGGCCAGTCATGATTAAGTTGCAGGATCTTAGCGTCGCCCATAAGCAGGGTTACGAGTTACGCACCGTGGTGCACGAGGTCAGCCTGGAGGTGAATGCCGGAGAATGTTTTGGTCTGGTGGGTCCCTCCGGCTGCGGAAAATCGTCGCTGCTGTGGGTGCTGGCGGGTCTGAATCCGCACTGGCAGGGCCGGATGCAGTTAGCAGATCATCAGGCTGAACCGGGCAAAGCCTTTACCGGCGCGCTGCGTCAGGAAGTACAGATGGTGTTCCAGGACCCCTATGCTTCGCTGCACCCGCGTCACCGGCTGCGCCGTACCCTGGCGGAACCGCTGAAGCTGCTTAAACGCGACAATATCAACGATCGCATCGATCAGGGCTTCCGTCACGTCGGGCTCGATCCGGCGCTGGCCGATCGCTATCCGCACCAGCTTTCCGGCGGTCAGCGCCAGCGCGTGGCGATTGTCCGCGCTCTGCTGTTGCAGCCGAAGATCCTGCTGCTGGATGAGCCAACTTCGGCGCTGGATATGTCGGTGCAGGCGGAGATCCTCAACCTGCTGAACGATCTCAAGCGTCAGGATGGCTTAACCATGGTACTGGTGAGTCACGATCCTGACGTGATCGATCACATGTGCGATCGCGCGGTACGGATGGCGCAGGGGCGCATAATCGAACAGATCGGTGCCTGACAATTGCCGGACGGCCCCTGCCTGCCGTCCGGCGCTTAGTGTTCCAGCGCCTGTAAGGTTTCACTGCGAATCGACTCGGTAATCTCCGCCTTCAGCGCCATAAAAGCCGGCGAGGTTTTCAGGGTATAATCACGTTCCGTCCCAAAGTTAACCGCTACCTCCTGCTTAATCCGTCCCGGCCGCGCACTGAAGATCGCTACCTTGCTGGCCATGAAGATTGCTTCATCAATATCGTGGGTCACGAACAGCACGGTTTTGCGTGACTGCTGCCATACCGACAGTAACAGCTCCTGCATCATTACCCGCGTCTGGTTATCCAGCGCGCCAAACGGCTCATCCATCAGCAACACTTTCGGGTCGTTGGCTAGCGCCCGGGCGATGGCGGTGCGCTGCTGCATCCCGCCAGAAAGCTGGCGGGGATAGTGACGGGCGAATCCGCGCAAACCCACCTGATGCAGATAGTAGTCACAGCGCTGCTGCTGCTGTGCGACGCTGATGCCGCGTTCCCGCAGACCAAAGCAGACGTTCTCTTCCACCGTCAGCCACGGAAACAGGGTATAGCTCTGGAAGACCATGCCACGATCCGCGCCGGGGCCGTCGACCGGCGCGCCATCCAGCCAGATTTCGCCGCGCGTCGGGCTATCCAGTCCGGCGATAATCCGTAGCAGGGTCGATTTGCCGCAGCCCGACGGCCCCAGAATAGTGACAAAATCGTTCTCTTCTACCCGCCAGGAGATCGGCTGTAGCGCCTGGGTTTGCTCGCCCTGGGGTCCGTTAAACCAGCGTTCGACGCCGCGTACGTTGAGTTTGCTCTGTTTCATGCCGGGTAACTCCATGCAAACAGCCGACGATTGACCCGCTTAAACAGGTAATCGGACAGCAGCCCAATCAGGCCGATAATGATGATGCCGAAGATGATCTGGCCGGTGTTGAGCAGCGCCTGGCTGTCGACGATCATGTGACCGATGCCGCTCTCCGATCCGATCAACTCCGCCACGATCACATAAGTCCAGGCCCAGCCCAGCACCAGCCGCAACAGTTCTGCAATGCCGGGTGCCGCGCCGGGGATCAATACCCGCCGCACAATCGACCGGTTGCTGCAGCCCAGCGTATAGGCGGCCTCCACCAGATCGCGCCGGGCGCTGCTGACCGTGACCGCAACCATCAGGACGATCTGGAAAAATGATCCGATAAAGATCACCAGAATTTTCTGCATCTCACCAATTCCGGCCCAGAGGATCAGCAGCGGCACAAAGGCTGACGCCGGCAGATAACGGCAAAACGACACGAAAGGCTCAAGGAACGCTTCCCAGGTTTTGAATGCGCCCATCATGATGCCAAGCGGCACCGCAATCACTGCCGCCAGCACAAAGCCGGAGAGCACCCGCATCACCGTCATGCCGATATCCAGCGCAAAGTTGTACTCGGTGAACAGCGCCACGCCCTGCTCAAGCATGGTGATCGGATCAGCGAGAAAGGTGGGCGACACCATGCCACCCAGCGTCACCAGCGCCCAGACGGCCACGAACAGTACGAAGAAACCAATGCCGAGCCCGATGCGCAGCCGGATAGCGACGGGCTTCAGCGGCACCATCAACGGATTATGCCAGCGCTTCGGGGCATCCGGCAGTGCGGCGGGCGGCGTGACGGGCTGACTTTTACTGATCTCCATCGGCGATCTCCTGTTATTGCACAAAGCTGGCATCGTAGAGGCTGTTGATATCCGGCACGGTTTTAATCACGCCAGCCCGCAGCAGTAGCTTGCCCGCTTCGTCGCTGAAACGCTGAATCCCACCGTTGAAGAAGGCCCGGTTCTCTTCACGGCCCTGCCAGCGCAGATAACCCGCTGATTCGGCGAACGCTTTGCCGCTCGATTTCACCGCCGCGCCCATAATTTCGTACGATTTCTCCGGCTGCTGTTTGATCATCTCCAGCGCATCGAAGTAGCTTTCCACCAGCGCTTTTGCCGCCTGCGGATGGGCTTTCAGGAAGGTCGGGGTGCAGCCCAGCGTGTCCATTACCATCGGATAATCCAGCGTGGTGGCAATGATTTTTCCGGCTGAAGGCTGTTTGCGAATCGAGGAGAGATAGGGTTCATAGCTCATGGCAGCATCGTTACGTCCGGCGGTAAAGGCCTGTGCCGCCGCCTGCGGCGACATCGTCGCCAGCCTGACATCCTTCATCGTCATGCCATTTTTATCGAGTATCCACGCCAGCGCGAAGTAAGGCGATGTGCCGGGTGCGTCCACGCCGATGGTTTTGCCTTTCAAATCGCGGATGCTGTTAATCCCGCTGCGCACCGCCAGACCGTCAGCGCCATAAGATTTGTCCAGCTGGACGATCTGTTTGATGGGTACGCCCGCCGCATTCCAGGAGATATAGGTTTCCACCGTGGTAGCCGCACACTGAATAGTGCCGGAGGCCACGGCCAGATGACGGCTGCTCTGTGGGATCATTTTGACCTCCACCGCCAGCCCATGCTTTTTGAAGATGCCCGCTTTGTCCGCCAGCGTCAGCGGGGCAAAACCGGTCCAGCCGGAAATGCCGATGGCGACCGGGGTCTCTTCCGCCTGCGCCAGCGTGCTTCCCATTGCCAGCATCAACGCCACTGCTGCTGCCTGTCTGATTTGCTTTACCATCTTCCACTCCTGTCACAAGGTGAACACTTCACGGTTGTATAGTCTTATCTATACAACCCAAGCAATGGCTGTGCCAGAATCCTCATCCCGCACGTAAAGCGTCTGCACGCTGACTGTCAGGGCAGAGTCAGCCGGGGTGACGCACTCAGTTAGTGCATCCTGCGCAATATTGTCATCCGGCTGGTGCGGTATACTCGCGGCCATCTTGTAACGGAAGGGAAAGAAAATGACGGTTAAACTGCGCCCGCTTGAGCGGGAAGATCTGCACTTTGTGCATCAGTTGGATAACAACGCAAGCGTGATGCGCTACTGGTTCGAAGAGCCGTATGAAGCCTTTGTTGAACTGTCAGATCTCTACAATAAGCACATCCACGATCAGACTGAACGGCGCTTTGTGGTGGAGCATGACGGGCAGAAAGCGGGGCTGGTCGAGCTGGTGGAGATCAACCATGTACATCGCCGCGCCGAGTTTCAGATCATTATCGATCCGGCGCATCAGGGCAAAGGGCTGGCGACTCAGGCGGCTAAACTGGCGATGGATTACGGCTTCTCAGTGCTGAATCTTTATAAGCTCTACCTGATTGTCGATCAGGAGAATGAGAAAGCGATCCACATCTATACCAAGCTCGGCTTCGAGATCGAAGGCGTGCTGAAGCATGAATTTTTTATTAACGGGGAATACCGTAACACCATCCGCATGTGCATTTTCCAGCATCAGTATCTGGAGCGCCACAAAACGCCAGGCGGAATGGTGAAGCCAACCGCACAGTAATCAGCCGCGCGCGCCAACCGGATTCATAAACGGACGTGGATGCTCTGGCTTGAGGTCGTACATGCCGCCGTAGAACGGATCGACCAGCAGCCAGCCGGGGAAACCGCCCAGCGGGATATTACCCAGTAAGTACCACAGGTTCGCGCGTGCTTCGATCGGCATCGTTACCGGCACGTAGCCAGGACTTTCCAGCATCAGCAGATAGCGTTTCTTGCCGAAGTAACGACCGGTGGATTTCTCCAGCTCAACGGTCTGCGGCGTGAAACCCTGTGCCACCGCGAAACCGCGTTCATCCTGCACGGTAAATCGCGCACCCTGCGGCAGCGAGTCGATGCGGACCAGTTGGGTTTCATTGCCGACAATGGTGGCACAACCGCTAAGCAGCAGTGCGGCGGCCAGAGCCAGAATTCGCTGTTTCATGAAGGGTTCCGCAAAAAGGTCAGGAAGCACAGTGTAAACCGCCCTTCCCGCCTTTTCACGCGCCTCAATCGGGCTATCATCGCCCGATTCAGCCATCTTATTGCGGTTGACAAGCGTGCGCGATAGCCGCGATGTCTTTGGGTGAGGTGCGGCAGCAGCCACCAATCAGCTTCGCGCCCGCCTGTTGCCACTCATCCAGCTTGTCGTGCAGGGTGCAGCCCGACGGCGCTGAATGCCAGGTTTTGCTGCTGGCGTCATACTGTTCGCCGGAGTTGGGATAGACCACCAGCGGCTTGCTGGTCAGCTGCCGGAGCTGCTGCAGCGCCGGTGTCACGCTCTCCAGCGCCACGCAGTTGACGCCCAGCGCCACCACCTGCGGCTGAGTGTTCAGCCAGGCGACCACCTCTGACAGCGGCGTTCCGTCGCTGATATGGCTCGCATCGCGCAGCGTAAACGAGAACCAGGCGGCGCTGTGCGGGAATTCGGTCAGCAGTTTTGCCAGCGCCTGCGCTTCAGCAAAGGATGGCAGGGTTTCGCAGGCCAGCAGATCGGCCCCGGCCTCCAGCAGCGCCGCGATACGCGGGCGATGAAACGCCATCATCTCCGCTTCCGGCAGCGCGTAGTCGCCGCGATACTCCGAGCCATCCGCCAGAAATGCCCCGTACGGCCCGACCGATCCCGCCACCAGCAGGGTTTTCGCCTGGGATTGCGTCGCCAGATAATCTTCGCGCGCGCGTCGCGCCAGTTCGACGCTCTGCGCAATCAACGCCAGCGACTGCGCCTGATCCAGCCCGCGGGTGGCAAAGCCCTGCGGCGTCGCCTGATAGCTGGCGGTAATCGCACAGCGTGCGCCTGCAGCGAAATAGTCGTAGTGCACCTGATAGATCAGTTCAGGATTCTCCATCAGCACTTTGGCTGACCACAGCGCATCGGCCAGCTGGCAGCCACGCGCTTCCAGTTCGGTGGCCAGCGCGCCATCCAGGATCAGCAGCGGCGATTCAGACAGGGCCTGCGCGACAGGATTATGCGACATCATTAGCCTCCTCAGGCTTTGGCGATGATTTATGGGTCAGATGGTAAGCGGCATAGCAGAACAGCACAAACGGAATGCCACACCACAGGGCGATGCGCTGGGTCGGATCGAACGCCAGGCCGACACAGGCCAGCAGACAGAGCAGAAACCCGAGCACCGGCGTCAGCGGATAGAGCGGCGCGCGATAGCCCAGCTCCGCCAGAGATTTTCCCTGCTGCAGGTGGCGACGACGGAAGACAAAATGTGAAGCGCAGATGCTGAGCCAGACGGCGACCACCGCAAAGCCGGATATCGCCGACAGCGCCACAAACACCGTATCCGGCGCGACCACGCTGGAGATCAGCGCCAGCAATCCGCCAATCATGCTGACGGTAATCGCCAGCAGCGGTACGCCGCGCTTATTCACCCGGGCAAAAGCGCGCGGCAGCGTATTTTCATTCGCCAGCGACCAGAGCATCCGACCAGAGGCATAGAGTCCCGAGTTGGCGGCTGACAGAATGGCGGTCAGGATGACAAAGTTGATGATATCCGCCGCCCCGGGCACGCCGATCTTTTCAAATACCAGCACAAACGGGCTTTTAACAATCCCGGCCTGATCCATCGGGATCAGCGCCGCCAGCACAAACACCGTACCAATAAAGAAGATGATCAGCCTGGCTACGGTGGTGCGGATCGCCAGCGGCAGCACTTTCTCTGGCTGCTGGGTTTCACCGGCTGCGATACCAATCAGTTCGGTGCCGGAGAAGGCGAAATTCACTGCCACCATGGTCATCAGGATCGGCAACACGCCGTTCGGCAGCCAGCCATGCGCGGTGAGATTACTCAGACCCGGCGCGGGCGTGCCATCTTTCATCGGGATAAAGCCGAACATGGCGGCACCGCCCAGCACGATGAAGGCAACAATAGTGATCACTTTGATCAGCGAGAACCAGAACTCCCCTTCCGCGAAGAAGCGGGTCGAGATGACATTCAGCAGATAGATTGCACAGCAGAACACCAGGCACCAGATCCAGACCGGGATCTGCGGAAACCAGTACTGCATACAGAAGCCGGCCGCCGTCAGGCTGGAGCCCAGCGCTACGGTCCACGTCAGCCAGTAGAGCCAGGCCACGGTGTAACCGGTGGCGGGACTGAGGTAGCGCGCCGCATAGACGTGAAAGGCGCCGGTCTCCGGCATCGCCACAGAGAGCTCGCCCAGGCAGACCATCACCAGCCACACCACTAACGCGCCAATCAGGTAAGCCAGCAGAGTTCCGGCCGCGCCGGTGGTGGAGATAATGTAACCGGTGTTAAAAAACAGCCCGGTGCCAATCACGCCCCCCAGCGATAACATCACCAGATGGCGCACTTTCATGGTGCGTTTGAATTGATCCTGCGCGGGGTTTTGCTCTTCACTCATCACTTTTATCCGTATGGACGTCTAAACATCTATAGTGGAGAGTTTTATACGCGTCACAGGCGGGAATTGCAATGGATTGCCGGGGTGGGAGGATAACCGATGCGTTCAGTGCCCCGTCGCAGCGGGGCCTGATGCGTTAGCCGAAAACGCTCTGTAAATAGCGTTCCAGCGCCATGCGGGAACTGAATCCGTGCGGGATGCCGTAGTGTTCCTGTGAATCACCCGCCAGGTAGAGAGGGAATTGGGTGTAGTGATCGCAGGTCTTCATTTCAGAAGCCGGTTCAGCGAACGGCTGGCTCTTCTCTTTCAGTGTCGGGTGAATCACCAGCGCCGTGCGCCCCATGCGCGCTTCGCGATTCACATAAACGTAGTTGTCACCACGGCGATAGCCATATGCCCGTGGGGTAATTTCATCGACTTCAAAACCCGCTTTTTCCAGTACGCGCGCTACCTCATCTGGTCGTAAATACATGCTCGATCCTCTCCTCTTTCAAAAGCTTCGCAACCTTACAACAGCATGACAGAGTGGGCATTCGGAATTTTCCCTAAAGGCCACTCTCGCGTCTCGTTTATCTCAAGGTCGTCTACACTAGTATTACGTTTTAAAACAAAGGGAGCCAAAAAATGTTTAATCGAACCGTAAAAAACGATGACATTGATATCAATCAGGATGTTAACGAACTCGCTGATTCACTTGAAGCACTGCTGAAATCTTACGGCAGTGATGCCAAAGATGAAGTGGACTCTGCACGCAGCCAGGCAGAAACTCTGCTGAAACAGACTCGCGCAAAACTGAACGGCGGCAGCAACCGTGTGGCGCAGGTCGCCCGTGATGCCGGTACACAGGTTGATACCTATGTGCATGATAAGCCGTGGCACGGTGTCGGCGTCGGTGCCGCCATCGGTCTGGTGTTTGGTGTGCTGCTGGCGTCACGCCGCTAAACGCTATCACCTTTCCCGAGCCTCGCCCTGTGCGGGGCTTTTTTATGCCTGTTTTTCGACCACTAACATTTACAAATCAATTTTTCGGTGCTGAAGGCGCAGCCTTACTGGCTTTGTGCCGTTCCGGCAAATGCAAATCTCAAAACCCTATATATGGTGGGCTTGACCCAATAAAACGCTACATCTAGTATTTACCTCATCAGCACGACAGTCGATGTCTGCCCAAACGAAGCCCGTCACCTGCCACGTCTGCTTCGTTTTCCGACATCAGAACCGCACATAGAGGGAAATACGAATCATGCGCATTATTATTTACACTAAAGATAATTGTGTCCAGTGCAACGCCACCAAAAATGCCATGGACCGTCAGGGTATCGACTATCAACTGATTAATCTTGATAGCCAGCCAGAGGCGATCGACAACCTGAAAACGCTGGGCTACCGCCAGGTGCCGGTGGTGATGGCCGATGATGACCACTGGAGCGGCTTCCGCCCGGATAAAATCGCTTCGCTGCGCCAGTTCTCCGCTGTCGGAGGCTAAGGCGATGTTCCCACTGGTCTACTTTTCCAGCCAGTCGGAAAACACCCACCGCTTCATCCTGCGCCTGGGCTTGCCGGCCCGGCGCATTCCGCTCGATGCTAAACAGCAGTTACACACCAGCCAGCCTTACATTCTGGTGGTGCCGAGCTATGGCGGAGGCAGCAGCCGTGGCGCAGTGCCGCGCCAGGTAATCCAGTTTCTGAATGATGAAGGCAACCGTCGCGGGATTCGTGGGGTGATCGCCGCCGGTAACCGTAATTTCGGTGCTGGTTACTGCCTGGCCGGCAGCATCATTGCAAAAAAATGTCAGGTTCCCTGCCTCTACCGTTTTGAGCTGATGGGAACCCCCGACGATATCGCGAAAGTTAAAGCGGGAGTAACCCAATTTTGGCAACAACAGATACCCTCAACGCCGTGACGCTGGATTACCACGCGCTCAACGCCATGCTCAACCTGTACGACGCCGACGGCCGGATTCAGTTCGATAAGGATCAGGAAGCGACGCGTCAGTTTTTCCTGCAGCATGTGCAGCCCAATACGGTGCCTTTCGCCAGTGCTGCCGAGCGGTTACGCTATCTGGTGGCGGAAGGCTATTACGAAGCAGACGTGCTGAACCAGTACGATTTCGACTTCCTGCTGGCGCTGCATGACGTGGCGGATAACCGCGGCTTTGAATTTAAAACCTTTCTCGGTGCCTGGAAATACTACACCAGCTACACGCTGAAGACCTTTGACGGCAAACGCTATCTCGAAACCTTTGAGCAGCGCGCCTGTATGGTGGCGCTGACGCTGGCGCAGGGTGACGAAAACCTGGCGCGTTCGCTGCTGGAAGAGATGCTCAGCGGCCGGTTCCAGCCAGCTACACCGACCTTCCTTAACTGCGGTAAGCAGCAGCGCGGCGAACTGGTCTCCTGCTTCCTGCTGCGTATTGAAGACAATATGGAGTCGATTGGTCGGGCGGTGAACTCGGCGTTACAGCTGTCGAAACGTGGCGGCGGCGTCGCCTTCCTGCTGTCGAACCTGCGCGAGTCGGGCGCACCGATCAAACGCATCGAAAATCAGTCATCGGGCGTGATTCCGGTGATGAAAATGCTGGAAGATGCCTTTTCCTACGCCAATCAGCTCGGTGCGCGTCAGGGCGCGGGCGCGGTATGGCTTAACGCTCACCATCCCGACATTTTTCGTTTCCTCGACACCAAACGTGAAAATGCCGACGAGAAGATCCGCATCAAAACCCTGTCGCTTGGCGTAGTGATCCCCGATATCACCTTCCAGCTGGCGAAAGAGAATAAGCCGATGGCGCTGTTCTCACCCTATGACGTAGAGCGTATCTACGGCCAGGCGTTTGGCGATATCAGCATCAGCGACAAGTATGACGAGATGCTGGCGGATGCGCGCATCCGTAAAACCTATATTCAGCCGCGTGATTTCTTCCAGACGCTGGCTGAGATTCAGTTCGAGTCCGGCTATCCCTACATTATGTTTGAGGACAGCGTGAACCGCAGTAACCCGATCGCCGGTCGCATCAATATGAGTAACCTCTGCTCCGAGATTCTGCAGGTGAACAGCGCCAGCGAGTACTTTGACGATCTCAGCTATCGCCGGGTTGGCAAAGATATCTCCTGTAATCTTGGCTCGCTGAATATTGCCCACGCGATGGATTCGCGAGACCTGGCCCGCACCGTTGATGTGGCCGTGCGCGCCCTGACCTCGGTTTCCATGATGAGCGAGATCGGCTCGGTGCCGTCTGTGGCCGAAGGTAACCGTCGCTCACATGCGATTGGCCTCGGTCAGATGAATCTGCACGGCTATCTGGCGCGCGAAGGCATGGCCTACGGCTCGCCGGAAGCGCTCGACTTCACCAATCTCTACTTCTATTGCATCACCTATTACGCGCTGCGCACCTCGAACCAGCTGGCTCGCGAACGTCAGCAGAGCTTCGACGGTTTTGCTGACTCGCAGTACGCCAGCGGTCACTATTTCGATAAATACATTCAGCGTGAATGGCGTCCGCGCACCGGACGCGTCGCGCAACTGTTTGCGGATGCCGGTATTACGCTGCCGACCCAGGCGGACTGGCAGGCGCTGCGTGACGCGGTGATGCAGCACGGTCTGTTTAATCAGAACCTGCAGGCGATTCCGCCGACCGGTTCGATCTCCTATATCAACCATGCGACCTCCAGCATTCATCCGATCGTGTCACGCATTGAGATCCGTAAAGAGGGCAAAACCGGTCGCGTCTATTATCCCGCGCCGTTTATGACCAACGACAATCTCGATCTCTATCAGGATGCGTATCAGATTGGGCCGGAAGCGATTATTGATACTTACGCCGAAGCCACGCAGCACGTCGATCAGGGCCTGTCGCTGACGCTGTTCTTCCGCGATGACGTCACCACACGTGACATCAACAAAGCGCAGATTTACGCGTGGAAAAAAGGCATCAAAACGCTCTATTACATTCGTCTGCGCCAGATGGCGCTACAAGGCACAGAGGTTCAGGGCTGCGTCTCCTGCGCACTGTGATAAAAACTATGCAACTAAAACAGATTCAGGCAATTAACTGGAACCGGATTCAGGATGAGAAAGATCTTGAGGTCTGGAACCGTCTCACCAGCAACTTCTGGCTACCGGAAAAGGTGCCGCTCTCCAACGATCTGCCTGCCTGGCAGACGCTGGATAACCAGCAGCAGCAACTGACCATCCGGGTCTTCACTGGCCTGACGCTGCTCGATACCATTCAGAATGTGATTGGCGCGCCGGGGCTGATGGAGGATGCGCTGACGCCACACGAGGAGGCGGTGCTGTCGAACATCAGTTTTATGGAGGCGGTTCATGCCCGCTCCTACAGCTCGATCTTCTCGACCCTGTGTAACACGCAGGATGTCGATGCGGCCTACCAGTGGAGCGAAGAGAATGCGCCGCTGCAAAACAAAGCGCGCATCATTCTTGAGCATTATCGGGCAGATGATCCGCTGAAGAAAAAAATCGCCAGCGTGTTTCTTGAGTCGTTTCTGTTTTATTCCGGCTTCTGGCTGCCGATGTACTGGTCAAGTCGCGGGAAGCTGACCAACACCGCCGATCTGATCCGTCTGATTATTCGTGATGAAGCGGTACACGGTTACTACATCGGTTATAAGTTCCAGAAAGCGCTGGAAACTGCTGACGATCACCGTCGCGAGGAGCTGCAACAGTTCGCTTACGACCTGCTGCTGGCACTGTATGAGAATGAAGTCGCCTATACCGAAGCGCTGTATGCCGATGTCGGCTGGGTCGAAGAGGTGAAAACCTTTTTGCACTATAACGCCAACAAAGCGCTGATGAATCTGGGTTATGAGGCGCTGTTCCCGGCGGAACTCACGGCGGTGAATCCGGCTATCCTGTCTGCGCTTTCACCCAACGCGGGGCTTTGTTGAATAAATC
>NZ_MLFN01000008.1 GCF_002095315.1 Pantoea conspicua
TCCAGCGCCAGCTGGGCCAGCCTGGCCGCACCGAGCGCCGGACCGACTTCACCACCGTGACAGTAATCAAGCGTCTGGCCGCTGATGTCCGCCAGCATCTGACGCCACATTGCACTGCGCGCGCCGCCCCCGATCAGCATAATACTTTTCGGCTGTACGCCGCAGTCGTGCAGCACATCAATGCCCTGTGCCAGCGCGAAACCGACACCTTCCAGCACCGCCCGCGCCAGCTCCGGCCGACCATGCTGGTGGGTAAAGCCAAAAAAGGCGCCTCTGGCGTTGGGGTTGTTATGCGGCGTGCGCTCACCCGAGAGATAGGGCAAAAACCACAGCGGCGGCACATCATCTCGTGCCCGTGACGCCTCATTCAGCAGCGCGGGCACATCGTTGCAGCCGGTCAGCGCAGCCGCCCAGTCGAGGCAGGAGGCAGCGCTGAGCATCACTGACATCAGATGCCAGCGCTGCGGTAAGGCATGACAAAAACTGTGAACCGCCCGCTCAGGATTACTGAGATAGCCTTCACTAACCACAAAGTAAACGCCAGAGGTGCCCAGCGACAGCATGCCCTGACCCGGCTCGGTCATGCCGACGCCAACCGCACCCGCCGCATTGTCGCCACCGCCCGCCGCCAGCGGCACCGGTTTCATTTTCCAGCGCGCCGCCAGGTCAGCATTCAGCGTGCCGGTCAACGCGTTGCCTTCATACAGCTGCGGCATCTGCGCACGGCTGAGGTCACAGGCACGCAGCATCTCATCACTCCAGTCACGCCGCGCCACATCCAGCCACAGCGTGCCAGCCGCGTCGGACAGATCGGTGGCGAAGTCGCCACTCATCCGCCAGCGCAGGTAATCTTTCGGCAACAGCACTTTGGCAACCTGACTAAAGATAGCCGGTTCGTGCTGCTGCACCCACAGCAGCTTGGGCGCTGTGAAGCCCGGCATCATCAGGTTACCGGTGATCGCCCGGGCGTCCGGCACCTTCTGCTCCAGCTCACGACACTGCGCCTCGCTGCGCCCATCATTCCACAGTATCGCCGGACGCAGAACGCGGCTGGCGCTGTCAAGCAGGGTCGCGCCATGCATCTGGCCGCTCAGCCCGATCGCCTCAACGGCGCGCAGATCGTGCTGCCCGCTGAGCGCCTGCATGGCGTGGTCCAGCGCCTGCCACCAGCTTTCGGGATCCTGCTCGCTCCACAGCGGCTGTGGACGTGAAACCTGCAGCGACGCCGTTTCTGTCGCCATCACCTGGCCGGCGGCATCCACCAGCACCACTTTGATGCCGGAGGTGCCTAAATCGATCCCGATAAACATGCTCTGCTCCTGAAATTTTAAAAATCAAACAGATAGTGATTCACCAGGTTTTCCAGCTGCTCCTGGCGTCCGCTCTGATGCTGCGGATTCAGCTGCTGTTGCTGAGCATGCGCCGCCAGCGAGGCGAGGGAAAACTCGCCTTTTAAAATTTGCTGGCCGAACTCACCATTCCAGCCGCTGTAACGCTGTGCTACGCGCTTATCCAGCTCGCCGTCGCTGATCATCCGGGCCGCGACCTTCAGCGCCAGCGCCATGGTATCCATTGCGCCGATATGACCGTAGAACAGATCGTATTTGTCGGTGCTCTGACGCCGCACTTTGGCATCAAAGTTTAAGCCGCCGGTGGTAAAGCCGCCCGCCTTGAGGATCTCATACATCACCAGCGCATTCTCTTCCACGCTGACCGGGAACTGATCGGTGTCCCAGCCACACTGCGCGTCACCGCGGTTGGCATCGACCGAGCCAAAAATGCCCAGCGCAATGGCGGTAGCAATTTCGTGATGAAAAGAGTGACCCGCCAGCGTGGCATGGTTCGCCTCGACGTTGACCTTGATCTCCTTCTCCAGCCCGAACTGTTTCAGGAAGCCATACACGGTGGCCACGTCGTAGTCGTACTGATGTTTGGTCGGCTCCTGCGGCTTCGGCTCAATCAGCAGTGTGCCCTGGAAGCCAATCTTGTGTTTGTGCTCAACCACCATCTGCATAAAGCGGCCAATCTGCTCACGCTCCTGGCGCAGATCGGTATTCAGCAGGGTTTCATACCCTTCGCGGCCGCCCCACAGCACATAGTTTTCACCGCCAAGGGTTTTGGTGGCCTGCATCGCGCTGCACACCTGGGTTGCGGCCCAGGCGAAAACGTCCGGATCGGGATTGGTGGCGGCACCGGCACCGTAGCGCGGATGGGTAAAGCAGTTCGCCGTGCCCCACAGCAGCTTCACCCCGGTCTCCTGCTGCTTCTCCAGCAGCTTATCGGTCATCACGGCAAAGTTATCCTGATAGCTGCGCAGCGAATCGCCTTCAGGCGAGACATCAACGTCATGGAAGCAGTAATAGGGCACGTTCAGCTTGTGAAAGAACTCAAAGGCGACGTCCGCTTTTTGCTTCGCCAGCTGCAGGGCATCCCCGCTCTTTTGCCAGGGACGGTCAAACGCGCCGACGCCAAACATATCCGCGCCATTCCAGCAGAAGGTGTGCCAGTAACAGGCCGCAAAGCGCAGATGTTCGGCCATGGTCTTGCCGAGGATCACCTCGTCAGGATTGTAATGACGAAAGGCGAGAGGCTGAGTCGATTTGGTGCCTTCATAACGGACGCGATCGATCTGATCGAAATAAGCGTGCATGGTTTGCTCCTTAGCATCAGGACCCGAATGGTCTGCATTGAAGCGATATTTGATAATGGCTGTCGGCGCGTCTCAATTACGATATTTCACACTGACGGTCAGATAATTATTATTTGTGGACTGGCTCGCAAAATAACCCCTTTTTTTTACGCTGCCACGCCAGTGATATTGGTTACTCCGAAAAAGATGAAATATCGATCGCGCTCATAAAAAAAGAAATAAACCAAAAAACGTAATAGCTGGATAAAAATCAGTAATTGATGTGGCGGGAAAATCAGGGCAACAATTCATCCGCCTGGTTCATGGGCCAACGACAATAGCCTCAACCTACAGGATGCACATAATGAAGATAAAACATGCGCTGTTAGCCGCCTGCGCTGCGCTGGCTCTGTTCAGCCAGACCAGCGTGGCCAAAGAAGTAAAGATCGGCATGGCAATTGATGATTTGCGTCTGGAACGCTGGCAAAAAGACCGCGATATTTTCGTCAAACAGGCGGAGTCGCTGGGCGCGCAGGTGTTCGTTCAGTCGGCAAACGGCAATGAAGAGACCCAGATGTCGCAGATTGAAAATATGATTAACCGCGGCGTCGATGTGCTGGTGATTATTCCCTACAACGGCCAGGTTCTGAGTAATGTGGTGGCGGAAGCGAAACGGGAAGGGATTAAAGTTCTGGCGTATGACCGCATGATAAATAACGCCGATATCGATTTTTATATCTCGTTTGATAATGAAAAAGTGGGTGAAATGCAGGCCGAAAGCATAGTGAAGCAGGTGCCTAAGGGTAACTACTTTTTAATGGGCGGCTCCCCGGTCGATAATAACGCCCGCCTGTTCCGTGCCGGCCAGATGAAAGTATTAAAACCCTTTATTGATAACGGCAACATTAAAATTGTCGGCGATCAGTGGGTCGATGCCTGGCTACCGGAAAACGCACTGAAAATTATGGAAAACGCGCTGACCGCTAACGGTAACCACATCGATGCGGTGGTGGCTTCGAATGATGCCACCGCGGGCGGCGCGATTCAGGCACTGAGCGCGCAGGGACTGGCGGGCAAAATCGCCATCTCCGGTCAGGATGCCGATCTGGCCGCCATCAAACGGATTAAAGCCGGTACCCAGACCATGACGGTCTATAAGCCGATCACGGAACTGGCCACCGAGGCGGCAAAAATTGCGGTCGAGCTGGGTGATGGCAAAACGCCGGCCAGCAACAGCACGCTGAACAACGGGCTTAAAGAGGTGCCGTCGCGGCTGCTGACGCCGATTCAGGTCAACAAAGACAATATCGAAAGCACCGTGGTGAAAGACGGTTTCCACAAACAGAGCGAACTCTGACCGCGCCTGGCGTGAGGGAGAACAGTCGATGCTGCTGGAAATGAACAACATCACTAAGCGTTTCGGCGCGGTGAAAGCGCTGAATGATGTCAGCCTGCGGCTGGATGCGGGTGAAGTGATGTCGCTGTGTGGCGAAAATGGCTCGGGCAAATCGACCCTGATGAAAATCCTGTGCGGACTCTACCCGCACGGTGATTTTGATGGCCAGATTCACTTCTCCGGTGACGAAATTCAGGCGCAGACCATTCGGGATACCGAGCGCAAAGGCATTGTGATCATTCATCAGGAGCTGGCGCTGGTGCGGCAGCTGACGGTGATGGAGAACATTTTCCTCGGTGCCGAGCTGGGGCGCTTCGGTCTGGTGGATGATGAAACCATGACGCTACGCTGCCAGCAGTTGCTGGCGCGGGTCGGGCTGAACGTCTCGCCTGCCACACGGGTAGGGGATTTGGGCCTCGGTCAGCAGCAGCTGGTGGAGATCGCCCGCGCGCTGAATAAACAGGTGCGATTACTGATTCTGGATGAGCCCACCTCCTCACTGACCGAACAGGAGACGGAGGTGCTGCTCGGCATCATCCGTAACCTGCGTGAACACGGCATCGCCTGCATCTACATCTCCCACAAGCTGAACGAGGTCAAAGCGATCTCCGATACCATCTGCGTGATTCGCGACGGCCAGCATATCGCTACCCGGGCGGCAGCGGGCCTGAGTGAAGATGACATCATCACCATGATGGTGGGACGTGAACTGACCGCGCTCTATCCTCATGCCCCGCATCAGATTGGCGACACGGTGTTGAAGGTGGAGAACCTGACGGCCTGGCATCCGGTTAACCGCCATATCCGCCGCGTCAACAATGTCTCGTTCAGCCTGAAGCGTGGCGAAATTCTCGGTATCGCCGGGCTGGTCGGTGCGGGCAGAACCGAAACCGTGCAGTGTCTGTTTGGCGTCTGGCCGGGACGCTGGCAGGGCGATATCTCGATCAACGGCAAGCCGGTCAGGATCACCGATTGCCGTGCTGCCATTGCGCACGGTATCGCCATGGTGCCGGAAGATCGTAAAAAAGATGGCATCGTGCCGCTGATGGCGGTGGGGAAAAATATCACCCTCGCGGCGCTGGACCAGTTCAGCCACCGGCTTTCCACGCTTGATGAGGCGCAGGAGCAGCAGGCGATCAACGCGGCGATCACCCGCTTACGGGTGAAGACCTCCTCATCCGAATTGCCGATTGGCCGGCTCAGCGGCGGTAATCAGCAAAAAGCGATTCTGGCGAAGTGCCTGCTGCTGAATCCGCAAATCCTGATTCTGGATGAACCGACGCGCGGCATTGATGTGGGCGCGCGTCAGGAGATCTATCTGCTGATCAATGCGCTGGTGCAGCAGGGCATTGCGGTGATTGTGATTTCGTCCGAGCTGCCTGAAGTGCTGGGCCTGAGCGATCGGGTGCTGGTGATGCATGAAGGGCAAATCAAAGCTGATTTGATCAACGATAACCTGACTCAGGAGCAGGTGATGGAAGCCGCCCTGCGGAGTGAACATTATGCTTAAAAGTGAAAGTACCCAAAGCAGCCTGTCCGGGTCCGGTACGCCGGGCAAGCCGTCGCCCGGCAAATTCTCCCTGCCCAACTTACAGGTGCTGGTGATGCTGGGGGCGATTGTGCTGCTGGCGCTGTTCTTCACCTGGACCACCGACGGTGCCTGGCTCAGCCCGCGTAACGTCTCCAACCTGCTGCGCCAGACCGCCATTACTGGCATCCTGGCGGTGGGAATGGTGTTTGTGATTATCTCCGCGGAGATCGATCTGTCGGTCGGTTCAATGATGGGACTGCTGGGCGGTGCTGCGGCAATTTTTGATGTCTGGCTGGGCTGGCCGCTGCCGCTGACCATTGTGGTAACGCTGGTCATGGGACTATTGCTCGGTACCTGGAACGGCTGGTGGGTCGCCTATCGCAAAGTGCCGTCATTTATCGTCACGCTGGCCGGCATGCTGGCTTTTCGCGGCATCCTGGTGGGCATTACTGATGGCACCACGGTGGCGCCAATCACGCCGGGCATGTCGCAGATTGGCCAGAGTTATCTGCCGGGCGGCGTCGGGTTTGGTTTTGGTTTTGCCGGACTGGCGCTGTTTATGCTGTGGCAATGGCGTTTGCGTCTGCGCCGTCAGCAGCTCGGGCTGGCACAGAGCGCCGCCAGCGGCACCGTCGCGCGTCAGGCGATCACCGCCATTCTGGTGCTGGGCGCAATCTGGCTGCTGAACGATTATCGCGGTGTGCCAACCCCGGTGTTACTGCTCGCCTTGCTGCTACTGGCCGGGATGTTTATGGCGACGCGTACCGCTTTTGGCCGCCGCATTTACGCTATCGGCGGCAATATTGATGCAGCGCGGCTGTCAGGAATTAACGTGGCGCGCACCAAACTGGCAGTGTTTGCGATTAACGGCGTGATGGTGGCGATTGCCGGGCTGATCCTCAGTTCGCGACTGGGTGCCGGCTCGCCTTCGGCGGGCAACATTGCCGAGCTCGACGCCATCGCCGCCTGTGTCATTGGCGGCACCAGTCTGGCCGGCGGGGTTGGCTCGGTAGCGGGCGCGGTGATGGGGGCCTTTATCATGGCCTCACTGGATAACGGCATGAGCATGATGGACGTGCCGACGTTCTGGCAGTACATCGTCAAGGGTGCCATTCTGCTGCTGGCGGTGTGGATGGATACCGCCACACGGCGTCGGGTGTAATCGCGCGGACGATCACATTGTGACGCAAACCCTTTTTATGCCTGCTGTCAGCCGTGCTATGCAATGCGCTGAGAATCTAAGGGAACGCGCCACTATGCATGATAAACGTTACCGCATTACCTTGCTGTTCAACGCCAATAAGGTCTATGACCGTCAGGTTGTCGAAGGCGTCGGGGAATATTTACAGGCGTCGCAAACCGACTGGGATATTTTCATTGAGGAGGATTTCCGCTGCCGTATCGACAACATTCGCGAGTGGCTGGGTGACGGCGTGATCGCCGATTATGACGATCGCTCCATCGAAACCCTGCTGTCGAATGTGCCGGTGCCGATCGTTGGCGTCGGTGGCTCTTATCACCGACAGGAGGATTATCCGCCGGTGCATTACATCGCCACGGATAATGCGGCGCTGGTGGAGCGGGCCTTTATGCATCTCAAAGAGAAAGGCATCAACCGCTTTGCTTTCTACGGGTTGCCGGCCTCAGGCGGTAAGCGCTGGGCGCAGGAGCGGGAACAGGCGTTTCGTCAGCTGGTGATGCGTGAGCGCTATCAGGGCGTGGTCTATCAGGGCATGGAAACCGCCCCGGAAAACTGGCAACACGCCCAGAACCGGCTCGCCGACTGGCTGCAGACGCTGCCCCCGCAAACCGGCATTATCGCCGTCACCGATTCACGGGCGCGCCATCTGCTGCAGGCCTGTGAGCACCTGAAAATCCCGGTGCCGGAAAAGCTGGCAGTCATTGGCATTGATAACGAAGAGCTGACGCGCTACCTGTCGCGCGTTGCGCTCTCCTCGGTGGCGCAGGGCTCGCGGCAAATGGGCTATCAGGCGGCCAAACTGCTGCACCGTCTGCTGGATAAGCAATTACTGCCGCTCCAGCGCATTCTGGTGCCGCCAGTGAAAGTGATTGCCCGCCGCTCTACTGACTTCCGTTCACTGCGCGATCCCGCTGTTATCCAGGCGATGCACTACATCCGCTTTAACGCCTGTAAAGGCATCAAAGTCGAGCAGGTGCTGGATGCTATCGGTATGTCCCGATCCAATCTGGAAAAACGATTTCGCGATGAAACCGGCGACACTATCCATGCAATGATCCACCGCGAAAAGCTGGAAAAAGCCCGTGAGCTGCTGGCGTCATCGTCACTCAATATCAATGAAATCTCGCAGATGTGCGGTTATCCGTCTCTGCAATATTTCTATTCGGTCTTCAGGAAAGGGTACGACACCACGCCGAAAGAATATCGCCAGCTTTATGGTGAAAACGTGTTGTAACAGCGCGGCAGGTCTGATCAGGGTAATCGATGGGAAGAGGCTGGGAATCAGGAGATAGCCCTGGAAAAGCGTGTTTTTATGAACAGGCTCAATGGAGGTTTTACCTGTCCCGTCGCCCTCCTGGGCAACCTTATTTCATAATAGCGTGCCGTTCAATTTGGTTATTTACTCAGCAATGGCAATTACATACACTTTGTAGGGATTTAATCACAACACAAGGATGAAGGAACATGGCTATTCCTGCCTACTTATGGCTCAAAGACGACGGCGGCACTCACATTCAAGGATCGGTGGATGTTCAGGACCGCGATGGCAGCATTGAGATCAACGGTTTTTCCCATAACCTGAGCATCCCGACAGATGGAATGACCGGAAAGATTACCGGGACACGCAGGCATTCCGCTGTGATTATTCAAAAAGAGTTTGATAGGTCCAGCCCCTGGCTTTATAAAGCCGTTGCCACGGGACAAATCCTCAGGTCAGCAGAGTTTAAATGGTATCGCATTGATGACGCTGGACAGGAAAGGGAATACTTCAACATGCTGCTTGAAGGTGTGAGGATTGTCGGCATCTCTCCTGTGATGCATGACACGAAAGATCCGACCAAAGAAAAACATAACCACCTTGAGTGTGTAGAACTTCGCTACGAAAAAATCACCTGGAAGCACTGCGACGGCAACATCATGTTTACTGATAGCTGGAACGAGAGAGTGCAGGCGTGAGATACCCAACTTTAGCTGCATCACCTCATCCTCCCTATGATGTCGCCTCTTTTACACCTTCTGGAGTCAGCATTGTCAATAACATGATGATGGCGCGATTTCATCGCGGACCCTCAGCGCTGACCTATTTATGGTTTTATCAGCAGGTGAGAGGACATGGCCCATGGGATTACAAACAGCGCGGCCCGCAATTCGAAAACTTCGGTAACTTTCATTACGGTGCTGTTGGTCATGCTGCCGGGATTACCGATGAGGTGTTACTCAGAGGCGCAGGATGGGCACAAAGCAGGGCAGGAACAGCTGACCCAGCCTGGGGGAACTGGACAGGCTCAGCGCCTTACGGTGATGATCCTGATGATCAGTATTGGATTAGGGCGGGCATTGATTATGCAAAACGCGCGGGCTTTTAAGAAGCGATACCTTCTCCTGATGCTGCTGGTCGCGGCCGTTTTCGGCGCTTACCGGATGTGGCACTTCTCACCGCTTAAGCAAGAGTTGGTCAGGAAAGAGAAGGTAAACAACCTGGCGAATCTTTACATCACACAAGTCAGTGCCGGTGCCACTACCGGCTTCTCGTATCGCTTCTATTTGTATGATGCCTCCAAAGATGACAACGCGTTTATGGCAAGTCTGAACGATGATGATAATGCACCTTTCATCATCACCACGGATAAAGAGGCCCTGAAGAAGATCAGCAATAACGCGGTCTTTTTGGCGGTGAAAGGAACCGTTTATGCGTTTCATAGTCCTGCGGATTATCGGGCAGGCGGGGCAATTTATTCCGTTCCGGTTTACCTCTCATCCTCACCTTTCTGAGCGCGGTAAGGCTATCGGACATTTTTGTAGGATCAGCTCTTTTTTTAAACAGACCGCCAATAGTCAGAACGGTTTTTTGTTCTGAAAAAATCATGACTGGAAATTATATTTCATCAGCCGGGCAGGGACATTGATTCTGAGACGCTGCCCGCCCGGCGGCCGCAAACCGCTCTCTCTGCACCGACCCGCATACCCTTAAAAATCAGCCGTATGGCAGCAGCCTTCTCCGGTCTCATTTCGCGCGCTTTTTCACCAGACTTGCTCTTTTTCACTTTCTTATCGGCACCCACCGTCGCCGCTGCAATCATGCGTATAGTGAGGTGAATTGCGCAGTTATGTTTTATAGCATTGATTATTAATAGATTTAATGATGGTTTTTCCTCATCGCGCGCAAAAAAATTCCAACGCGGCTCACACTTCCGAAAGAATTAATCCAAATTATCTTATTTAGAAAATATATTTCACAAGTACCCAAGCGCTGAAACACTTAAACCACGGACAATCATACCTCCTCTTTCTGAACCGATCCGGTTCAGGCAGTAGAGAACAGGAGCCTGAAAAATGGAAACCCGGCAAAAACGCTACAACATGAAATATGTCATGCTCTGTTGCACCGTCGCCGCCTTTGGCGGTCTGCTGATGGGCTATGACTCATCGATTATCTCTGGTGCTATCGAACCGCTCAGTGACTATTTTCAGCTCACCCCAGCTGAAACCGGCTGGGCCGTGTCAAACATCCTGCTGGGCAGCCTGGTGGGTTGTTTTATTGCCCCGAAGCTCAGTGATAAATTTGGCCGCAAAAAATCACTCGCCATTACCGCGTTGCTGTTCACCGCCTCGGTGGTCGGCACCGCTATCGCCCACAACTTTTTCACCTTTGTCGCGTTCCGCATCCTCGGTGGATTAGCGATTGGCCTGGCCTCAGTGATCTCGCCGATCTATCTGGCAGAACTGTCACCGTCGAAGTTTCGCGGCCGCACCAGCGCGCTCTACGCCGTCTGCTGCGTTGGTGGACAATCGGTGGTGCTGCTGACCAACTACATCATCAATAAATCGATGCTGCCCGAGGCGATGGTTGATATCGGCTGGCGTTACATTCTGGCCACCGCGCTGGTGCCGTGCGCGCTGTTCATCTTTTTCATTGCTTTTATTCCGGAGTCGCCACGCTGGAACGTGCTGAAAGGCAAAGACAAAGAGGCGCTGGATACCCTGAGTAAAATTTCAAACCCGGCACACGCAGCGAGCGTATTCGATGAGATTAAACAGTCGTTCTCTGATGAGGCCGCCAGCCGCCATCAATCCCGCTTCCGTCTGAATAAAACCACGCTGCCGTTGTTGATCATCGGTATTGGTCTGGCGGTGGGCAACCAAATCAGCGGCATCAACGTGATTCAGTATTTCGGCCCGACGTTGCTGAAAAATGTCTCCGGCAGCACTGATTCAGCGCTGCTGCAGACGTTCTGGCTGTCAGTCTGCCAGTTTGTCGGCGTGCTGATGGGGATGGCGCTGATCGATAAAGTCGGGCGGCGTAAGCTGTTGCTGCTGGGTGCGATTACCTCCGCCATTTTCCTCGCCTATACCTTTATCGCGTTCTATTACCGACTGCCAGGGCTGCTGGCGGTGGTGGGTTTGTTTGCCTACATGGTGTTCTTTGGTATGACCTGGGGACAGATTGTCTGGACCGTACTCGGCGAGCTGTTTCCCACCGAAATTCGATCAATCTGCGTGGGCATCTCCATCTGCGCCATGTCGATGGCAAACTTTGTTATCAGCACCACGTTCCCGATCCTCAACAGCAACGCTTTCCTGCTTGAGATGTTCCACGGCGGTTTCCCGTTGTTGCTGTTTGCGCTGTTTTCACTGGGTATGTACTTCTTCACTTTTCGCTATCTGCCAGAAACGGCTGGACTGCCGCTGGAGAAAATCCATGCGCGCGTACTGGATAAGTTTAATATTGACCCGCGCGAAGCAGACGAGGCGATCAGCGTGCCGGTTAGTGACGTCCGATCATAAAAAAAGGCAGCTCACGCTGCCTGATAACCCGTGTCAACCGACCCGCTGCTCGGTCTGCTCAATCAGCGCCAGCGCCAGCCCGTTGGCCGGGTCGATGCGGTTATCAAGAAAAAGCAGCTGGGTATGCGCGGCGGTAAAGGCGAGGGCGCTGGCCTGGGTGTTATCGCGTACCGCCTTGCAAAAGACCGGGCTGGCATTCCACGGACAATCAATCATGATGGTCGCCGGATTGAGCAGCAGCATAATCTGGCTCAGCGCCACCCCCAGATAGCTGCCCGCCTGCGCCATCACCTCATCCACTATCCGCGGCGCGCTGTCGCGGTTCTGCCAGCTCAGACCAGGCTGGCGCTGCGCCAGCTGCTGTTTTACCGCTGGCTGGCTGATCAACGCCTCAAGACAGCCGCGGCGGCCGCAGCTACAGCGCGGGCCTTCAGGCTGCACCGTCAGATGGCCCGCTTCACCGGCGGTCCAGCTGTGGCCGGTAAAGACTTCACCGTGCTGCACCAGGGCCCCGCCAATCCCCTCCGAGATACGCAGATAAAAATGACCGCTGTCGACTGACAGACCGCGTTGCTGTACCGCCAGCAGTGCTGCAGCTTTCACATTGTTCATGATGCGGATCGGTAACCGGACGTGCTTACGCAGCGCGGTCAGCAGATCCACATCCTGCCAGTCGAGGTGTGAAGAGAGATGCATCCAGCCGCGCCGGGGATCGACGATGCCGGGAAAACCCAGGCCGATACCCAGTAAATCGGGATAACGACCGGCCAGTTCCCGGCATAGCATCGCCAGTTCGGCCAGCAGACGGGTCGGATTTTCAGTATCGGTACGCAGCGTCTGTTCAGCCAGCACCTGAGAAAAGTAGTCGCAGACCCGCCAGTGGATCACATTGCGTTCCACCATTACTCCTGCGCTTTTTAGCTTCTCTGGCCGCAGGCTAATCTCAATTTTGGGCCGTCCGGCCGCAGCCACGCTGACCGGCCCCAGCTCTTCGATCAGCTCCTGCTCCAGCAGATCATCAATGATCAGTGAGACCGTATTTTTGCTGAGCGATAAGGCCTGGGCCAGATCCTGGCGCGAAGTGACGCGCAGTCTCCGCAACTGGGTCATTACCCGTTTCTGGTTATTAAGTCGCAGTAAGGCGGGACCTTTGCCGTTTGCTTTCATGGCGGATTCACCCAACAGAGGAGGAATAATTCAGTGTATCAGCCTGTGCCGGTTCGTCATCCCACACTTTTGCGCGCTGTTTCACACAACGAGGTGAGATCCCGCTGGCCGGCCGGGCGAGAAAGGCTTAACGCAGGATTTTCTGTTGCTCCGGGGCGGTAGCCGGCACGGGGCGATCCTGATTAAGCGCCTCCAGTAGCGCATCGACCTGCGGGCTGACCGGCGAGCGACGCAGCCAGCCCATCAGGGTAAACAGCAGCAACGAGGAAAACACCGGCGCTGCCACCAGGGTCGCCAGACTGGCGTCGTCGATCACAAACCGTACGCAGAAAAAGGTGCCGACGCCTGTGGCCCAGCTGACCAGCGCCGCTGTGCTGCCAGAGCGACGAAAAGCGGGCAGCAGGCCCAGCAGCATCGGAATTGAAATCGGCCCGACCAGCCCGCCAAACCAGATAACCAGCAGCGACAGTACGCCGCCGAACCGGCTGGCATTCAGGGCGATCACCAGCGTGGTGAGAATAAACAGGAAGGTAATACAGCGCGCCACCGGCAGTGAACTCTGGCCGCGCGGAAAAGTACGTGGCCAGATAGCAGGCAGAATATCGCGGGTGACCACCGCCGTAATAGCATTAGCGTCTGAAGAGGTCATGGAAAGCGTATGGGTAAACATCGCCACCAGCATCAGTCCGATCAGACCGTTGGGCAGTAACTGCATCGCCATCATCGACCAGGCGCGCGACGGGTCGGCCAGATTGGGAAACAGCAGCGGTGCGGCCCACATCGGCCAGAACAGCACCAGTGGCCAGATCAGATAGAGCGCCGCTGACAGCAGCGCCGCCTTGCGCGCTTCGCGTCCGTCCGGTGCGGCGATAAACCGCTGCGCCAGATTCCAGGTGCCGCCGTTGTAACTCAGGGTGTAGATCAGCAACCAGGAGAAGATAAAGCCGGTGGTGTAAGGGCCCTGCACGATTTGCAGGTGGCTGGCCGGCAGCCGATCCCAGATCGTCAATAGTGCGCCAGCGCCGCCGAGCTGCAGCCCAACCGCCACCAGCATCACCAGCGCGGCGACAAACTGCACCAGAAACTGACCAAAATCGTTGCAGGCATCGGCCCACAGACCGCCGATGATGCTGTAAAACAGACTCAGCCCGCCAGCAATGGCAATGCCCGCTGGCAGTTCGAGGCCGGTAAAGACGTTGATAATCACCGCAATGGCGGCCCATTTCGCCCCGACATCCACCGTTTTTAGCAGCACGCCGCTGCAGGCCAGCACCATCTGGGTCGGCAGGTTATAGCGGGTCAGCAGATACTCGGTAGGGGATTCAATCTGCATATAACCACGCAGCCTGGCCCAGCGCGGGGCAAACAGCGATGAACCGATCAACACCGCCAGCGAGATCGGTAGCGCCCACCAAAACCAGATGGTAATGCCCATGTTGTACGCCACCGCGCCATAAGCCACAAAAACGGCGGCGCTGTAGCCAGACATATGGTGGGAAATGCCGGAGAGCCACCAGGGCATCCGGCCACCGGCGGTAAAGAAATCACGGGTATTGCCGACTCTGCGCATCGCCCACAGCGTGATCAGCACAATCATCAGCGCGTAGAGCGCAATTACAGCGTAATCAAGCAGGTTCATGGCGGACTCCACCCGGCCTGCCGCCTGGCTGGCAACGCGGCGCAGGCAGGTCAGCAGCAGGGCGACTGACGATGAATCGGTCCGGCGGCGTTACGCCGGCTGAGTGCAGAGACGCCGCTCAGCCGTGTGGTCAGCCCGGCGGGCAGGGGATTAATATTCGTCGCCGCGGACCCGGCTGCGATAACTTTCCCAGTCGAAGCGCACCCAGAGGCTGTTTCCAAGTCGCATCCGGTCCATGACGCGTTCGCCAAGCAGCGCGTTCATACCGGCATGGTCAAGGTTAGAAAGCATGCCGGTCGGACGCTTGGAGGAGGATCGGCGATCCACGATCTGATTGATGATGACTTTTTCGTAGCGGGACTCGCTCTGCATGCCAATCTCATCAATCACCAGCAGATCAACGCTGCTGAGGTCCTGAATCAGTCGCTCTTCGGTAATGCCGCTGCTGCCGCTGAAGGTGCCTTTCATGCTCGACATCAGATCGGCGACCGTGACGATCAGCACGCTCTTACCGCGCAGGATCAGATCGTTACCAATCGCCGCCGCCAGATGGTTTTTACCGGTGCCGGGACGGCCCGAAAAAACAAAGCTGGCAATACTGCCGTCAAATTCGGCGGCGTACTGCCGCGCCAGATCCAGCGCTTTGCGCTGGCCCTCATTTTCCACCCGGTAGTTATCAAACGAGCAGTTCATATGCAGTTCACGGATACCGGAGCGGCCCATAATGCGCTGCATTTTCATGGCGCGGTTTTCACGCACAATCGCTTCAGAGCGCAGACGGCCCTGCTCCTGATTCCATGCCAGCAGCTCTTCGCCATTAGAAAATTTTGGTCGGGTGCCGGCAGGCATCATTCTTTTCAGACGGCTAAAGAGATCGTTCGGCGTTTTCATCACTCACCTCGGAAACCATCGGGAATGGTACGGTCAGGGTCAGGCAACTGCGTGATATCACGCTTCGGTTGCCCGCCGTTGGCGGCGCGGTTCATCTGAATGCTGCGCGCCAGTTTTTGTTGCCACTGCACATGGTGAAACAGCCGACCTTCTGCCTGCCAGTAGGCGACAAAGGCCGCCAGCTCGGTGGCGGTTACCGGTTCGCTCAGCGCCACGCCCCAGATGGCGGCCTGGCGGGTAAAGTCGGCGTCGGGCTGCCAGCCAGCATACATGGCGAACTTACCGACCGGCGCAGAGATGGCCGCAGGCGCATCGTCATACAGGCTGTCATCCAGCGCCACATCATTCGGCTGCCGGGCAGCGGCTTCCAGCGCCAGGAGCTGCGCCAGACGCGCCGGGGTGATGGCGTACATCACCGGCGCGTAATCCTCTAACACCGCCAGCGTACCGTTCTCCGCCTGTTGCAGCGCGGTCAGCGGGTCCTGACGGAAGGCATCCAGGCCAATGAGCGTTGAAGTTAAGATTTTGACTGACATGAAAAGACCTGAGGTTAACGAACACCTTGCGTCGGGACATCGCCGCCGACGCAGAAGTGTTTATTGTACCTTTTTTAAGGGTGCGGATCGCTCAAAAAGCGCGAGCATTATCAGTGAGAGGTCGCCGGGGAGGTGGCATGACGGGCAGCGGCGGGCTGGGTCGCACTGACGGCGACAGCCGCCGGGCGCGTTTGCCATAAATAACGCACTGAAGCCAGCCAGCAGAGGCCGTAACCCAGCAGCTCGGTACCCTCTTCCGCCATGTTTTTAACCACGCGGTTGTAATCGCCCAGCATCAGATGCTGCCACAGCGAATGAATGCCAAACAGGCGGGAAAAGACCAGCACCACCAGAAAACCGGAAGCCATCACCGGCCAGCTGCGGTGTTGCAGCAGCCTGGCCAGCGCGTGCAGGGTTTTTTCGGCGTCCGCAGCGCGACGGCCAGACAACCGGCCGTCACCGCCAGCGCGAACCAGATCCAGCTGCCGTGCTGGATAGTATCAAACACAAAGTCGAGTTCACGGATCAGCATACAGCTATAGAAGCCCGCCACTAAGGTCAGCGCGCCGCGCTGTGCCGGACGGCGATGGGCAGTGATAAAGAACAGGACGGCAATCACCGCCAGCATAATTTCCTGGGTGGTTTCAGTAAAAGAGGTTTCGTGCAGCGCATCGTTCATCCAGGCCACATCGATATAGATGGGCAAAATCAACAGGGCGAGAAAGAGTGCTGCCAGTACGAAGACCGTGATTTCACGGCCAATAATTGTCAAATCGTTGCGCATAGTGTTACCAGTATAATGATTAGCGGACTCATTATATTTTAAACGACTGACGTCCTTTCTCTTTTTATGCCCCGCCTAGAAGCTGGCGCTGATGCCGAGACTATACAGCAACGGCTCATCACTATTCAGCGCACTGTTTTGTGAAAACGAGGCGAAAGCGGCCAGATTACGGTTTAACGGCAGCTGTGCCCCCACGCTAAGATCAATTCCGCTCTCCTGACGCGTGCCGACTGCCGTCTCGCGCCGATCGTTTTGTGACGACTCGTTCAGGGGACGGCTGTAGCTGAGCTGAGCCCACGGCGTAATCCATCCCTGCTGCAGATCGACACGCCAGCCGACGCTGGCAACCTGCTCACGGCTCTGCTGATCGCTGTAGTCACATTGCAGGCAGCCCATCTGCTGAGGATCGACCGCATATTGCGCCACCGGACCGGTGGTAACGGCGTCGCCGACCGGCAGTTCCAGTCCGGCGCGATAGCGTTTTCCCAGCGGCGTGGTCCCGACGGTGCCGGTTTCACTGTGCAGCTCTACCGGCAGGCTGGCCGGCGAATTGAGCGCGGCCTCGAACAGGGCGCGATTCTCATTGCTGAAGTCGAGCGACGAGCGGGAGATTTTTTCTGCCAGAATGGTGTCGTAATCGGGGTGAGCCACGGTCATTGCGGGCGCAGCAAAGTCGCCGCCCCAGGCAAAGGTCGGTTGCGTCAAAAATAAAAGTCCTGCACCACACCAGACGCGTATCCGATAGCGCTGGCCTCTCCACCCACTTTTCTGCACCATACCCTCTCCAGTCGGAGGCTGAAGTTATTCCCGGGCGTCTGGATTAACCACCGGTTTGTGAGCCTGTTTACTCGTCGTGAAAGTACCGATCATCATATAGTCGTTAGTTGTTTAACTATTGACCGATTGTTTCTAAGATCAAGCGCCCCGATAAAATTTTTCTGCGATAAGGAACCCGATAATGCAACGATGCGGCTGGGTAACCCAGGATCCCCTCTATCTGACCTACCACGATACCGAATGGGGCGTGGCGCAAACCGACAAGCGCGCGCTGTTTGAGATGCTCTGCCTTGAAGGGCAGCAGGCGGGATTATCCTGGATCACAGTATTGAAAAAGCGGCAGAATTACCGTGCGGCGTTTCACCATTTTGACCCGCAGGCGATTGCGTTAATGGACGATCAGGATGTGGCAGGGCTGCTGCAGAACAGTGGAATTATTCGTCACCCCGGCAAAATTGCCGCCATTATCGCCAATGCCCGGGCGTTTCTGGCGATGGAAGCAAAGGGTGAGGATTTTGCCCGCTTCGTCTGGCAATTTGTCGATAACGCGCAAATTATTCACCATTATCCTGACTACAAGCTGGCACCCACTACCTCAGCGCACGCCATCGCGCTCTCTAAGGCGCTTAAACAGCGTGGCTTTAAATTCATCGGCCCGACAATATGCTATTCCTTTATGCAGGCCTGCGGACTGATAAACGATCACCAGACCGGTTGTTTTTGCCATCCTGACAATCTTTAAGCGCCGTTACGGGCAATTTAAGACTTTCCCTTATCCTTTCCTGACTTTTACGCGGCATAATCGTGCCGCTTATGGGGACAGTTTTCCCCTGTGTGTCGAACGTAAGGGAACAAAAATGCAGAAGAAATTGATCGCGATTACCTTGTTATTGAGCGGAAGCCTGGCCCTGTCCGGCTGTACCACCAACCCTTACACCGGCGAATCGCAGGCGGGTAAGTCAGGTGTAGGTGCCGGTCTGGGTGCCTTAGTGGGTGCTGGGGTTGGTGTACTCTCTTCATCCAAGAAAGATCGCGGCAAAGGCGCACTGATTGGTGCCGCAGGCGGCGCAGCGCTGGGTGGCGGTGTCGGGTATTACATGGATGTGCAGGAAGCGAAGCTGCGTGACAAGATGCGCGGTACTGGCGTCAGCGTGACCCGTGAAGGCGATAACATCGTTCTTAATATGCCGAACAACGTGACGTTTGACTCGAACAGCAGCAACCTGAAACCGGCGGGCGCGAATACCCTGACCGGCGTTTCAATGGTACTGAAAGAGTATCCGAAAACCGCGGTAAATGTGGTGGGTTATACCGACAGCACCGGAACGCGCGCCCTGAATATGCGTCTGTCACAGCAGCGTGCCGAGAGCGTCGCCAGCGCACTGATCGTCCAGGGTGTTGCCAGCGATCGTCTGCGTACTCAGGGCGCAGGCCCTGATAATCCGGTCGCCAGCAACAGTACCGAGGCTGGAAAAGCGCAAAACCGTCGTGTTGAAATTACCCTCAGCCCGCTCGGCTGATTGCGGTCGCCCCCGAACGGGGGCGCATTCACGCTATTGGCTTTTTCTGTAAAGATGAGTGTTAAAGGTTCCAGTAAGGTTTCTGTCCATAGAGCCACTTCAGGCTTTATGGTAGTCTGATCGAAATTTGATCAGCGGGTCGTGTTTTATGTCACTTAAAGCGATTGCTGCGGCATTAGGGCTTTCTGTCACCACGGTCAGCCGCGCGCTCAACGGGTATCAGGATGTTGCACAGGAGACCCGTATACGGATCGAAGAAGAGGCGCAACGTCGCGGCTATCGGGCTAATGCAGCCGCCCGTCGTCTGAAAACCGGACGCGCCAATGCAGTCGGTTTGCTCTATCCGATCGGTACATCGCCACTGAGCGACGGCCACTTCAGTGAAATGTTGCTGGCGCTGGATCAACGCCTTGCCCACCACGAAATCGATCTGCTGCTGCTGGCTGATAAACCGCAGAGCCAGCCATTCCTGACCCGTCTGCTGCGCAGTCGCGCCGTGGATGCCATCGTTGTTACCCATATCACCCCGCAGGACAAGCGGCTCTCCACGTTGCTGCAGACCGACCTTCGCTTTCTGGCGCTGGGGCGCAGCGATCTGCCGCCACGCTACGCCTGGTTTGATGTGGATCATGCGGCCGGTTCGCAACTGGCGGTCGGCTATTGTCTGTCACAGGGAAAAGGGCAGATTGCCTGGCTGGGCAGCAATGAAACCCGCACCGGGGTACGTGATCGTCGTCAGGGCTATCTGGATGCGCTCGGTACCGCCACGCCTTATGCGCAGGCCGCGGTACCCGCTACGCGGCGTGCCGGCTACCAGCAGACCTGTGCCTGGCTGGCACAGCAAAATCCGCCCGACGCCATCATTACCGATTGCGGTCCACTGGCGGAAGGCGCCGTGGTCGCACTGCAGCAGGCCGGGCGGGCAGAGGGCGATCACGCCATTATGCTGATCGGCTGGGACGGGTTACCGCGCGATGCGATTCTTGATTATCCCCTGATCACCATCCGGCAGGCAGCACAGCAACAGGTCGGCGAGCAACTGGCAAAGATGATGTTACAGCTGCTGAATGGCACGCCGCCGCCGCAATTACAGACGCTGTGGCAGCCCTGGCTGCAATTACCGGCCTAGCAGCTGTGCTTTTTTGCGACTGGACGCGGCTGTGCTAGTCTCTGCCTGGTTTCTACTTTTGCAGGATATTTCATGAAAATCAGGCCGCCTCGCGCCACCATCAGCGATGTTGCTCACGCGGCACGAACCGGAAAAACCAGCGTTTCACGCTATCTCAATGGTGAGCTGCATCTTCTGTCAGCCGATCTAAAGGCCCGGATTGAGCAGGCCATTGCTGACCTCAGCTATCGTCCAAGCCAGATGGCGCGTGGCCTGAAGCGTGGCCGTACCCGGCTGATTGGACTGATCATCGCCGACATCACCAACCCCTATTCGGTTGATGTGATGAGCGGCATTGAAGCGGCCTGCCGCGAACAGGGTTTCACCCTGCTGATGTGTAATACCAACAATGAAGTGGACCTGGAACAGCACTATCTGCAGCTGCTGAGTAGCTATCAGGTGGAAGGCATTGTGGTCAATGCGGTGGGGATGCGCGAAGAGGTGCTGAGTCATCTGCAACAATCCCTGCTGCCGATGGTGCTGATTGACCGCAAAATCCCCGATTTTCCCTGTGACGTAGTGGGCCTGAACAATGCCGAAGCGGCGGAGACAGCAACGCGTCATCTGGTCGATAACGGCTACGAGGCGCTGCTGTTTCTTAGCGAGCCGCTGGGCAGCGTCAATACGCGTCGTGAACGTTTGCAGGCTTTCCGCCAGGTGCTGGCGGCCCATCCGCAGGTGCAGCATGAAAATGCCGAGCTGGCGCTGCATCAGCCCGCCGCGCTGGATCAGGCGCTGCGCGACTTTCACCAGCGCCATGCGGGTAAACGCAGCGCGGTCATGGTGGCGAACGGCGCGCTGACCTTGCAGGTCGCGCGATCGCTGCAGCGCATCAATCTGCACTGGGGCAGCGATATCGGTCTGCTCGGCTTCGACGAGCTGGAGTGGGCTGCGCTGGCGGGCGTCGGCATTACCACGCTGAAACAGCCCACCTGGCAGATTGGCTACAGCGCGCTGGAACGCGTCATTGCCCGTATTGAAGGCAGCGATCTGCCGGTCGGCGAACAGGTCTTCTCTGGCGAACTGATTGTTCGTGGCTCCAGCCAGCCGCTCCGCTGATCTGATTTTCAGACTTTTACTCGTCAACTGCGTGCTCGCTTCGTGAGCACGATCATAATTTCATCCTTTGCTGCTTTGCTTTGGAACCGGTTCCATCTAGGGTTTTTACAGAACTTAGTTAAACGCCCCGATGGAGCACAACATGAAGCCTGACATTATCGTGGTGACTGCCGCTTACGGCCATACGCAGATTGCCGCACTCGGCGGTCAGACTGCACTGCTGCCGATCATTCAGCAGGCAGGCGCTGACGGTGTCGAAATCCGTCGTGAACTGTTCGATGACGCCACGCTGGCCGATCTGCCAGCGCTGGCTGCCGCGGTGACGCAGCATCAGCTGCGCGCCAGTTATTCGGTGCCGGATACGCTGTTTTGTGATGACGGTGACGTAAATCCGCGGATAACTCACTACTTTGAAGAAGCACGCCAGTTAAACGCACAACGTCTGAAACTGGCGCTGGGCCCCTTCAACGGTACGCTTCCGGCGTCGCTTTCATCATTGCTGGCAGACTCGCCGTTGCCGTTGACGGTGGAAAATGACCAGACGGTGCACGGCAGGCTCGACCCCAGCGTGCAGTTTTTTGCGGCGGTCCACGCGGCGGCGCTGCCGATCGGCATGACGTTTGATATGGGCAACTGGTGCTGGACCGGCGAAGATGCGATGCAGGCCGCGCAACGGCTGGCGTCGCAGGTCAGTTATGTGCATGTGAAAGCGGCGATCCCGCACCATGACAGCTACCGGGCAATTGCGCTTGATGAGGCTGGCGATGCGTGGCGCGCGCTGCTGCAACAGCTGCCCGCCACGGCACCGCGCGGCATTGAGTTTCCGCTGGAAGGCGACGATCTGATTGCGGTCACCCGTCACTATGTGTCGCTGCTGCGCAACGTTTGAGGAGTGAAGATGACTACGCATCACAACGGTACGCTTGATGTTGTCACCATCGGAGAAGCGATGGCGATGTTTATCGCCCGTGAAACCGGCGATCTGGCGGCGGCAGAAACTTTTATTAAACGTGCGGCGGGTGCCGAACTGAACGTGGCGACCGGCCTGGCGCGTCTTGGCCTGAAAGTGGGCTGGGTCAGCCGCGTTGGCGATGATGCCTTTGGCCGCTTTATCTGTCAGCAACTGGAGAAAGAGGGTATCGATCACCGCCAGGTGACGGTCGATAACCGCTATCCAACCGGCTTCCAGCTTAAATCCAAAGTCGATGACGGCTCCGATCCGCTGGTGGAGTATTTCCGTAAGGGCTCGGCGGCCAGCCATCTGTCGGTTGAGGATTTCGACGCTGACTATTTTGGCTCTGCCCGCCATCTGCATCTGAGTGGCGTGGCAGCGGCGATCTCCGACAGTTCGCTGGCGCTACTGAAACATGCGGCCAAAGAGATGCGCGCGCGCGGTAAAACCCTCTCTTTCGACCCCAACCTGCGGCCGGTGCTGTGGCGCAGCGAAGAGGAGATGCGTAAGCAGCTTAATCTGCTGGCGGAGTACGCCGACTGGGTACTGCCGGGCGAAAAAGAGGGGCTGATTCTGACCGGTTATCGTCAGCCCGAGGCGATTGCCGATTTCTACCTCGATAAAGGGGTGAAAGCGGTGGTGATTAAAACCGGCTGTGACGGTGCCTGGTATAAAACCGCTGAAGGCGAAAAAGGTCAGGTTGCCGCGGTTAAAGTCGATAACGTGGTCGACACCGTGGGCGCTGGTGACGGTTTTGCTGTTGGGGTGGTCAGTGCGCTGCTGGAAGGTATGAGCCTGACGCAGGCGATTCAGCGCGGTAACAAAATTGGTTCGATGGCGATTCAGGTGATTGGCGACAGCGAAGGTCTGCCGACGCGTCAGCAACTCGGCGACGCGTAGCCCGCGCCTCACATATTGACACAGGAGTTCTCGATGAAAACGCAGACAATCGCGCCAAAACGCTGGTGGTTCATCATGCCCATCGTGTTTATCACCTACAGCCTGGCCTATCTCGACCGCGCCAATTTCAGCTTTGCCTCGGCGGCGGGAATAAACGACGATCTCGGCATTACTAAAGGCATGTCCTCTCTGCTGGGCGCGCTGTTCTTCCTCGGCTATTTTTTCTTCCAGATCCCTGGGGCGATTTACGCCGAACGCCGTAGCGTTAAGAAACTGATTTTCTGGTGCCTGATCCTGTGGGGCGGCTGTGCCTCGCTGACCGGTGTGGTCAGCAACATTCCGATGCTGGCGGCGATCCGCTTTATCCTCGGGGTGGTTGAGGCGGCGGTGATGCCCGCGATGCTGATTTACATCAGTAACTGGTTCACCAAATCTGAACGGTCACGCGCCAATACCTTCCTGATCCTCGGTAACCCGGTGACGGTGCTGTGGATGTCGGTGGTGTCAGGCTACCTGATCGAATCCTTCGGCTGGCGTGAAATGTTTATTTTCGAAGGGATCCCGGCGGTAATCTGGGCGGTCGCCTGGTGGTTCCTGGTGCAGGACAAACCGGCGCAGGCGCGCTGGATGAGCGATGCCGAGAAAGCTGCACTGCAGGCGGAACTGCAAAAAGAGCAGGACAACATCAAAGCGGTGCGTAATTACAGCGAAGCGTTCCGTAACCGCAACGTGATTATTCTTTGCCTGCAATATTTCGCCTGGAGCATCGGCGTTTACGGTTTCGTGCTGTGGTTACCGTCGATTCTGCGTAATGGCACCCAGATGGGGATGGTCGAAGCGGGCTGGCTGTCTGCAGTGCCTTATCTGGCGGCGACCATTGCGATGGTGGTGGTATCCTGGGCCTCGGATAAGACGCAAAACCGTAAGCTGTTTGTCTGGCCACTGCTGCTGATTGGCGCGCTGGCGTTCCTCGGCTCTTATCTGCTGGGATCGGGCAACTTCTGGCTCTCCTATACCCTGTTAGTGATTGCCGGTGCGGCGATGTATGCCCCTTACGGCCCGTTCTTCGCCATCATTCCTGAAATGCTGCCGCGCAATGTCTCCGGCGGGGCGATGGCGCTGATCAACAGTATGGGTGCGCTCGGATCGTTTATCGGGTCGTGGATTGTCGGCTATCTTAATGGTGCCACCGGCAGTCCGTCAGCCTCCTACATCTTTATGGGATCGGCGCTGCTGGTGTCAGTGTGGCTGACGCTGATTGTTAAACCGGCGCAGAATAAGACGACGCCTCCGCTGCACGGGGCGAAACACGCCTGAAAGCGTAAGCCCAGACGTTAGCCCTTATCTTCCGGGCGGCCCGAGCGCCGCCCGTCACTGTTTTAATGACCGGGAGCCACTGAATGAAACCCGCTGTGATTCTGTATAAAAAACTGCCTGATGACCTGCGCGCCCGCCTGGCAGCGCACGCTGACATTACTGAAATCAGTGACCTGTCGCCCGCCAGCCAGCAGCAGCATGCTGAGGCGCTGGCACAGGCGGAAGGTCTGCTGGGCTCAGGCGGGAAAGTGAATGGTGAGCTACTGGCAAAAATGCCAAAACTGCGCGCCTGCTCCAGCGTCTCTGTCGGCTATGACAATTTTGATGTCGACGCGCTGAACCAGCGCCACGTGGTGCTGATGCACACCCCGACCGTGCTGACGGAAACCGTTGCCGATACCATCATGGCGCTGGTGCTGAGCACCGCGCGTCGCGTACCGGAACTGGATGCCTGGGTGAAAGCGGGTAACTGGCAGAAGAGCATTGGTCCGGAACGCTTTGGCATCGATGTGCACCATAAAACGCTGGGTATCCTCGGCATGGGCCGCATCGGCATGGCGCTGGCGCAGCGTGCCCACTTTGGTTTTGGCATGAAGATCCTCTACAACGCGCGGCGGGAACATCAGGAAGCGCAGTCGCGGTTTGGCGCAGAGCGCTGTGAACTGGAGACGCTGCTGGAACAGAGTGATTTTGTCTGCATCAGCCTGCCGCTGACTGAACAGACTCACCATCTGATCGGGGCAGAGCAAATCGCCCTGATGAAGCCGGAAGCGGTGCTGATCAACGCCGGACGCGGGCCGGTGGTAGATGAGAATGCGCTCATCGCTGCCCTGCAGGCGGGAAAACTACACGCCGCCGGGCTGGATGTGTTCGAAAAAGAACCGCTGCCTACTGACTCGCCGTTGCTGTCGCTGCCCAACGTGGTGACGCTGCCGCACATCGGTTCCGCGACCCACGAAACCCGCTACGGCATGATGCTGGATGCGGTGGATAATCTGATCGCTGCGCTCAGTGGCAAGGTCGATAAAAACTGTGTTAACCCGCAGGCGCTGAAGTAATCCCTGCGCCTTTCCATTGCGCCCGCCGATGGCGGGCGTTATGGTGGACCCCCGATTAGCTATCACAAATTTTTAACCGCTATGTCCTTTTCTCAGTTCGGCGACAAATTTACCCAACATTCCGGCATCTCACGTCTGATGGAAGATATGGGCGCGGGTTTGCGCACCCCCGGCACCATCATGCTGGGTGGCGGTAATCCGGCGCAAATCCCGGCCATGAACGACTATTTTCAGCAACTGTTGCAGCAGATGCATGAGGAAGGCAAGCTCAGCGAGGCGCTCTGCAATTATGATGGCCCGCGTGGCAAAGCAACGTTGCTGGAGGCGCTGGCAGAACTGCTGCGCGAGCAGCTGGGCTGGCCAATCAGCGCGCAGAACATTGCGCTGACCAACGGCAGCCAGAGCGCCTTCTTCTATCTGTTTAACCTGTTCGCCGGCCGTCGGGCTGATGGCAGCAAAAAGCGCGTGCTGTTCCCGCTGGCGCCAGAGTATCTCGGCTATGCCGATGCCGGACTGGAAGAGGGCATGTTTGTCTCGGCTAAACCGAACATTGAACTGCTGCCGGCCGGCCAGTTTAAGTATCACGTCGATTTCGAACATCTGCCGATGAATGACGATATCGGACTGATCTGCGTGTCACGTCCGACCAATCCCACCGGCAACGTGATCACTGACGATGAGCTGCTGCAGCTGGATGCGCTGGCACAGCAGCATGATGTCCCGCTGCTGATCGATAACGCTTATGGCGTACCGTTTCCCGGTATCATCTTCAGTGAGGTTCGCCCGCTGTGGAACCCCAACATTATTCTCTGCATGAGTCTGTCGAAGCTCGGCCTGCCAGGCGCGCGCTGCGGCATTATTATCGCTGACGAGAAAACCATCGGCGCGCTGAGCAATATGAACGGCATCATCAGCCTGGCGCCGGGCAGCATCGGACCGGCGATTGCCGGTGAAATGATTCGCCGGGGCGATCTGTTGCGCCTGTCAGAAGAGGTGATTAAGCCGTTTTATCAGCAGAAAGTGCAGCAGACGATTGCTATCCTGCGCCGCTATCTGTCGGAAGAGCGCTGCCTGATCCACAAACCGGAAGGAGCGATTTTCCTCTGGCTGTGGTTCCGCGATCTGCCGATCAGCACCGAAATGCTCTACCAGCGGCTCAAAGCACGCGGCGTACTGATGGTACCGGGCCACTTCTTCTTTCCTGGGCTGGAGCATGACTGGCCACACACCCATCAATGCATGCGGATGAACTACGTGCCGGATGCGGAGAATATTGAGCGGGCGGTGCAGATTCTGGCTGAAGAGGTTGAGACTGCCTGGCGCGACGCTTAATCCTGCAGCCCGGTTAACGACAGCTGGCACCACTGCGCCAGCTGTTGTATCGCCTGTTCCACTTCAGCATTCCAGCCAAAACCGGCGTTGAGCCGGAAACAGTGATCGTAGCGCTGATCGGTGGCGAAAATATGGCCCGGCGCAATGCCGATGCCCGCATTGCGCGCTTTCAGAAACAGCGACCGCACATTCAGCGCCTGTGGCGGCATCTCCACCCATAACACATACCCCCCTTCTGGGTCCGAAACCCGGGTTCCCGCCGGAAACTCCCGCAGCACCGACTGACGCATGGCGCTGATTTGCTGCGCCAGCTCACGCCGCAGTTTGCGCAGATGCGCATCATAGCCGCCGCTGCGCAGCAACTCGGCTACCGCCGCCTGCGACAATACCGACGTGCCCATGGTCGAGGTATATTTCAGGGAGGCGATTTTGCGCATGTAGTTAACGCTGTGTACCCAGCCGATGCGGATGCCGGGCGCCACGGTTTTGGAGAAGCCACTGCACAGAATGGCGTTCGGGCTAAAGGCGCGCATCGGGAAAGGGCGGCGTTCGCCAAAGGCGGTATCGCCAAAAATATCGTCCTCAATGATCACCACATCATTTTCATCCGCCTGACGCGCGATATAGGCTTTCTGCTCGTTTGGGATGCTTTTGCCCAGCGGATTATTAATGTTGCACAGGGTCAGAAACACCCGTACCGCTTTGCGCTGAAACAGTCCGGTGAGCTTCGCGACATTCACATAGCCTTCCGGCCCGGCGTCGACTTCGATCACTCGCAGATTGAGGTTATGCAGCATCTGCAGCAGCACGAAATAGCAGGGCGATTCGACTGCCACCACGTCGCCAGGCTGGGTGGTGGCGCGCAGCGACAGCGAGATCGCTTCAATGCAGCCGTTGGTGATCAGGATATCGTCAGTGCTGATATTGCAGCCGTAATCGACCGCCCGGCGGGCAATCTCCACTTTTAACGGCGCATAACCGGTGCCTTTGACGGTGTTACCCAGCAGCGCGGGTTTGCTGTAGCCCATCTGGCGCATCAGTAAGCCGAGCTTCTTTACCGGATAGAGCGCGCTGTCGCCGTTCGCCAGATCGAGCCGTACCCGGCAGTCGGAACCGAGCATTGCCAGATGCAGCTCAGTCTGTTCGTCGAGTGGGGCGATGGCGCGCGGCTGTTCACTGACGGCGGGCAACTGAGGCGGCCGATGGCGCTGTGGTGCGACAAAAAAGCCCGATTTAGGCCGGGCAATGGCGTAGCGCTCATCCTCCAGCGTACGTAATGTTTTCAGGGCGGTGGTGAGGCTGACGTTATACTGCGTCGCCAGGGTCCGCACCGACGGCAGACGGCTGTCGGGTGCCAGCGTACCGGCATGAATCGCCTGCTTGATCTGTTCTGCTATCTGGCGGTAACGACTGCTCTGACTCTCCTGTTCCCCGACAATATCGGCCATCTGTTCCACCCCATATCGCGCTGATCTGTGCATATTCAACAGAGTACATTCAAAGTACTTTAGGCTGCATCTCTTAATTATTCATGACGCTAAACGGATCTTTCGCCAGGGCAGGCGTGCGTCTGAGAGAGGGGCTGAGCGTGATGGTCATCCGCCCAGCCCGACCGCTGTGACCCCAGGCGTTCAGGCCATTGAGTGATTCTATTCGCGTAAGGAAAAAGTGAAAAATGAATAATCTGACCACCATGATGAAGGAGATTGAAGCGTACCTTTCACCCGCCATCATCGACTCTGCGCAGCGCTGTTCGGCTCGTCTGCTGGCGGCGTTACCCGATCGGCAGCAGCTTGAAAATAATCGTGTCCTGCTCGCCTATGGCGGGGGGAAAGACAGCAGCTACATGGTGGCCTATGTTCGTTATATTCAGGGCATCCTCTGGCAACAGCGCGGTACCACCTTTCGCCTGCGCGTCAGCACCAACCGCCATGCGGCGATGAATGACAGCGTGATGGAGAACATCAACCGGGTTTATCAATCGCTGGCGATGCAGGACGATCCGCTGGTGGAGTGTCTGGTGGTGGATGGAGTACAGATCCGCCCGTTCGCCCGGCATCTGCCGATGCCGGAGGCGGTGCGTCAGCAGAATCGCAGCGATGTGCTGATGAACGGCCACCGGTTTCGCGCGGATGGGCGCTCAACGTTCTGCAACGCCTGCAATCTCAGTATGGTGAACTCCTTTGGCCTGGCGGCGGATTACGACGGGGGAGTGGATGTGATCATCACTGGCGACTCGCCACAGGAGCAGGCGGCCTATGTAGCCTGGGCCCGGCATCTGTCACGGCTGTTTGATGCCCCGGTGGCGGAGAAAAGCCGTGGCTTTAGTGGCTTCCTGCAGACGCTGGATGGCGTTGCCGAACGCTATGGCAGCCGAATCTATGGCGCCGATCAACTGACACCGGCGCATCGCATTACCCATCAGCTGGCGCGTGATCCGCTGTTTTTCAATATCTATCAGGACACCGCCTATGAAGCGGGTGCGCACTGGGCGCTGCTCAGTGAATTTATGCGCTTCCGTTTTGATGAGCTGATGTTCAGCTTCTCCGAGTCAGACTGCGGTAACCCGACCCTGATGGCCCACCTGCGCGGTCTGCGGGCGGAAACCCTGTTACAGCGCAATTACGCGGAAGGCATCCGCGAATATGTGCGCTTTGCCCTCGGCTTAATGGTGCAGAAAGATTTTCCACCGCCGCTGATCGATGAAATGGCGGCGCGTTATCAGGATGATGGCGCGATCCAGCGCCAGCGCCAGCGGGCGGCGGCTTTCGCCGTCGAGGCGTTCGATCTCAGCGAAGATCAGCTGATCTGCATGATTTACTCGCCGTTTCTCGCCCAGGGACAACAGCTCGGACACTGGCTGAGCCAGCAGCAACTGGCGCTGGACGAGGCGGCAATCCGCGATCTGCTGGAGAACCGCAGCGACGATAGTGCGCTGGCGCAGCAGTTAACCCGGCTTTCCGGCATGACGCTGGCGCAGATGCGCCACTGCTGGCAGAGCCTGCCGGTCAGTTCGCTGCTGGAGGGCAAAAGCGCCGATCCGCTGTCGCGCGTACTGCGTTTTGATCCCCATAAAGCGGTGATTCAGGTGAACAACGGTGTGCTGAACGATACCGTGACTGAAATCATTTCCGGGCGATAGTCCGGTAAGGCGAGGCGATGAAGAAGATTTTTCTGCAGATTGGCGCGACCCGTGATGGACAGAATCCCTACTGTGCGGTGGCGAAGCGCGAAGGGTATTTTACCGTGCTGGCGGAGATGGGTGACTTTGTCGATTACCAGTCGCTGAGTCTGACGCTGCCGTTTGATCTGATCGTTCGCCTCGATCGGCCGGAAAATCCGTGGGAGGTGATGCAGGCCTATCTGCACGCCGGTTTGCTGTCGCATCCGCAGGTGGTGCTGGCTGGCTTTGAAGCCTACAACGCCAGTGCCGGACGGTCCGGGAAATGCTGGCCGGACCCGATGCGCCCGCCGCGTTTATCCCGCTGGATAAATATGCGCAGCGTATGGCGCTGAAAAAAGCCTGGCCCGCGTTTCCGCAGCCGGAGTTTCGCTTTTTCGCTTCGCCGCTCAGCATTCTTGATGCGAAAGAGGCGCTGATCTATCCCTGTGTGGTGAAACCGGTGGATGGCGGCGGCGGCCTGGGGATCTGGCTGATTGAGCGGGCTGAGCAGCTGTGTAGCGTAGTGAACAAGCTGGTTCAGACTATGAATTACGGCGGACGCGGCTTCAGCGGTTTTATTGTGGAAAGCGGATTATCGGGTGACGAGTTTTCGTTACAGGGTGTGGTGCATCAGGGACATCCGCAGGCGCTGACCTGCTGTCAGAAGGTGATTGAGCGGCATCGTGACGCCGACGGCTGCATCAGCTTCTGTGAGTCGGGGCATGTGGCGCTGGCCGCGGTCGCGCTGCCGCCGTCGTTTACCCGCCTGATGGCCTTTTGCTGTGAAACCTTTGGCTATCGTCAGGGCGCCTTTCATATTGATTTTATTCTGGTGAACGGTATCCCGCACTTTCTGGAGATGGGCTTCCGCCTTTCCGGTATGGGTGTGGCGACGCTGGTGCAGGAGGCCACCGGCATTGACTGGGCAGAGGTGACCTTTGGCCTGGAGGCGGGCGCGGTGTTACCGGCCTTTGCCTTCACCGCGCCGCGGGCGGTGGGTCAGTTACGGTTGCGTCAACCGGCACAGTTGCAGGCGGCTGAGCGCTGGATTGACCAGCATCAGCAGGGCCAGCTGATACCGACCCTCAGGCTGCCGACGCTGCAGGTGTCACCGCGATCGTCACTCTATGCCGATCTGACCCGCCACGCGGGCATTCTGGCGACTTTTTGCCTGACGGCGGCAGCGCGTGAGCCGATTCTGGCGGCCTTTCATCAGGTGATCGCCGCGCAGCCCGCGGCGGCAGGGAGAAATATTGTATGTGCAGAATGATCCTGGCGCATGGCCGGTTCGACAGCGCGGCGATTCTGGAAGCGGCGCGCGCCATGAGCTGCGGCGAGAGCGCCAGTCACGACGGACCCATCAAACAACATCCTAACGGCTGGGGTTGTCTGTGGCTGGAGGAGGGCGAGATCCGCACGCTCCACGGCACCGGCGCATTCGCTGACGCGCTGCCGGGCATTGATGTCGATCGGCTGCGCAGCCGCTTTCTGGCGGTACATGTGCGCCATGCCACCCTGAGTAAAAATCAGGGGCTGGAATTTTCTCATCCGCTGTGGTGCAACAGTGCGCAACATCGCTGGTACATGATGCACAACGGTTATCTGCCGACGATTTATCGCCAGCTTGGTTTGACGGAATCACGCTTCGATTCTGAAGAGTATCTGCGCTATCTGGTGGATCAGGTCACCCCGGCCGATTTCACCCGCGACTACCTGCGGGGGAAAATGGCGCAGGTTGAGCCGGGCGGCAGCGCCGGCAATGCCATTGTGGTTACCCGCGACAAGGCCTGGGCGTGGCAGTGGCATCCCGACGATACGCCGTATCCCGACTATTTCACGATGCATTTTCGGCAACAGGACGATTGTACGCTGATCGCGTCTGAACCGGTGGCAATACCAGGCAGCGCTGGCAACTGGCGGCGCATGAACAATCATGAACTCTATGAAATACCGTTTAGGGAGTGAGAAACATGGCTATTTTCAATCAGTTCCGCGTGATTAATCCCAACATGTTTGTGGAGTCGACCTGGCTGGATGACATCGTGACGGCACGGGTGCCGTTGCTGGTGCTGCGTAACTTCCTCACGCCGGACGTCCGCAAGGCGGTGGTGGCGGATCTCCAGCGCTGCCGGGAGAAGATTCGCGTCTCTCATTATCCCAACGGTGCGCTGACGACGCTTGGTCCTTATCTGGCAAAACATACGGCCGCGCCGGACAACTATTTTACAGAACTGCGCGATATTCAGTCGTCGCTGCCGCCGTCACTGAGCGTTCTGCGCGAACAGATCTACCACTGGGTGCAACATGCGCTGCGGCTGGAGAGCCTGCACACCGCGCACGAGCCGGGCCGCGGTGACTATGCCGGTTCGATAGTGCGCTTTCATGCCGATGGCGTGGCGAATCCGCTGCATAACGACAACATCGTGCGCGATGCTGCCAGCAGTGGTCTGGTGGTGACGCAGATCCTGCATCAGCTTAGCTGCGTGATCTGCCTGCAGGAGTGCAACGCGGGTGGCGCGCTGCGCATCTACAACAAAAAATGGTCGCCGGAGGATGAGCAGTTCAAAACCATCGGTGAACTGGGCTACCGCAGCGGTGTGATCGCGGGCAGTGAAACCTGTGAGTTCTCGCCACGTAGCGGCGATATCTACCTGTTTAACCCCGCTTTTTATCACGAAATCGACCGGGTTGAAGGCGATACCCGCATCACCATGGGCTTCTTTTTCGGCCTGACCGATAAAAAAATGAAGCACGCCATCGCCTGGAGTTAGTTCAGGTTGCGCCAGAGAAGGAGAGGGAAATGACGACGTTTGAAAAAATCACCGCGCTGCTGGATCAGCATCAGGCGAACTACCGCGTGGTGGAACATGAGGCAGTGGGCCAGACCGATCTGATCAGTCAGATGCGCGGTAATGCGCTCAGTCAGGCGGCCAAAGCGATGGTGCTGGAGGTCAGCATGCCGGAGGGGGCCGATGCGCGTTACCTGCTGGCGATTGTGCCGGGCGACTGCCGGATCAATTTTAAAAGCGCGGCGCGTGCCATTGGCGGCAGGAAGTCCGCCTTCGCCGCGCCGGAGATGGCGCAGGCGCTGACCGACTGTGTCATGGGCGCGGTGCCGCCGTTTAGTTTTGATGACCGGCTGGCGCTGCGGGTCGATACGCGGCTGCAACAGGTCGGGACCTTGTGGTTTAACGCGGGCGCGCTGGAGAAGTCGATTGCGCTGGCGGCAGAGGACTATTTTCGCATTGTTGGTGACGACTGCTGTGTGGATATCGCGACGCCGGTGGCGGTTACCGCCTGAGGCGGCACAAGGAGCACCTGATGTCGGTAAAAGATATGCTGTTAGCGCTGTGCGTGGTGGTGGCGTGGGGCGTCAATTTCGTGGTGATTAAGCTGGGGCTGCAGGGAATGCCACCTTTTTTGCTGGCCGGGCTGCGCTTCAGTCTGGTGGCCTTTCCCGCCATCTTTTTTGTTCGCCGTCCGCCCATTCCGCTGCGCTGGCTGGTGGTTTACGGCATGACCATCAGTTTTGGTCAGTTCGCGTTTCTGTTTCTGGCGATTAAGCTGGGGATGCCCGCCGGACTGGCATCGCTGGTGCTGCAGGCGCAGGCGTTCTTTACGCTGCTGCTGGGTGCGTTGCTGCTGGCAGAGAAGCTGCGCTGGAATCACATCGCCGGGATTATTATCGCCACGCTGGGGATGTTTATGCTGGCCACGGCGGGTATGGCGGGGCAGACCACGGCCGGCATCACCCTGACGACGATGATGCTGACGCTGGCAGCGGCGCTGTCGTGGGGGCTGGGCAACATTACCAATAAGATCATTATGCGTAACCACAAGGTGCCCATTATGTCACTGGTGGTCTGGAGCGCGCTGGTGCCTATCGTCCCTTTCTTTGCCTGCTCGCTGCTGTTTGACGGCCAGGCTGTCATCATCAACAGCCTGCTGCATATCGGGCTACAGACGATACTGGCGTTAATTTATCTGGCGTTTATCGCCACTATAATAGGCTATGCGATCTGGGGAAATTTACTTAGCCGCTACGAAACCTGGCGCGTTGCGCCGCTGTCGTTACTGGTGCCGGTGGTCGGAATTATCACCGCCGCGCTGGTGCTGGATGAGCATCTGTCGGGTCAGCAGATGCTGGGCGCCACGGTAATTGTTCTGGGATTACTGGTGAACGTGTTTGGTGGGGTAGTGAGCCAGCGTTTAGCGATGCGAACGCAATCCTGAAGGCAAAAAAAACGCCGCTGATGCGGCGTTTTTCACAGATTATTTCAGAATCTCAATACGACGTGGTTTCGCTTCTTCCGGTACCAGGCGTTCAAGATCGATGCTTAACAGTCCGTTTTCCAGGCGGGCATCACGTACCACAATGTGGTCGGCCAGCTGGAATTTACGCTCGAAATTACGTTCGGCGATACCCTGATACAGGTATTTACGCTCGGTCTGCTCTTCCGGATGGGCGCCCCGCACGATCAGCACGTTATCGTGGGCGGTGATCTCCAGTTCGCTCTGAGAGAAACCGGCTACCGCGATGGTGATGCGATAGTGGTTTTCATCGACCAGCTCGACGTTGTACGGAGGATAGCCGCCGTTGCTCTGGTTTTGGTTCGCTTCGAGCAGGTTAAACAGGCGGTCAAAGCCGATGGCAGAACGATAAAGTGGAGAGAGATCAAAATTACGCATATTAAGACTCCTGAGTTTCAGCAAGTTTTGGCAACCTTCCACTATGGGACAGGTTGTATACGGCACCTCACTGTCCCTTGCGGCAACGGTGAGTGCGTCCGTAATCTAAAAATGGGTGCCGGGCGTCAGCTTTCAAGAGGGGAAATGCAATTTTTTTCGCCTAATTGAGGAAATGACATACACTCAGGACTACCTTTGCCGGACCAGAACGGACAGTGCCCCAGAGCGATGACGTTGTCTGGCAAGCCAACTCAGTCAGGCTTCTGCCGGGGCTGAAGGATGATAATAATGAATCTGATGAAAACGTTACCGCTGGCGGGTGTGGTCTGCTGCGCCGTTGCGGCAAGCGGCTGCTCCAGCGTCATGTCACATACCGGTGCCAGTCAGGGCTACTACCCTGGCACGCGCGCCAGCGCCGACCTGCTGGTGGATGACGACACCAGCTGGGCACTGAAACCGCTGGCGCTGATCGATCTGCCTTTCTCCGCTGTGCTCGATACCTTGCTGCTGCCGTGGGACTACTATCGCAACGACAGTGACAGATCGATCGATTCTCCGCGTGAACGGGTATTAAAAAGCGAGAAGCTGGCGCATACCCAGGAGCATCTGGCGCAGGCCCAGCCGCTGCCGACTATGCAGCCGCCGTCGCTGCAACCGTAAACAGCTGCCGCCAGCCGTTCACCTCTCGCATATAAGCAATCTGACGTCCATCGGGTGACCAGACCACGGCGTCACCCGAGGGAGCTGCTTCCGTTCTGTCGGTCAGCCGCTGGCACTGTCCATCGGCGATCTCACATCGCATCACGCTGTTATCGCAGACAAAAGCGATCGCCTCACCGCTGGGGTGCCAGCTAAATGCCGACTGAATGCTGTGGCTCAGCCGGGTGATCTGGCGCAGTTCGCCGCCGTTAGGCGACACGCTCCACAGCTGGATCACCTGCTGCCGGTCCGCCATCAGAAAAGCGATCTGGCTGCCGTCCGGCCCGGCGCGCAGCCAGTGGCGCGGTTGCAACGCCAGCCCGTTGCTGACCGTCAGGCGACGCTGCTGTACGCCAGCCGGCGGTGCAGGAAGCTGCCGCTCACTGCCCTCCAGCGGCGCGTCGCCCGCCCGGGCGTAATCCTCCAGCGCCTCCGGCAGATCGACAATAAACACCTCAGGCCGCTTTTCTCCCTGCGCGTTCAGCGTGTCACCAATAAAGGCGATGGCCCAGCGCTGCCAGCTGCCGTCGGGTTTCTGATAACCGCGATCGCCAACCCAGCACTCTTCATAAGCACGATTAATCTGGTCGCTGCCGGGGAGGGGCTGCGGATGGGTAGAGCTGACCAGCAGGCAAAAATAGCTGCCGTCATATTCTCGAGGATGCTGCTTCACCGGCCTGACCGCGCCCAGCGGCACAGCGATGCCGACGTTACGCAAATCCTGACGGCTATCCCATTCATGCATCACATGATCGTTGTAGGTAAAGCTGAGGCGAGATCCATCGGGACTGAAGACATGGACGTGCGTTCCGCCGCGCAGCGCGCCGGGCGTAAAAGGTGGCGTGATGTCGCAGGCATCCAGATTCACCGCCTCGCCGTTCTGAACGATGACGCCACGTCGATGGTGAAAGTCATATTGCCAGGTCGCATCGGGATGTTCCGGCCCGTGGATGCAGACATAGCGCGGCGGCAGATCGGGGCTGATGGTGACCACCCCGACATGCGCACCGTGCTGCGCCTGATAGAGCACCTCCACCTCACCGGTCATGACATTGACCCGCTCAATGGTCTGGCTGGTAAAAGACGCGCCGGAGGGCCGGAGATCAAACGCCAGCCACTGGCTGTCGGCGGTCCAGACATTGATATTGGTAAGCTGATGCTGGCGGGCAGCAAAGGTGATCTGTTTTTCGCGCATGGGGGCAACCTGATAAAAATGTTGCCCCACACGCTACGCCAAACGGGCTAAAGATGCAGCTTCGATTTCGCCTCGCTGATTACCCGTTCTTCACCCTCGACGGTTTTTTTTCGTCCCAGCAGCAGGCCCAGCAGGCCACCCAGTACCAGCGCGCCCGCCACAATCAGCAAACCATCATGGTAACTGTGGGTGGCATCTTTAATGCGGCCCATGATCGGCGGAAAACCGAGGCCGGCGATGTTCGCCACGGCATTGATCAGGGCGATAGAGGCGGCCCCGGCAACGCCGGAGATGGTCTCGGTGGTGACCGCCCAGAAGACCGGGGTAATTGCCCAGTTAAGGCCCACCATCAGTACCAGCAGGCCATAGGCCAGCCACTGCTGCGAGACCGCCATCGCGCCCAGCAACAGCAGGCCCGCGGCAATCAGCGGTAATCCCAGATGGCGCGCGCGTTCGCCGGTTTTGTCGGAATGACGGCCGTTAAAATACATAAACAGACAGGCAAACAGGAACGGTACTGCCGACAGCAGGCTGACCATCAGGTTACTGCGCTCCTCCGCCACGCCCTTGACGATCAGCGGCAGGAACAGCGTGACGCCGATGGTGCCAAACGCCTGCAACAGCCACAGCAGGCTGAGCGCCCAGACGCGGCCACTTTTCAGCGCCACCCGCCAGTTATGGTGGTGAATCGCAGAATGTTTCTCGTCACGTTCAATGGTCTGTTGCAGCCAGCTACGCTGCTCGCCGGAGAGCCAGCGGGCTTTGGCCGGTGAATCGTCGAGATAAAACCAGGTCACAATCCCGAGGAAGAAAGCGGGGATGCCTTCCAGCAGGAACAGCCAGCGCCAGCCCTCCACGCCTAACATCCCGTGCATGTTCAGCAGGCTACCGGAGAGCGGCAGGCCAATCACCGATGCCAGCGCCGCACCGATATAGAACAGCGACATGGCGCGTGCGCGATCGCTGCGCGGATACCAGCAGGAGAGATAGAAGATAATGCCGGGCGTAAAACCCGCTTCTGCCGCCCCGAGCAAAAAGCGCATCACATAAAGCTGGGTGGGCGTCTGGACCAGGCTCATGCCAGCAGCGATGATGCCCCAGCTCACCATGATACGGGCGATCCAGCGCCGCGCGCCTACCCGCGTCAGCAGCACGTTACTCGGCACTTCGAAAATGATGTAGGTGACGTAAAAAATACCGGCGGCGATGCCGTACATCTCGGCGGTCATCGCCAGATCGGCATTCATCTGGAGTGCGGCGACGGAAATATTGGCACGGTCGATATAGGCAATCAGGTAGAGCAGCATGATGAATGGCATGATGCGCCGGTTCATTTTTTCACGGTACTCAGATGCAGATGTTCACTCATCGGGAGATCCTCACGTAGGGTATAGCGGACCCGGATCCCGCATCACGCGGGACCTGGCGAGTGTTTCTTATTATGGGGTGAAGCGGGTGACTGCTACGGTAAAGCGGCGAAGATTACCATTCGGCAACGGCGCCATCGGCGTGCCGCCACAACGGGTTGCGCCAGTCAGGGGCGTCGCGGCTGCGTTCGATCACCAGCGCTTCATCGATCTCGACTCCGAGACCCGGCTTCATCAGTGGGGCGAAGCTGCCCGTGTGCATGGCGAAATCCGCTTTATTCACTACGTAATCAAGCAGTTCTGCGCCCTGATTATAGTGAATACCCATGCTCTGCTCCTGAAATACCGCGTTATGCGAGACAAAATCAACCTGCAGACAGGCGGCCAGCGCCAGCGGACCGAGCGGGCAGTGGGGCGCCAGCCCGACGTCGTACGCTTCCGCCATCGCCGCAATTTTTACGCATTCCGTGATGCCGCCAGCATGGGAAAGATCGGGCTGCACGATGGCCAGTCCGCCCGCTGCCAGCACCCGCTTAAACTCGAAGCGGGAGTACATGCGTTCGCCAGCGGCAATCGGAAGGTGGGTTTGCGCGGCAAGACGCGAATAGTATTCCGCCTGCTCGGCCAGCACCGGCTCTTCAATAAACAGCGGACGATAAGGCTCCAGCTCTTTGATCAATATTTTCGCCATCGGCGCACTGACCCGGCCATGAAAATCGAGACCAAACTCTATCTGGTTACCGAACACCTCGCGGATTTGCGCCACGGTATTAACCGCCTCATCCACCGCCCGGCTGTTATCGATCAGGCTCATCTCGGCGCAGCCGTTGAGCTTGAAGGTGTCGATGCCGATGGCGCGCAGCGTTTCAATACCGGCAATCACCTCGGCAGGGCGATCGCCGCCCACCCAGCTGTAGGCCTTCATCCGATCACGTACCTGCCCGCCGAGCAGTTGCCAGACCGGCACGCCCAGCGTTTTGCCTTTGATATCCCATAACGCCTGATCGATACCGGCGATGGCGCTCATCAGTATTGGGCCGCCGCGATAGAAACCGCCCCGGTACATCACCTGCCACAAGTCGTTAATGCGCGCCGGGTCCTGGCCGATCAGATAATCACCCAGTTCCTGTACCGCCGCTTCGACGCTGCGCGCCCGGCCTTCAATCACTGGCTCGCCCCAGCCGCATACGCCCTCATCGGTTTCAATCTTCAGGAACATCCAGCGCGGCGGCAGGCGATAAGTGGTGAGTCTGGTAATTTTCATCGTACGGCGTCCTTATAAGCAGCAACAAAAGCCTGGGCTTTTTCTACGGTACGCGACAGCGGCTGACCGGCACGGTACAAATCGCTGCCCAGTCCGGCACCGACGCAGCCGACCGCCAGATAGTCCGCCAGGTTTTCGGGCGTTACTCCGCCGACGGCGAACAGCGGGACTTCCGGCGGCAACACGGCGTTGATCGCCTTGATATAGGCCGGACCAAAAACCGAGGCCGGAAAAATTTTCAGCGCCTGCGCACCGGCGTTAAGCGCGGTGAAGGCTTCACTGGCGGTGGCACAGCCGATCGCCGTCCAGATCTGCCGTCTGACCGCCCCGGCGATCACCTCTGCATCGGTATTCGGCGTCACAATCAGACGCCCGCCCGCTGCCGCGACGGCATTGACCTGGGCGACATTCAGCACCGTTCCGGCACCGATCATCGCCCGATCGCCAAACTGACGTACCATCTGCGGCAGGGTCTGCTGCCAGTCGGGTGAGTTGAGCGGCACTTCAATCGCGTCAAAACCCGACTCAATCAGAGCGCTGATGTGTGCCTCCGCTTCGTCCGGTCTGATGCCGCGCAGAATGGCGATCAGCGGCAGGTTAAAGGGTAAGGTCATCGATAATTCTCCTTATTCCATGCTGGAAGGCGCGGTCGCCCTCCAGCCATTGCAGCGGGATATCCAGCAGCGCAAAAGCCGCCTGATAGCGCCGGGCCAGCGACTCACTGGCAATCAGCGTCACCGGACCGCTCAGCCCTGACAGGGACCACTGGCTGGCGACTTCATGACCAATCAGTAAACCCGAGAGAAATTCGCTGACCGACCCGGGCGACAGCGTGCCGAGCAGATGCTGCGCCCGGACTTCAAACAGTCGCGCCAGCAGGGACGGATCGTTGATGCCGGTTTCCAGCCCGCGCTGAAAGGCTGCCGCATCCGGCTGCTGTGGCGGTAAACCGGCGCCGATCAGAGCGTGGTTCAGCAGCAGATGATGCAGTTCGCCGGTCATCAGAGTGCGGAAATCGGTGACGTAACGCCCTTCACATTGCACCCATTTGGAATGGGTGCCGGGCATCACGATCAGTTCCGCCGGTGCCAGGGTTTGTGCTCCCAGCAGCTGGGTCTCTTCACCACGCATCACGTTGTGATTATCGCGGCGGCTGACGCTTAATCCCGGCACGATCCAGCGGTTTTCACCGGCCACGGTCAGCTGCGCCGCGAGGGTGTCCAGCGCCTGTGGGCAGGAAAGATAAGGCGCGGGCAGCCAGCCGGCGTTACTGCCTACCATGCCCGCCATCACCACCGGCACGTCGTTCACTGGCCAGTGCTGAGTGATATCGTCAAATACCTGCTGGTGGCTGCGGCCATTTAAGCGCGTCACGCCTGATTCAGATTGGCGGCTCTCCAGACACTCACCGTCGCGATAATACCAGGCGCGCAGGTTGGTTGAGCCCCAGTCGAGCGCGATATAGTGATTCACACGATCTCCTTCAGGCGTTGGGTTGAACTGGCGATCATGGCGCGTGCCGCCGCTTCTGCAGCGTCAGCATCCTGATGACGAATGGCATTGAACAGGTTCTGATGTTCACGCAGAGTTTGCGGCATGTTGTCGCGATCGGCGCGGTAGGTGCGGGCAAAAACCGCTTTCTGAAGCTGAACCAGCGCGATGCTGAGCTGTTGCAGAATGGGATTGTGCACGGAGGCCAGCAGCGCCTCGTGGTAGCGCATATCGGCCTCGTTAAAGGCATCACGATCGTCGCGCCAGGCGATCATATCGTTGAGCGCCTGCTCGATAGCGGCTAAATCCTGTGAGGTGGCGCGTTCGGCTGACCAGCGCGCCAGCTGGGGTTCGACCAGCACCCGCACATCATTCATCGCGGCAATGAGCTTCGGGTCGTGATTGTGCTTTAACGACCATTGCAGCACGTCGCTGTCGAGGAAGTTCCAGTGCTGATGCGGGGTGACAAAGGCACCGCGGTAACGCTTAATTTCAATCAGGCGTTTCGCGGTCAGCGAGCGATAGACTTCGCGGATGATATTACGGGAGGTGGCAAACCGTTCGCACAGGTCCGCCTCGGCGGGCAATGACTGCCCCGCCGCAAACTGGCCGGAGACGATCTCTTCGCCCAGCGTTAAAAGAATCCGATCGGTTTTGCTGACGTCCTGCTTTTCCACTGTCTGTGTTCCTTTGCCCGGCCCATGCCTGAGCAAAAATTGTAGTACCACCCATCAAGGTGGTACTACAATCCTGATCACAAAACAGACAATCTATTGCGTTACAGTCTGCCAGTAACAAAGCAGACGATTACAGCACCAGCTCTTCAATCGCGTGCGCGACGCCATCTTCCATATTGGTTTTTGTCACGAACTGGGCGATTTTCTTAACCGAATCAATGGCATTCCCCATCGCTACCCCGGTACCGGCATACTCAATCATCGCCAGATCGTTTTCCTGATCGCCAATCGCCATCACTTCTTCCTGCTTCAGCCCGAGTTTCTCAGCCAGCATTTTTACGCCCTGGCCCTTGTTGACCCGACGATCAAGAATTTCGAGGTAGTAAGGCGCACTCTTCAGGATGGTGTAGGTCTGGCGCGCCTGTTCAGGCAGGCGGGCAATCGCCGCGTCCAGCAGAGCAGGGCGATCGATCATCATTAATTTTGGAAAGCGGGTGGCGCGATCCATCTCATCAACGGCGCGGTAGCGCACCGGGATCCCGGTCAGGCTCGCTTCGTGGATGGTGTATTCACTGATGTCTTTGTTCGGCGTATAGAGGTGAGATTTGTCGAATGCCTGGAAATGCACGCCCAGCTCACGCGCCAGCTGCTCAATGTAGAGATAGTCGTCAAAGGTCAGCGTCACTTCCGCCACGCATTCACCATCTTCGGCCTGATGGACCAGCGCACCGTTATTACTGATCGCATACTGACCCGGCGTCTGCATATCCAGCTCCATCAGATAGCGCTGGATACCGACAAACGGCCGGCCGGTGGTCAGTACAATCGACACCCCTTGCTGGCGGGCGCGATCCAGGGCGGATTTCACGCCCGGCGTGATTTCGTGTTGCGGATTAAGCAGGGTGCCATCCATGTCGATAGCGATCAATTTAATAGCCATAGGGTCCTCGTTGCGTCTGGGTTTTGTTCAATGCTAGCGCGATTCAGCTCACATTGACCAGTTTAGTGGCAAGCGATGACAAATGACTGACACCCGGAGCTTAGCCGGTAAAGAGATCGCGGTGGATTTTAATCACGGCTTTTCGAATGCGGGCCGGTTCGGCGGGCGCGCAGCAGGGACGATGCAGGTCGTGCGGGAAAAACAGCGCAAACATACCGGGCGTCAGGGTGATCATCGATTCGTTCAGCGTCTGCTGATAAAAAACCACGTCGCGCTGCTGAGCAAAATCTTCGGTCACCACCTGATCCGGATGCGCCCGGGCTACGCCGATATTTTCGGTGCCTTCTAGCAGATACTGAATATCGATGTAGCTGAAATGGGACTCAGCCTTACGTGCACTGGCCGGTTCGGTCATCATCTCCTGCACCAGACAGAACATTTTATCGTCCGGCAGAATGGCATATTTACCGGTTTCAAGCTGGCTGAAATCGGTCTCAGCAATCCAGCTTATCGCCCGGTCAACCACCGGATGAAAGGCGTGACGTTCTCTGGCCCAGTCGCGACGATCACAAATAATCATGGTTTAACTCCCTGTCAGAACAGAATAGTGCGCCGTACAGGCGCAAAGAGAGACAAGAGTAAGAGAGGGGCGCAGGCTAAAAAGTGATCGCGATCGCAGCCTGCAGGTAACGCGGTGCGATCGCCGTGGTTTTCAGGCGGCTGGCGCAAAAAAAGGCCATCACTCACGTGATGGCCTGTTATGTCAGCAACCGATTAAATATCGATGTTGGCGGCTTTCAGCGCATTCTCTTCGATGAAGGCGCGGCGCGGTTCAACCGCATCGCCCATCAGGGTAGTAAACAGCTGATCCGCGCCAATCGCATCTTTAATGGTCACGCGCAGCATACGACGGCTATCCGGGTCCATGGTGGTTTCCCACAGCTGCTCCGGGTTCATCTCACCCAGACCTTTGTAGCGCTGTACCGAGAGGCCACGACGTGACTCTTTAACCAGCCACTCAATCGCCTGCTCGAAGCTGGCCACCGGTTGACGACGCTCGCCACGTTCAATGTAAGCATCCTCTTCCAGCAGGCCACGCAGTTTGCCGCCAAGGCCGCAGATTTTGCGGTACTCAGGACCCTGAATGAAATCGGCTTCCAGCGGATAATCGGTATCCACACCGTGGGTACGGACACGCAGCACCGGTTCGAACAGGTTCAGCTCGCGGTTTTCACGCACCTGCGCCAGGTAGGTGCTGCCGTGCGCTTCGCGCTCGGTGAGATAGCTCACCAGACTGTTCAGCCAGCGGGTCACTTCCGCTTCATCGCTCAGATCGCTCAGCGTGTCGTGATAAATCAGCGCGCGCAGCAGGGCCAGCGGATAACGGCGCTCCATACGCTTGATCATCTTCTGGGTGCTGTTGAAGTCAGAGACCAGCGTCTCCAGCGGCTCACCCGCCAGGGCCGGGGCGCTGGCATTGGTGTGCAGCGTGGCACCATCCAGTGCGATAGCGATCTGGTATTGATCCATCGCGTCGTCATCTTTGATGTACTGCTCCTGCTTGCCTTTTTTCACTTTATACAGTGGCGGCTGAGCGATATATACATGGCCACGCTCAATAATTTCCGGCATCTGACGGTAGAAGAAAGTCAGCAGCAGCGTACGGATGTGCGAACCATCGACATCGGCATCGGTCATGATGATGATGCTGTGATAGCGCAGCTTGTCCGGGTTGTACTCGTCGCGACCAATACCGCAACCGAGCGCGGTGATCAGCGTGGCTACTTCCTGCGAGGCGAGCATTTTATCGAAGCGCGCTTTCTCAACGTTGAGGATCTTACCTTTCAGCGGCAGAATCGCCTGATTTTTACGGTTACGGCCCTGTTTAGCCGAACCGCCAGCGGAGTCACCCTCCACCAGGTAAATTTCTGACAGCGCCGGGTCGCGTTCCTGGCAATCCGCCAGTTTGCCTGGCAGACCGGCCAGGTCCAGCGCGCCTTTACGACGGGTCATTTCACGCGCACGACGCGCGGCTTCACGCGCGCGGGCGGCGTCGATGATTTTGCCCACCACGATTTTGGCGTCTGACGGGTTTTCCAGCAGATACTCCGCCAGCAGTTCGTTCATCTGCTGCTCAACCGCCGACTTCACTTCAGACGAGACCAGTTTATCTTTGGTCTGTGAAGAGAATTTTGGATCCGGTACTTTCACCGAAACCACGGCGATCAGGCCTTCACGCGCATCATCACCGGTGGCGCTGACTTTGGCTTTCTTGCTGTAACCCTCTTTATCCATGTAGGCATTCAGGGTTCGGGTCATCGCAGCACGGAAACCAGCAAGGTGGGTACCGCCATCACGCTGTGGGATGTTGTTGGTAAAGCAGTAGATGTTTTCCTGGAAGCCGTCGTTCCACTGCAGCGCCACTTCCACACCGATGCCATCTTTCTCGGTAGAGAAATAGAACACGGTTGGGTGAATCGGGGTTTTGTTTTTGTTGAGGTACTCAACAAACGCCCGGATGCCGCCTTCATAATGGAAATGGTCAGACTTGCCGTCACGCTTATCTTCCAGACGAATCGACACGCCTGAGTTGAGGAATGAGAGTTCACGCAGGCGTTTCGCCAGAATGTCATACTCAAAATCGCGCACGTTGGTAAAGGTTTCGTGGCTTGGCCAGAAGCGCACACGGGTACCGGTCAAATCGGTCTCGCCGGTCACCGACAACGGTGCCTGCGGCACGCCATGGACGTAGATCTGCTGGTGTACTTTGCCTTCGCGACGAATGGTCAGCTCCAGCTTCTGTGACAGGGCGTTTACCACCGAGACACCGACGCCATGCAGACCGCCGGAGACTTTATAGGAGTTATCGTCGAACTTACCGCCGGCATGCAGCACGGTCATGATCACTTCAGCGGCGGAAATGCCCTCTTCTTCGTGAATGCCGGTTGGAATGCCGCGTCCATCATCCTGCACCGAAACGGAGTTATCCGCATGAATGGTGACCACGATGTCACTACAGTGACCAGCGAGCGCTTCGTCGATTGCGTTATCCACGACCTCGAATACCATGTGATGCAGACCGGTACCGTCATCGGTATCGCCGATATACATGCCCGGGCGTTTGCGTACCGCATCAAGCCCCTTCAGGACTTTGATACTTGAGGAGTCATAAGAATTCGACATCAACGTTTCTCGCTCATTTTAATCTTCAGGTTGAACCGCTATTTTACCCTGTTCCACGCGGAACATCTTGCCCTTTTCGTCGGTCATGTCGATTACATGCTCGGCAGAAATCGCGCTGACAAACACCTGTGCCTGGGTCGCTTTTAACCGTTCCGCCAGCAGGCGTCGACGGCTGTCATCCAGTTCCGAGGCGAAGTCATCAATCAGGTAAACACAGCGGCGTCCGCTCTGGCTTGTCAGGAACTCGCCCTGCGCCAGACGCAATGCACACATCAGCAGTTTTAACTGCCCGCGTGAGAGTAAATCTTCCACCGGCGTCCCTTCAGCCCGAATACGAAAATCGGCTTTATGAGGACCGCTGGCGGTATAGGTCAGGGCGCGATCGCGCTCAAAGTTACGTTCCAGCAACTCGCCGTAGTCGCTCTCTTTATCCCAGCCGCGCTGAAACGAAAAGCGCAGATCAAATTCGGGCAGGAACTGACTGCAGGTGGCGGTAATCTCCGCCGAAATCGCCGCACTGTACCCGGCGCGCCACAGGCTGATCTGTTCAGCCAGCGGCACCAGTTCCTGATCCCAGGGACGAATCTGGCTGTAGCGTGACACCTAGCGCAGTGCGGCGTTGCGCTGTTTTAACAGGCGGCGCAGATTGCTCCAGGCGTTGAAAAAACCAGGGGTGTTATGGAAACAGCCCCAGTCGACATAGGCTCTACGGTATTTGGGGCCACCGTTGAGCAAAGTAAACCCTTCGGGGGTGATTAACTGCATCGGCAACAGCTGCGCCAGTTCAGCCACTTTATGGCCATCGCTGCCATCAATGCGCACTTTGCTATCACCGGCGCGGTTTTTGGTCAGTCCGACAGAGATTTCCCGCTCTTTACCTTCCAGCCGGCCATGCAGCACAAACGCTGCCTCATCATGACGAATCACGCGGCCCGCCTGCAGGCTGCGAAACGCCCGACCGTGGCCCAGGGTGTAAATCGCCTCTAATACGCTGGTTTTACCGCTGCCATTGGCGCCGACCAGGAAATTAAAGCCGGGTGCTAACGCCAGGTCAGCCTGCTCAATATTACGAAAATCTTTGATAAGGAGGCGGGTTAAAGCCATGAATCAATCCAGCGTGAAGGGCAATAAAGTTTTGGGCCTGGCGATCCAGGGCGTCAACGGCAAAGCAGGTTTGCCCGATACCTCAGTCACCAGGCCGTCGGCGTCGCAGCTACGTTGCGCCCCGCCAGCGCACAGCCACCGGAGCGTACTGAAGTACGTGAGGATGGCGAGCACTGCCGGGGCACAACGTAGCAAGTAAACCAGGCCGATATATTCTACAAGAAGCGCACAGGCCCTGGGAGCATACTGAAGTATGTGACCAGGGGCGAGCACTGCCCGGAATCAGAATGGCAAGTAAGCCAGGCCGATATATTCTACAAGCGCATGGGCATGACGACATAGGCCGCCGCCGGACTCGCCACATCCTCAATCTGCACGCTCGATACCGAGTCGGTCAGCAGCAGACGAACGTTTTCGCACTTCAGTGCGTTCAGCACATCCAGCACGTAACTGACGTTGAAGCCAATCTCCAGTTCGGTGCCGTTGTAGCTGACGTCCAGCATCTCTTCCGCTTCTTCCTGTTCAGGGTTATTGGCGGTGATTTTCAGCTGATTTTCGGTGATATAGAGGCGAACGCCGCGGAATTTTTCATTTGACAGGATCGCTGCGCGGGCAAAGGCCTGCTTCAACAGATCACAGCCCGCTTCCAGCGCTTTATCGGGATTCTTCGGCAATACGCGGCGATAATCGGGAAAACGACCATCAACCAGCTTCGAAGTGAAGATAAAGTCACCGACGTGCGCACGGATATTGCTGCCGCCAATCTGCACCTGCAGCGGGTTATCGCCGCCATCCAGCAGACGTAGCAGTTCAATCACCCCTTTACGCGGCACAATCACCGAATGACTTGGCAGCGCCTGGCCGATCGGCATCGAGCAGACCGCCAGACGGTGACCGTCGGTGGCGACGGTGCGCAGCTCTTCCCCTTCGGTTTCAAACATCATCCCGTTGAGGTAGTAGCGAACATCCTGATGCGCCATGGAAAACTGGGTCGCTTCGATCAGCCGTTTCAGCGTTGCCTGCGGCAGGGTAAATTCAACTTCACTCTGCCAGTCGTCAAGATTCGGGAAATCACTGGCAGGCAGGGTCGACAGCGAGAAACGGCTGCGGCCTGAACGCACTAACATGCGATCGCCTTCCAGTGAAAGGGTGATCTCCGCGCCTTCCGGCAATCCGCGACAGATATCGAGGAATTTCCGTGCCGGCACAGTGGTCGCGCCAGGCTCATGCGCCTGCGTCAGAGCCACCCGTGCCACCATCTCCATTTCTAAATCGGTACCGGTCAGCAACAGCGTTCCTTCCGTCACCTGCAACAGCAGGTTTCCAAGGATCGGCAGCGTCGGGCGACCGCCTAGCGGGCCGCTTACCTGTTGCAGCGGTTTCAGTAACTGCTCACGTTCAACAATAAATTTCATAGCGTCAGGAAGATAATGTTCTGATGAGATTAGAGAAATCTTCTTTAATATCGTGGCTCTCTTCACGCAGCTGCTCAATCTTGCGGCAGGCATGAAGCACCGTCGTGTGGTCGCGACCGCCAAAGGCATCGCCAATTTCTGGCAAGCTGTGGTTGGTCAGTTCCTTCGCCATCGCCATCGCCATCTGGCGCGGACGCGCCACGGAACGCGAGCGGCGCTTGGACAGCAGATCCGCGACCTTAATTTTGTAGTACTCAGCCACGGTCTTCTGAATATTATCAATGGTGACCAGCTTTTCCTGCAGCGCCAGCAGATCGCGCAGCGCTTCGCGCACGAAGTCGATGGTGATTGCCCGACCGGTAAAATTGGCGTTGGCGATCACGCGATTCAGTGCGCCTTCCAGTTCACGGACGTTGGAGCGTAACCGCTTGGCAATAAAGAAGGCCACTTCGCCAGGCAGACGAATGTCATTCTCGTCCGCTTTCTTCATCAGGATCGCCACGCGCGTTTCCAGTTCAGGCGGCTCGATCGCCACCGTTAAACCCCAGCCAAAACGTGACTTCAGACGATCTTCCACCCCGTTGATCTCTTTTGGATAACGATCCGAGGTCAGGATGATCTGCTGATTGCCTTCTAATAAGGCATTGAAGGTGTGGAAGAACTCTTCCTGCGAGCGCTCTTTATTGGCGAAAAACTGAATATCATCGATCAGCAGCGCATCGACCGAACGGTAGTAGCGCTTAAACTCTTCGATCGCGTTGTTCTGCAGCGCCTTCACCATGTCCTGAACGAAGCGCTCGGAGTGCATGTAAACCACTTTGGCATTGGGTTTACGCGCAATAATGCCGTTACCCACCGCGTGCAGCAGGTGCGTTTTCCCCAGACCGGTGCCGCCATAAAGGAACAGCGGGTTATACGCGCCACCTGGATTATCAGCCACCTGACGTGCCGCCGCGCGCGCCAGCTGGTTAGATTTACCTTCAACGAAGTTATCGAAGTTATGGCGGTTATTCACGTTCGAGCGATAAGTCACATCAGCGGGCGCCGGGACGTTATCCCAGCTTGGACGCATGATCTGCGTCGGGGCCGGACGGATGTGACTCTGTACCGGGATAGCAGGCGCGCTGACGCTGGCCATCACCGGCTGGCTGACGGCGGCCGTTTGCTGAACCGGGCGTGTCCCCACTTCAAAACGCAATAACGGCACATTTGGCCCGCAGAATTCATTCAGTAATGCGTTAATGCTGTTGAGGTATTTGTCCCGAACCCAGTCGAGTACGAAGCGATTTGGAGCATACAAGGCAAGCGTATTGTCGTTTAACTCAGCCTGTAGTGGACGAATCCACATGCTGAATTCGGTGGCAGGAAGCTCATCCTGCAAACGGGCAAGACACTGTTGCCAAAGCGTAAGTGACACGGCGGACTCCACTCGTACAAATTCGATAAGAATAGTAGGCGTTACTCTAAGAAACGTTCATTTTTGACACAGACGTAAGAAAGCGCCTGCGACCGCTATCAGCGGTTTTCCGTCCTGCAATCACCGGAGGATCGTCAGCGGAAGGGCGGATCATAGCGCAAAGCGAGACAGAGATCTTCCCTTTCTACACAGTTTTGATCCTTTTTATCCACAGGCGAAAGGCGCGCAGAGAAGTTTACGCCAGTTGCAGGAAAAACCAGCAGGAATCTGGCTGAATGCGTCAGATTTTCGGGCGACTTCTCGTTTTATCCCCACGATCCGCCAATTTGATCGCAATAAGATCCGGTGCGATCCTTGCGCTTTGACCGGGAGCCCGTATAATTCGTCACCCGGCGTTGTCGCGTTAAGCCCAATGCCCGGACTCAGCGGGCTGTATCCGTGTTTTCAGGTACTGCTGCACGCGAAGTAAATTGACTCGGGACTGTACAATTATTACAATCCCGCCTCTTTATTAAAGACACATTGAGGCGTCGGTCGATTTATTGGCCCGAAACGCGTCACCCAGTGAAAATTTTCAAGTTTAGGTAGAAACCGCCATGAAACGCACTTTTCAACCGTCCGTACTGAAGCGCAACCGTTCACACGGTTTCCGTGCTCGTATGGCTACAAAAAATGGTCGTCAGGTTCTGGCACGTCGTCGTGCTAAAGGCCGTTCTCGTCTGACCGTTTCTAAGTAATAAAGCTAACCCTGATGGGTAAGCTCGCATTTCCCAGGGAGTTACGCTTGTTAACTCCCACTCATTTCACTTTCGTCTTCCAGCAGCCACAACGGGCTGGCACGCCGCAAATTACTATTCTCGGCCGCCTTAACGCGCTGGGGCATCCCCGCATCGGTCTCACCGTCGCAAAAAAACATGTGAAACGCGCCCACGAACGCAACCGGATCAAGCGATTGACCCGCGAAAGCTTTCGTCTGCGTCAACATGAACTGCCGTCGATGGACTTCGTGGTGGTCGCGAAGAAGGGGGTTGCCGATCTGGATAACCGTATGCTGGCGGAAGCGTTGGAGAAATTATGGCGTCGTCACTGTCGCCTGGCGCGCGGCTCCTGATCGTCCTGATACGCGTCTATCAACGCGGCATCAGTCCATTACTGGGACCACACTGTCGGTTTCATCCGACCTGCTCTCAATACGGAATTGAGGCATTACGCAGGTTCGGCGTGATAAAAGGCAGTTGGTTGACGTTAAAACGCGTATTAAAATGCCACCCTTTGAACCCGGGTGGTGACGATCCTGTGCCGCCAAAAACCTTTGATACCAGAGAACATTAACGATGGATTCGCAACGCAATCTCTTTCTCATCGCTTTTCTGTTCGTGTCTTTTATGATCTGGCAAGCCTGGCAGACGGACCACGCTCCGCAGCCACAGCAGACGCAGACCACACAAAACACAAACAGCGTAGCGGGTGATGCCGCCAGTCAGGGTGTACCGGCCAGCGGTCAGGGCCAGACGATCACCGTTAAGACTGATGTCCTGTCATTAAATATCAACACCCGCGGCGGTGATGTTGAACAAGCGCAACTGCTGACTTTCCCGGACAAACTGGGTTCCGACCAGCCGTTTCAGCTGCTTGAAACGACGCCATCGTTCCTCTATCAGGCACAGAGTGGGCTGACCGGTCGTAATGGCCCGGACAACCCGAACAACGGCGCGCGTCCGCTGTTCACCACCACGCAGGATCACTTCGAGATGGCTGAAGGCCAGTCCGAGCTGCGTGTGCCGATGACTTATACCGCTGAAAACGGCGTGGTTTACACCAAAACCTTCGTGTTTAAGCGTGGCGAATATGCAGTTAACGTCGACTATCACGTCAACAACACCACCCAGCAGCCGCTGGAAGTGTCGCTGTTTGGCCAGCTGAAGCAGACCATTGATCTGCCGAAGCACCGTGATACCGGCAGCAACAACTTTGCGTTGCATACCTTCCGTGGTGCGGCGTACTCCACCAGCGAGTCGAAATATGAGAAGTATAAATTCGACACCATCGCCGATAACGAGAACCTGAGCACCACCACCAGCAACGGCTGGGTGGCGATGCTGCAGCAGTACTTCGCAACGGCATGGGTTCCGCGTACCGAAGGCACCAACACCCTTTACACCAGCAACCTGGGTAATGGCGTGGCGGCGATTGGCTATAAATCTGCACCGGTGACCATTGCCGCGGGCGCGCAGCAGAACCTCGGTGCAACCCTGTGGGTCGGTCCGGAAATTCAGGACAAGATGGCAGCGATTGCGCCGCACCTTGATCTGACCGTGGATTACGGCTGGTTGTGGTTTATCTCTCAGCCGCTGTTCAAGCTGCTGAAATTTATCCACAGCTTCATCGGTAACTGGGGCTTCTCCATTATCGTGATCACCTTCATCGTGCGTGGCATCATGTACCCGCTGACCAAAGCGCAGTACACCTCGATGGCCAAGATGCGCATGTTGCAGCCGAAGATTCAGGCGATGCGTGAACGTCTGGGTGATGACAAGCAGAAGCAGAGCCAGGAAATGATGGCGCTGTATAAAGCAGAGAAGGTGAATCCGCTGGGTGGCTGTCTGCCGCTGGTGATTCAGATGCCTATCTTCCTGGCGCTCTATTACATGCTGTCAGGTTCGGTAGAACTGCGTCACGCGCCGTTTGTGCTGTGGATCCATGACCTGTCCGCGCAGGACCCGTACTACATCCTGCCGATTCTGATGGGCATCACCATGTTCTTCATTCAGAAGATGTCACCGACCACCGTGACCGATCCGATGCAGCAGAAGATCATGACCTACATGCCGGTGATTTTCACCGTGTTCTTCCTGTGGTTCCCGTCAGGTCTGGTGCTGTACTACATCGTCAGCAACCTGGTCACCATTCTCCAGCAGCAGCTGATTTATCGCGGCCTGGAAAAACGCGGTCTGCATAGCCGCGACAAGAAGAAAGCCTAAGCGATGTAAAGCGGGAGCGATCCCGCCCTAAACGGTCTATCCTCAGGCGGTCAAAGCGACCGCCTTTGTTTTTTGTAGCGAGAGAGAATTTATGAGCCACAGCGATACTATTGTTGCCCAGGCCACGCCGCCCGGACGCGGCGGCGTCGGCATTTTGCGCGTCTCTGGCGCACGTGCCGCCGAGGTGGCGCAGCTGCTGCTGGGCAAACTGCCTAAGCCACGCTATGCCGACTATTTGCCGTTCACCGATGCCGACGGCAGCGTGCTGGATCAGGGTATTGCGCTGTGGTTTCCGGGGCCAAACTCGTTTACCGGTGAAGATGTGCTGGAGCTGCAGGGCCACGGCGGTCCGGTGATCCTCGATCTGTTATTGAAGCGCATCGTGGCGCTGCCCGGCGTACGTATCGCCCAGCCTGGTGAGTTTTCTGAGCGCGCCTTTCTCAACGATAAGCTCGATCTGGCGCAGGCCGAGGCGATAGCCGATCTGATTGATGCCAGTTCAGAGCAGGCGGCCCGTTCGGCGGTCAATTCGCTGCAGGGCGTCTTCTCTACCCGCGTCAATCAACTGGTGGAAGCACTGACTCACCTGCGAATCTACGTTGAAGCCGCTATCGATTTCCCGGATGAGGAGATCGATTTCCTCTCTGACGGCAAAATCGAAGCGCAGCTGAATGCGGTGATGGCCGATCTGGATGGCGTACGGGCTGAGGCGCGTCAGGGCAGCCTGCTGCGTGAAGGGATGAAAGTGGTGATCGCGGGCCGGCCTAACGCGGGCAAATCGAGCCTGCTGAATGCGCTGGCGGGCCGGGATGCGGCAATCGTCACCGACATTGCCGGTACCACGCGCGACGTCCTGCGTGAACATATTCATATTGATGGCATGCCGCTGCATATCATCGATACCGCCGGTTTGCGTGAGGCCAGCGACGAAGTGGAGCGTATCGGCATTGAGCGCGCCTGGCAGGAGATCGAGCAGGCCGATCGCGTGCTGTTTATGGTCGATGGCACCACCACCGACGCCACCGAAGCCGCCGCCATCTGGCCCGATTTTGTCTCCCGTCTGCCGCCTGAACTGCCGATTACCGTGGTACGGAATAAAGCGGATGTCACTGGCGAACCACTCGGGCTGACTGAAGTAAATGGTCACTCACTGATTCGGCTGTCGGCCCGGACCAGCGCCGGCGTTGATGAACTGCGTGACCATCTCAAGCAGAGCATGGGTTTCGCCGGCAATATGGAAAGCGGCTTCCTGGCGCGCCGCCGTCATCTGCAGGCGCTGGAGTTAGCGGCGACTCACCTGCTTCAGGGCAAAGCGCAGCTGCTGGGGGCCTGGGCCGGAGAGTTACTGGCAGAAGAGCTTCGCCTCGCTCAGCAGGCGCTAAGCGAGATTACCGGCGAGTTCACCTCTGACGATCTGCTGGGTCGCATCTTTTCCAGCTTCTGTATCGGTAAATAACCGCTGATTTGCCGGCCCGACGGCCTCCCGCCGTCGGGCCTGATTCTTCCTCTCGCTAATCACGCCACCGCCATCCTTTTGCCTCCTGCCTGCGGTGATTCTTGCTGATATGTTATTTTGCGGCGGCACGGCATTGCCGTATAACGGTCACAGCGCCGGTCTGATAAGTGGCTGCGGCAGGCTGTGATTTATCCTCTCGGATTAATGCTGCCACCCGTCGCCATTGCCGCGTTGTGCCGGACGCGAACCCCTATTCGTGGATACCCTTGGGCGACATTTTTCGCCTGAAACAGGAGAGTTGCATGAGTACACCGCTCGATACTGCCGCACTGAACACGCTGTTCACCGACGCCCGCACCCACAGTTACTGGCAGGCAAAACCGGTCGATAATACCCTGCTGGAAAAACTGTATGCCTTAACGGCGCTGGGCCCGACCTCGGCTAACTGCTCGCCCGCCCGTTTCGTTTTCGTGACCTCGGCAGAAGGCAAAGAGAAGCTGAAACCGGCGCTCTCTTCCGGCAACCTCGAAAAACCATGAGCGCGCCGGTAACGGTGATTGTCGCCTGGGATCGCGAGTTTTATGAACAATTGCCCGCGCTGTTCCCGCATGCTGACGCCCGCAGCTGGTTTACCGGCAGCCCGGAAGCGGCGAAAGAGACCGCTTTCCGTAACAGCAGCCTGCAGGCGGGTTATCTGATTCTGGCGGCCCGCTCGCTGGGGCTGGATGCCGGCCCGATGTCCGGTTTTGATCCGGCGAAGGTGAATGAGGCATTCTTTGCTGACGGCCAGTATCAGGTTAACCTGCTGATTAACCTCGGCTATGGTGAAGCAACAAAACTGCACCCGCGTCTGCCGCGCCTCAGTTTTGAGCAGGCGTGCCGTTTCGCCTGATGCGCTCAGCGTCGCGATGCCCGTCGCGACGCTTCTTGTGGCGCGATTGAAAACTCAGCGCCGCAAAACCTCTCTGATGGCTCGTCCTATTCCGAATTTGGTTCATTCTGTGTGTTGCCGGGTGCATTAAGCTAAGAAAATTCTTACAATGCAGATGATGATTATCTGACCATTTTCACGGAGCGACAGATGGCTGGTCATTTTGTACGCTGGACGGGCGATCCCGACTTCTCTGCAGAAGATATGCGCATTCCCCAGGATATCGTTGACACGGCTCAGCAGTTTGCTGATAAGCGCCGTGGACGTTTTCTTGCCGCACGGACACTGCTGGCGCAACTGATGTTGCGGGTTTATGGCATTAAACAGCTGCCGCGCCTGATTACCGACATCAATGGGCGACCCGCTTTTGCTGACAGCGATCTGCCTGATTTTAGCATTGCCTATGCCGGTAATATGGTCGGCGTACTGCTGGCTGAAGAGGGCGGACGCGCCGGGCTGGATATGGAAATTGTGCGGGCGCGCAGCCGCCAGACTCAGGAGCAGCTGATGCAGGGATTAACCTCCGGCGAGATCGCCTGGATTAATGCCCAGCAGGATTTTGTCGAAGCGGTGACACAAATCTGGACGCTGCGGCAGAGCATTCTCAAGCTGACGGGTCAGCGCGAGCAGGGCCTGGATTCACTGCGTCTGCTGCCAGGCGCAGGCCGTCTGCGCTCATCGCTCTATCCGGATATTCAGGTGGTGTGCGATGCTGAACCGACGCTGGTCTGGTCCTGTGCGCTTTCACCGGCGACCCAGCGCCTGCATCTGTGGCAGATGGATAATGACCATCAGTGGATCGTCTTACGCGAAGTGGAAATGAGTAAGCCTAATATCGGTCCCCGCGCCCTGCGGCTGACCAGCCTGCCCAGTGAACGCAGCCTGCATCCCGAAATCTAGCGAATAAGCGCGGCCGGCACATCACGAAAAACCACAACGCCATGATCAAAAGACCGTCGTCGATTCATCTGTTCAAGCAGCATTTACACTGATTTCTTTGCTAAATTCCCGCTGAAACAGCTCACATTTTTGGCTGTGATCCCAACCACAACGTCGCTAACGCCTGAGCACAGTGCGAAATTTTGTGACCGTCATCACTTCAATCCGCTCTGTTTGTTTCTATAACGTTGAACACAAGTAATCAGAGTGAACTTTTGTTTAGCAGAGGATCACCAGCGCTGCCATCAGTGGAAGCGCCTAAGGAGAGGATGATGGAAAAAATGAAGCTGGGCGTGAACAGCGCCATGTTCGACGGGCATCCGCCGGAAGTCGCCTTCCGTACCGTACGCGACGCGGGTTTCGATTATATTGAGCTGGCCTACAATCAGGGTTATGTGGGCCAGCTCGATCCGGCCCTGTTTGGCCGGGAGAATGCCGCACGCATCAACGATCTTAAACAGCAATATGGCCTGAAAATGCATGCGCTTGGTTGCACCATTAATCTGGCTGCCCCGGATGCTGTAGCGCAATTCCGTCTGCGGGTGGCCTTTGCTCAGCAGATCGGTGCCCGCTATCTTAACGCCTGCACCGCGCGACGCGATAACCGTGCGGCGTTAACGGATAACCTGCGGCGCATGGCACCAATTGCCGAAGAGGCAGGCTGCATTTTGTGTATCGAGAACGGGGGCGATCCGGATTATGACGCCTTTGCGGTGGCGGAGGATGGCTTCGCGTTGCTGGAGGCGGTGAGCCATCCGGCTGTGGCATTTAATCTCGATCCCGGCAACATGGTGTCGCTCTGTCCGCAGCAGGATCCTATCGCCGAGGCGCTGACGATGCTGCCTGGCGCCCGACATTGCCACATTAAAGATGTGATGCGGCAAAACGGAGAATATCATTTCCCGCCGATTGGAGAAGGTGAACTGAATTATGCGCCGCTGCTGCAGGCGCTGGCGGAAAATGCTATCCCGGCCAGCCTGGAGATCCCCTTGCGGATGCATCGCCAGCCCGACAGCTGGCCGCAGCGGGCTGACCAGCCGGTTGATCCAGCCATCAGCCTTGAAGTGTTAATCCGGTCGCGGCTGGCGCTGGAAAAAATGCTGGGCTATCAGCTGGCAGCAGACCACTAACGGACCGAACCTTAGCGGGTACGCACGCGGCGTACCCGCTGTGTCATGCGGTCATCGCTGCCCCGGCCAATGCCTGTTGTAGAAAATCCCGGCATGCCTGCTCGGTCTGCCAGCGATCGTCCTGATCGGTGGTGCGCATCTCTACGGCAATGCTGCGCTCCTCTAATAACGGATCGTCCGGTAGTTGCCGGGCTGCAGCCACGATATTCGCCGCCACGGCGGGCGTCAGGAAGCCGGGCGCGCCAAAACGCATATGGTGATCGCCGTAACCCGGATCGTTCGGATCGAGTATGGCATTGGATAAATGCAGTTGTGAGACCAGCGATCCGGACTGACGCAGAGCCACGATCGGATCTTCCTGATTCAATGCCACATGTGCGCTATCCCAGGCGAGATAGAGCCGTGGGCAGGTCCGGCGTAGCTGCTTCATCCAGCGCAGGGTTTCGTCAGTGGGGCCAATGAGCTGGCATTTGTGGGCGAAGCGGTCCAGCGGCTCCAGCTGCATGATCATCTGCGGGTACTGACTCATCACCTCACCGATCTGTTCCAGCGTCTCGCCGAGTGCGCTTTTTGCCGCTTCACGCTGTGCCGCACCGGGATCGCTGCCGCTGACGAAGGCAATCCGGGTTGCGCCACAGTCGGCAGCGCGATGTACCAGTTCGCAGGCCCGTTTCATGCTGCGCTTACGCTGTATCCGGTCAGGGCTGCTGAGGTTCAGCCCCTGCTGATTCAGCACAAAGGTCATCCACTGTGTCAGCTTCACCTGCTGCGTTTCACTGATATCCCGCAGTCGCCGGGCCTGCGCCGCTTGCATCACCATGCCGGTTTCAATGAAACGGTAAAATGGCTGCTGACTGAGGCGTTCAGCAATATCGACGACTTTGCTTTCATCCTGCATATCCGGAAAGAACAGCTCAGCAATATGAGCTGAGGGTACCAGCGCGGTCTGTTTCATCCTGCCTCCTGATTTATTCATAAGTTATTAATTGAAACTTTTGTTCATCAAGAAAAGCGTATTGCTGACGGAAAAAATGCGCCTTGCTTCACGTTTCAGAGAGTGAGCCGGGATTTTCTGCATAAATAGTTAGTCACGGTTATGAATGATATGCCGCTATTATTCAAATTATTGTCCTGATAAAGCCCTTTTTTACTGCATTTACTGAAGTGTGAGCTGTCGCAAATCTTTTCTCTGAGAATCCGCTTTAATGGCTATACATAAGATATGTTAATGAACATATGTTCAGTATCCGGAATGCGTCCGGCATCGCCACTGACAAGCAGGAGAAAGTTATGCAAGCGTTACACCCTGATTCCGATACCGCGGCCCAACCCACCCGGGTTCGCTGGCGCATATTCGCCGTACTGTTTGTCCTGCTGGCGGTCAATCTGATGGATCGCATCACGCTTTCCATCGGCATTCCGTTTATCAAGGATGAGTTTCATCTGTCGCCTGCCATGCAGGGACTGATTCTCAGTAGTTTTTTCTGGTCATACGCGCTGTTGCAGGTGCCGGGCGGCTGGGCACTGGACCGCTTTGGTCCGCGTAAGGTACTGACCTTCTCCAGCATACTCTGGGGCCTTAGCCAGATTGCACTGGCGCTGGCGACGGGCGGACTGTCGCTGATTTTCGCCCGCATTGCGCTGGGCGTCGCCGAAACGCCGATTTCGCCCTCTGGCGGCAAAATGAACGCCAGCTGGATGCCTAAATCGGAACGCGGTCGCGGCGCAGCCATCATGGATTGCGGCAGCCCGCTGGGGGTGGCATTTGGCGGATTGATTATCGCCTATCTGATCGACATGCTCGATTCGTGGCGGCTGGCGTTTATCGTCGCCGGCCTGTTCAGCATGTCGCTGGCGCTGCTGGCGTGGTACAAGCTGCGCGATCGTCCGGAAGAGGACCCCCGGGTTAACGCCGCCGAACTGGCGCAGATAAGACAGGGCCGTGACGAGGGTGCGGAACCGGATGCGCCGCCGCCCGCCGGTCCGGGCGTTGACTGGCGATCGCTGTGCGGTCTGATGTTTGGCCGGGCCACCTGGGCGATGATCTACTTTGGCCTGATGACCTGGGGACCCAGCTACCTGGCCCAGGCACGCGGTTTTGATTTGCGATCGATTGGCAATGCCACCTTTGTGATTTTTATGCTGGGTGCCGCAGGTTCACTCGGGGCCGGGTTCGCCGTCGATGCGCTGGTGAAGCGCGGCTTTCAGCACGGCACGGTGGTGAAGAGCCTGATTGCGCTGTCGGGCGGCGTTACGCTGCTGATCTTCTTTGCGCTGCCAGATATCGCTAACCCGATTACCGCGGTGGCGATGCTGTCGGTGGCCTCCTTCTTCCTGACCGGCGGCGGCAGCATCTACTGGAGCATTCCGGCGCTGATCGCCCATCCGGCGCGCGCTGGTCTGGTCGGCGGCTTTATGAATATGGCGGGCAGCGTGGGCGGCATTCTGGTGCCGATCCTCGCCGGTTTGATCCTGCAGCTCACCGGCGGCTATGGCGGCGTGCTGAGCTTCTTTACCCTGTGCGCCGCGCTCTACGTGATCGGCACGCTGTTCATCCGTTTTGCGCCGCCGGCCGCGCCGCTGCCGGCCGGCAGCACCCAAATCAGCTAACCGCACTCGCCTGGCGGTCAGGCTGTCGGGCGACACCTTATCAGGAGAGACTATGCTTCGTTTTGCCGCTAATCTGACCATGCTTTACACCGAATATCCATTTTATGAACGCTTCGATCGCGCCGCTGAGGCGGGATTTGAGGCGGTCGAATTTTTCTTTCCCTATGGCCTGGAAAGCGCCGATATTCAGCAGGCATTGGATCGCAACCAGCAGCAGCTGGTGCTGTTTAACATGCCGCTGGGTGACTGGGATGCCGGCGACCGTGGGTTCGCGGCCCAACCGGCGCGGCGTGAGGAGTTCCGCCGCGCTATCGACCAGGCGGTAAGCTATGGTCAGCAGCTGAAACCGCCGCGCATTAACTGCCCGTCGGGACCGGCAGCGGGTCAGGGCGATCCTCTGCCCACCCTGCGCGAAAACTTTGCTCTGGCGGCCAGCGCACTCAAGGCACATGACATTCAACTGGTGCTGGAGCCGATTAATCACGGTGATGTGCCCGGCGCGGTGATCTCTGGCGTGGAGCAGGCGGTACGGCTGTTTGACCAGATCGGCAGTGATAATCTGGCAGTGCAATATGACCTCTGGCATTCGCTGCGCGCCGGTGAAGACCCGTACCGCGTGCTGCCCACCTTCATTGACCGTATCGCGCATATCCAGATTGCGGACGTTCCTGGCCGTCATCAGCCCGGTAGCGGTGAGGTCGATTTTGAGCGGCTGTTCACCCTGCTGGATAACCTCAACTATGCCGGCTGGGTCAGCCTTGAGTTTCATCCGCAGGGCGCAACGGACGCCAGCTTTGCCCATCTGCGTCAGCTCGGGGTGCTGAAATAAAAAAGGCCGCTACCCTGACGGGAGCGGCCTGATGTGGTTTATCGCGGCGTTTAGTGTGCGTCGATAAACACAATCTTCAGCACAAACATCAGCGCGACAATCACCACACAGGGGCTGATTTCACGCCAGCGGCCGGTGCCGAGCTTCATCACGCAGTAAGCGATAAAGCCCAGCGCAATCCCTTCGGTAATCGAGAAGCTGAACGGCATCATCGCGGCGGTCACAAAGGCGGGCACCGATTCGGTCAAATCATCCCAGCGCACGCGCGACAGGCTGGCGGTCATCAATACGCCGACATAAATCAGCGCCCCGGCGGCGGCGTAGCCTGGTACCATCGCCGCCAGCGGTGACAGGAACATCACCAGCAAAAACAGCACGCCGGTGACCACCGCCATCAAACCGGTCCGGCCACCAATCGCGACGCCCGAGGTGCTTTCAATGTAGGCGGTGACCGAAGAGGTTCCCGCCAGCGCGCCACTGACCGAGCTGATGCTGTCAACATAGAGCGCCTGCTGCATACGCGGGAAGGTGCCGGTTTCATCGGTCAGCCCGGCTTTATCGGTCACGCCGATCAGCGTGCCCGATGAGTCGAACAGATTGACCAGCATAAAGGAGAAAATGACGCCCGCCATGCCGATGTTGAATGCGCCTTTGATGTCGACCTGGCCCACCACCGAACTGATGGCAGGCGGCGCGGAAAAGAGGCCAACAAACTTCACGTCGCCCAGCATCCAGCCAATGGCGGTGGTGACCACCATGGAGATCAGCACGGCGGCATGGATATTACGCGACGCCAGAATAGCGATGATAAAGAAACCCAGCGCGCCCAGCAGCACGCTGTGCGAGGTCAGGTTACCCACCGCCACCAGCGTATCGGGATTGGGCACAATAATGCCGGCATTTTTCAGCCCCATCATGGCGATAAACAGACCGATCCCGGCGGTGATGCCGACGCGCAGGCTCAGCGGGATGTTGGCAATCATCCAGTAGCGCACCCGCAGCAGCGTCAGGATCAGCAGACCCACAGCGCCCCAGAAAATCGCACCCATCCCGACCTGCCAGGAATAGCCCATGGCGCCCACCACCACAAAGGCGAAAAAGGCATTCAGCCCCATCGCCGGCGCCAGCGCCACCGGCAGATTGGCAAACAGGCCCATCAGAATACTGCCAAAGGCGGCGATCAGGCAGGTGGTCACAAACACCGCCTGGGTGTCCATACCGGCCACGCCGAGGATCTGCGGATTCACAAAGACGATGTAAACCATGGTGAGAAAGGTGGTTATCCCTGCGATCACTTCAGTGCGCACCGTAGTGCCATGTTCCTGCAATTTGAAGATGCGCTGCAAAAGGCCTTGTTTGCTCATGCCATCCATCCAGAAGAAAAAATCATCGGCGCGTATCCTGGCGATTTTACCAGACCAATACAATGATTTTTCGCAACCGATTGCCACTCTCGCAATCTTCGCTCAGTACGGTAGAGTGAGGGACGCCCATAAAATCAAAGGATAGAGTCTGATGTCAGTAGAATGTGTCTTTTTCGATTGCGATGGCACGCTGGTGGACAGCGAACTGCTCTGTACCCAGGCCTACGTCAATACCTTTGCCCGCTATGGCATCGACCTGTCGCTGCAGCAGATGTTTGAGCAGTATAAAGGCGTCAAACTGTACGACATCATCCGCGACGTCGGTGAAGCACATCAGACGTTGTTACCGATGGAAGAGGTGGAAACCGCCTACCGTGCCGAGGTGGCGCAGTTGTTTGACCAGTATCTCAAGCCGATTGACGGCGCGAAAGCGCTGGTTGAGCAGATCAAAGTACCGATGTGCGTGGTGTCGAACGGAACGGTGAAGAAGATGCAGCACTCGCTGGGCTTAACCGGCATGCTGCCGCGCTTTGCTGACCGTCTCTACAGCGGTTATGACATTCTGCACTGGAAGCCCGATCCGGAACTGATGTACCACGCTGCCGAGCAGATGCAGGTCGCGATTGAGCGCTGCATTCTGGTGGATGACTCTGAAGCGGGCGCGCGTGCCGGCATAGCCGCCGGTATTCCGGTGTTCTACTACTGCGCCGATGCGCATAACCCGCAACTGGATCATCCGCTGGTGACGCGATTCGACAACATGGCGGAGCTGCCCGCGCTGTGGCGCGCCCGCGGCTGGGACCTGGTGTAACAGGCTTCAGCCGGGCCCGGGGCAGCACCGCGCGCAGCCCGTCAGCTGACAAAGTGACGTTTATCGACCCGTTTAAGCACCATCGCCAGCAGCAGGCTGCCGCCCAGCGTGACGCCAAATACCCACGGCAGATCGAGCCACGGACGTGACATATCGTCGTAATGGTGGGTACGCAGATAGTGGATAAACAGCGCGTGAAAACCGTAGATCGGCAGTGAATAGCGCGCAATCAGCGCTAAACCCGGCAGCGCGCGCTGGTTAAACGCATTTTTAAACACCATCAGCAGACTGATCGCCGCGATAAACACCAGGGGCCCGCAGTAGAGATACCAGGTGTCGTTAAACGCCCCGTTGACCCGTAACGCCTGCTTTGTGCCCAGCGCAATGCCTATGACGCAGGCGATAAATAGGCCTGTGGCGACAGGCGTCAGCCCACGTCTTGTCGTCTCCATGGTGCCGATCGCCCGTCCTAACAGTGCATACAGCAGGTAATAGATGCTGTCCCCGCTGACATAGAGGTTGACCGGCAGAAAGTGAAACGGCCCCAGCGACTGGCTGACGGTATTGGGATTAGCCAGCACCGCCAGCACCAGCACCAGCAGCGCCACATAACGCGCCTGCACAGTTTTCACCTGAATCAGCGGCGACATCAGATAGATGCCGATCAGCGCAAAAAAGAACCACAGGTGATAAAACACCGGCTTTTGCAGCATTTTCAGAATCGAGCGCCCTTCACTGATCGGCGTCAGCCAGGTGATATAGGCCAGCGACACGGCGCTGTAGAACAACAGACAGAGCACCAGCCGTATCATGTGCCGCGGCTGCGCGCTGCGCTCACCAAAAAACAGGTAGCCGGAGATCATAAAAAACAGCGGTACACAGACCCGTGAGGCGGAGTTCAGCAGGTTGGCAACATCCCAGCTGGCACCGGTCACCGCCATCGGTCCGGTGATATACCAGGTGGTAGTGTGGATCACGATCACCATCAGGCAGGCGACCGCACGTAAATTATCGATCCAGTAAATCTTCTGCGGCATGGCGTCCTCATGCGTATAGCGTCCGTGCGGAGAAGGGTAGCCAGGCGCGGCGTTGGCAACAACCTTTGCCCGCAGGATTCAGAGACCTCTGTATGGCTATCATGGGCAATCAGGACGAAACCGCGGCACAACCGCACAGGATTTCCGGCTGCACATCGCGCGGTCAAAGGGTATACTGGCGAACTCTTTTTTCATCTAGCCAATCGCGTGCAAATTCAACATGCAAAAGTTTGATACCAAGACCTTTCAGGGCCTGATCCTGACCTTGCAGGATTACTGGGCACGTCAGGGCTGCACCATCGTTCAACCGCTGGACATGGAAGTAGGCGCTGGCACTTCACACCCGATGACCTGCCTGCGCGCACTCGGCCCGGAGCCGATCGCCGCCGCTTACGTGCAGCCGTCACGCCGTCCGACCGATGGTCGCTACGGTGAAAACCCGAACCGCTTACAGCACTATTACCAGTTCCAGGTGATCATTAAGCCGTCACCGGACAACATTCAGGAGCTGTATCTCGGGTCGCTGAAAGAGCTGGGTATGGATCCGACGGTGCATGACATTCGCTTTGTGGAAGATAACTGGGAGAACCCGACGCTGGGTGCCTGGGGACTGGGCTGGGAAGTGTGGCTCAACGGCATGGAAGTGACGCAGTTCACTTACTTCCAGCAGGTCGGTGGCCTGGAGTGCAAGCCGGTGACCGGTGAGATCACCTATGGCCTGGAGCGTCTGGCGATGTATATCCAGGGCGTGGACAGCGTCTACGATCTGGTGTGGAGCGACGGTCCGCTGGGTAAAACCACCTACGGCGACGTGTTCCATCAGAACGAAGTGGAGCAATCCACCTATAACTTCGAATACGCCGACGTCGATTTCCTCTTTACCTGCTTTGAGCAGTATGAGAAAGAGGCGCAGCATCTGCTGGCGCTGGAAAAACCGCTGCCGCTGCCCGCTTACGAACGCATTCTGAAAGCCGCACACAGCTTTAACCTGCTGGATGCACGCAAAGCGATCTCGGTCACTGAGCGCCAGCGCTATATTCTGCGTATCCGCACCCTGACGAAAGCCGTGGCTGAAGCTTACTACGCCTCTCGCGAGGCACTGGGCTTCCCGATGTGCAATAACAAAAAGTAAGAGGCAGCCATGACTGACAAAACTTTCCTGGTGGAGATCGGCACCGAAGAGCTGCCACCAAAAGCCCTGCGCAGCCTGGCTGAAGCCTTCGCTGCACAGGTTACTGCGGAACTTGATGCCGCCAACCTGAACCACGGTGAGGTGACCTGGTTTGCCGCCCCGCGCCGTCTGGCGCTGAAAGTCGCTAACCTCAGCGCCTCCCAGCCCGATCGGGAAGTTGAAAAACGCGGTCCGGCGGTCAGCGCGGCGTTTGACGCCGACGGTAACGCCACCAAAGCTGCAGAAGGCTGGGCACGCGGTAACGGTATCACCGTTGATCAGGCTGAACGTCTGAGCACCGACAAAGGCGAATGGCTGGTTTATCGCGCTCAGGTTAAGGGCGAAGCGGCACAAACCCTGCTGCCCGCGATGATCGCTACCGCGCTGAGCAAGCTGCCGGTGCCAAAACTGATGCGCTGGGGCGACAGCGACGTGCAGTTCGTCCGTCCGGTTCACACCGTGACCCTGCTGCTTGGCGAAGAGCTGATCCCGGCCACCATTCTGGGCATCGACTCGGCGCGGACTATTCGTGGTCACCGCTTCATGGGCGAACAGGACATCACCCTTGATAACGCCGATCAGTATCCGGATGTGCTGGAGAAACGCGGTAAAGTGATTGCTGACTACCAGACCCGTAAAGCGATGATCAAGGCCGATGCTGAAGCGGCCGCGCGCCGTCTGGGCGGTAATGCCGATCTCAGCGACAGCCTGCTGGAAGAGGTCACGTCGCTGGTGGAGTGGCCAGTGGTGCTGACCGCCACCTTTGAAGAGAAATTCCTCAAAGTGCCCGCTGAAGCGCTGGTCTACACCATGAAAGGCGATCAGAAATATTTCCCGGTGTATGACAATGATGGCAACCTGCTGCCGAACTTCATTTTTGTCACCAATATCGAATCCAGCGATCCGCGCCAGATTATCTGGGGTAACGAGAAAGTGGTGCGTCCGCGTCTGGCCGATGCGGAGTTCTTCTTTAATACCGATCGCAAAAAGCGTCTGGAAGATCATCTGCCACGCCTGGAAACGGTGCTGTTCCAGAAAGAGCTGGGCACGCTGCGCGATAAAACCGATCGCATTCAGGCGCTGGCGGGCTGGATTGCCGGTGAAATTGGTGCCGATGTGAATCACGCCACCCGCGCCGGCCTGCTGTCGAAGTGTGACCTGATGACCAACATGGTCTTCGAATTCACCGACACCCAGGGCGTGATGGGGATGCACTATGCGCGTCACGATGGCGAAGCGGAAGATGTGGCGGTGGCGCTGAATGAGCAGTACCAGCCGCGCTTTGCCGGTGACGCGCTGCCTTCCAGTCCGGTCGCCTGTGCGCTGGCGATCGCGGATAAAATGGACACGCTGGCTGGCATTTTTGGTATTGGCCAGCATCCAAAAGGCGACAAAGATCCGTTCGCATTGCGTCGTGCGGCGCTGGGCGTGTTGCGTATTATCGTCGAGAAAAATCTGCCGCTCGATCTGCAAACCCTGACCGAAGAAGCGGTACGTCTGTATGGCAGCAAGCTGAGCAATGCCCGCGTGGTGGATGATGTGATCGACTTTATGCTGGGTCGCTTCCGCGCCTGGTATCAGGAAGAAGGTCACAGCATTGATACGCTGCAGGCGGTACTGGCGCGTCGTCCGACCCGTCCGGCAGACTTCGATGCCCGCATGAAAGCGGTGTCGCATTTCCGTACGCTGGATGCCGCCGCTGCGCTGGCCGCCGCCAACAAGCGCGTCTCTAACATTCTGGCAAAATCGACCGAAACGCTGAACGACAGCGTGCAGGCGTCGCTGCTGAAAGAGAATGAAGAGATTCAGCTGGCGACCTTCGTCACCGCGCTGAGCAGCAAGCTGCAGCCTTATTTCGCCGAAGGCCGTTATCAGGATGCGCTGATTGAACTGGCGCAGCTGCGTGAAGCCGTAGATAACTTCTTCGATAAGGTGATGGTCAACGCGGATGATCCGGCGGTGCGGGTTAATCGCCTGACGCTGCTGGCGAAACTGCGTGAACTGTTCCTGCAGGTGGCGGATATCTCGCTGCTGCAGTAAACCTTTCAGTGCAGTATGGAAAAGGGACGAGCTATCGTCCCTTTTTTTTATTGGCTTCGCGGCAGGCAGGCAGAGAACGTGAACGCGAGCACCGTGACCCGTCACGCCGCAGGCGGCGTTGTCCGGGCGAAGCTCTCGCGCTGGAACAGCGTCTCAGCCAGTTTTACCAGCGCAGGTCGTTCCACGCACCAGTTCGGCACGACCCGACGGAAATTGAGGTAGCCAATCATGCAGCCGGTGGCGATATCAGCCAGATTGAGCTGACCGTTATTGAGCCATTTTCCCTTTGCGGCGTTTTTCTCCAGCATATCGAGACTGCGCTGGATCTTCTCGCGGTTACGCAGCAACACCTCTTCCGACTGCTGATCGCCAGGCCGCATCTGCTCACGCACAATCACCAGCGCGGCGTCGCTGATGCCATCTGCCAGCTTCTCCAGCTGACGGATCTGCAGTGACTGATGGGGATCGGCAGGCAGCAGGGCGGGCGCATCGCCGCGTAGTTCGAGAAACTCCGCGATGATGCTGGAATCGAACCAGATTTGTTGATCGTCAGCCACCAGCGCCGGAACTTTTCCCAGCGGATTGTAGTGCGGAACGTGACTGTCATCGCTGTAAGGCGATGCGTTAACGAACTCAAAGATAATGCCTTTTTCCAGCATAATGATCGAAATCTTACGCACAAACGGGCTGGTATAGCTGCCAATCAGTTTCATCGGGTTCCTCCAGGTTAGCTACGATTCGCCAGGAAACATAAAAGGGTTAAGGCTGCTGCGGGCAAAACCTTCCTGCTCCATCCGGGCATCCAGCACCAGCGATGCCAGATCGTCGGCGACCGGTTCGATAGCCGGATTTTTTTCCTGATAGAGCATCTTCAGATAGGTGCCGCAGTCGCCACAACTCTCCGCTTTCACCGCCGCATGTTCACTGTCGAGCGACCAGTAGTGCAGATCGCGGGTCTGTTCACACTGGGTGCATTTGCTGCGCACCACGTACCACTCACTCTCACACAGATTGCAATGCAGGTAGCGCGCGCCATCGTGACTGCCCATGTGAACCACACTGGCGACCGGCATACTGGCGCACACCGGACAAAACTGACGCTGATCGCCCATCTCAGCACGCGCTTTGCCAGGGATCATCGCGGCCATCTGCGCCCAGTACAGCGCCAGCGCGGCCCAGATAAACGGCGCTTTGTCGCTACTCACCTGAGCATACTCGCCGGCAAACAGCGCGCTGGCCAGCGTTTCCAGTTCCGTGGCGGAGGCTTTCTCCAGATTCTCCAGCACCGCCAGCGCCTGGCCACTCATCTCAGGCTTGAGTTCAGCAATCAGCGAGTGCAGTAACCGGTGCCAGTGCGTGTCACGTGGCAGCGTGTGAATATCCAGCGGCGGCTTGCCCTCGCGGGCGCTCTCTGCCAGCCGCGCCCGTAGATCCGTATGCAGCGGATGATCATACAGCACTATTTCCTGCGCTTCGGCAATCACCGCCGCAAAACGCAGGTAGTCGCCCAGAGGATTTTTAGCCGCCAGATCACGCAGTCGCGCAGCACGGCGGCTATACAGGTTTTTCAGCCGTGGAAAAAGTAACGGCGGAATCATCTCCGCCGTCTTTTTTTCGCTCTTCTCCAGCTGATCTTGCGGGATAATGCGAATGCTCATCAGGGGCGTTTTTCCTGTTTTGTAGGCTGATTACGCTGCTCACGATACCAGCGTGGATGGTGCTGTCTGGCCCAGTCTGAACTGACCCAGCCCTCAATCATCGCTGTCAGCGTGCCTTTGACCCACAGCGCGGCATAGACATGCACCATGATGACGACGATCAGTGCGGCAGCCGACACCGAATGCACCACTAACGCCAGTCTGATCAGCGGAATAGTGAACGCGCCCGCGAAGTAAGGTCGCCAGATCACAATGCCGCTGACAAGCAGCAATACTAAGCTGATGATAGCAGCCCAGAACACACACTTCTGACCAAAGTTATATTTACCGGTATCACCGACCTCTTCATTCAGGGCAATACGATGGATATTTTTCGCCCAGTAAAGGTCATCAGCACCGATCAGATTATGCCGCCAGTAGCGTAAAAACATCAGCATAAAGGCGGCAAACATCACCACACCCACAAACGGATGCAGAATACGCGCCAGCTGTGGCGTGCCGAATATCAGCATCAGCCAGTTAAAGGAGGGAAAGAAAAAACCTAACCCGCTCAGCGCCGCCATGACAAAGCATAAGGCGACAATCCAGTGATTAATGCGTTCCACAGGGCGGTAACGCACAAGGCAATCGGAATGTTTCATCATTTGCGCTCCTCCGGACGCTCGTCGTCGTCATCGTGATGCTCTGCGACCCGATTCGGGCCCACGCCGACATAGTGGAATAGCGAGGCGGCGAAGGTGGCGGCAAAGCCGACCGCGGCCAGCGGTTTCCAGATGCCTTTCCAGAAGGTGACGGTCGGGCTGATATGCGGATCGGCGGGTAACCCGTGATAGCGCTGCGGCTGACTGGCGTCATGCAGCACATACATCACATGCGTTCCGCCCACGCCTGCCGGGTTGTAGACGCCAGCCCGGGCATACCCGCGTGCTTTCAGTTCAGCAACCCGCTCGGCGGCCAGCGTCAGCATGTCGCTTTTACTGCCGAAATGAATGGCGCCGGTCGGGCAGGTTTTTACACAGGCTGGTTCCTGGCCGACGCTGACGCGATCGACACACAGGGTGCATTTGTAGGCGCGGTTATCCTCTTTGTTCAGTCGTGGCACGTTGAACGGGCAACCCGCGATGCAGTAGCCGCAGCCGATACACTGTTCTGACTGGAAATCGACAATGCCGTTGGCGTACTGAATGATCGCGCCCGCCGAAGGACAGGCTTTGAGGCAGCCGGGATCGGCGCAGTGCATGCAGCCATCTTTGCGGATCAGCCACGCCAGGTTGCCGTTCTCTTCCACTTCCGAGAAGCGCATCACCGTCCAGGATTTGGCGCTTAAATCGGTGGGATTGTCATAGATCCCAACGTTATGTCCGACCTCATCGCGAATGTCGTTCCATTCGGAGCAGGCGACCTGGCAGCCTTTGCAGCCGATGCAGGTGGTGACGTCGATTAATTTTGCGACCTGGCGCTGATGATCGCGCGCCTGCGGCGGCGGGGTAAATCCATTGGTCGCTGAGCGACGAATAATATCTTGTGACGGGTAAGCCATTGTCATCCACCGTTACGCTTTTTCCACTTTCACTAAAAATCCCTTGTATTCCGGGGTCTGTGAGTTGGCATCGCCAACCGAAGGGGTCAGCGTATTGGCGAGAAAGCCTTTGCGCGCTGTGCCTTCAAAGCCCCAGTGACAGGGAATGCCTACGGTATCGACCGGCTTACCGTCAATCATCAGACGCGGCAGTCGGCGCGTCACCACCGCTTTGGCTTTGATGTAGCCGCGACGTGAAGAGACCTTAACGCGGTCACCGGCACGTATCCCTTGCTCTTCGGCCAGCTCAGCGCCAATCTCGACAAACTGCTCCGGCTGAGCAATGGCGTTCAGCAAGGCATGTTTGGTCCAGTGACGGAACAGCTCGGTGATCGAGTAGGTGGTCGCTACGCAGGGGTAATCCGCGGCCTCGCCCAGACTGGCAGCATCGTTGCGGAACAGCCGGACAACCGGGCTGTGGCGCTGCTGCGGATGCAGTGGGTTGTCACTCAGCGGGCTTTCCATCGGCTCGTAGTGTTCCGGGAACGGGCCATCAGCCAGTTTATCGAGTGCGAACAGATGACCCAGGCCGTCGGGCTGCATGATAAAGGGGCCAGCCTGCTGCTGCGGCGCCAGCGTCAGCGGATAATCGGGCACATCGATGCCCTGCCAGCGTGCGCCATCCCACTCAATCAGGCGGCGTTGAGGGTCCCAGGCTTTGCCCTGGCTATCGGCAGAGGCGCGGTTGTAAAGAATGCGCCGGTTAGCGGGCCAGGCCCAGGCCCAGCCGGATACCGCGCCCAGCCCGGCAGGATCGGCGTTATCGCGTCGCGCCATCTGATTGCCCTGCGGCGTCCAGCTGCCCGCGTAGATCCAGCAGGCGCTGGCGGTGGTACCGTCATTGCGCAGTTCCGAAAAGCCGTTGAGCTGCTGGCCTTTCTTTAGCAGCAGCGTGCCGCTGTCATCATAGATATCAGCCAGCGCGCGGCCATTACTCTCCTGTGCCACCTCTTCCGGCGAGGGATTTGCGGGATCCTGATAATCCCAGCGCATCGCCATCAGCGGTTCAGGTGCGGTCCCGCCTTCCTGGCGATAAAGGTCGCGCAGACGCAAAAACAGATTGCCGAGGATTTTGCCATCGTGCAGCGCTTCAGCCGGCGGCTCGGCGGCGGCCCAGTGCCACTGCAGCCAGCGCGACGAGTTCGCCACCGATCCCGCTTCTTCTGCGAAACAGGATGAGGGCAGGCGAAACACCTCGGTCTGGATTTTGGCCGGATCGACGTCGTTAAATTCATCATGGTGCTGCCAGAAACTGGCGGTTTCGGTGCTGAGCGGATCGATCACCACCATATATTTCAGGCGGGAGAGCGCCCGGACCGCTTTATTTTTATCCGGGAAGGCGGCCAGCAGGTTAAAGCCCTGAATCAGGCAGCCGTTCAGCTCGCCCTGTTCCATCATCTCAGCCTGCGCCATGCAGTCGTAGCTTTTGTCCCACTTAGGCAGCCAGTCGTAGCCCCACTGATTTTCTGCCGTGGCGTTATCGCCATAGAAGCTCTTCATCAGGCTGACAAAAAATTTATCGCTGTTCTGCCAGTAGTTGACCTGGCCCGGCAGGGGGGCCGCCGGCGTGGCTTTCTGCAGATAGCTCGCCAGGGTGGTCATTTTTTCTGACGGCAGCGGCAGGTAGCCTGGCAGGCTTTGCGACAGCAGACCAAGATCGGTAAAGCCCTGTACGTTGGAGTGGCCGCGCAGCGCATTGATACCGCCACCGGGCATACCAATATTGCCGAGCAGCAGCTGGATCATGGCGGCAGTGCGAATAATCTGTGAGCCGTTGGTGTGATGGGTCCAGCCCAGCGCATAGAGAATGGTAGTGGTGCGATCGGGCACACTGGTGGCAGCAAGCTGCTGGCAGACCGTGAGAAAACTCTCCTGCGGCGTACCGCACAGGCGTGCCACCATTTCCGGAGTATAACGGCTGGCGTGGGCTTTTAGCAGGTTCAGCACGCAGCGCGGATGGCTGAAGCTGTCATCGCGTTGCGCATGACCCGCTTCATCAAGCGCGTAGTGCCAGCTCTGGCGATCGTACTGACGGGTGGCGGCATCATAACCACTGAACAAACCGTCGCTAAAGCTGTAGCCCTCATCAACAATCAGCGCGGCATTGGTGAAGGCTCGCACGTACTCATGCTGAATGTGATCATGCTGCAGCAGGTAGTTGATCACCCCCATCAGGAACACTACGTCGCTACCGGCCCGTACAGGGGCGTAGAAATCGGCCACGGCGGCAGAACGGTTAAAGCGCGGATCGACCACAATCACCTGCGCCTGATTGTGGATTTTGGCGTCGATGACCCATTTAAACCCGACCGGGTGCGCTTCGGCTGGATTGCCGCCCATGATCAGCACCACATTAGCGTTTTTAATGTCGTTCCAGTGATTGGTCATTGCGCCGCGACCAAAGCTGGGCGTCAGTGCTGCAACGGTCGGACCGTGACAAAGCCGGGCCTGATTTTCCAGCGCCACAATACCGAGCGCGCGGGCAAATTTGTGGTCAAGCAGGCCGGTCTCATTGCTGGCAGCCGAAGAACATAACATCGCGGTGGTCGGCCAGCGGTTAACCGTGATACCGGCGGCGTTGGTGGTCTGGAAATGGGCGTCGCGATCCTGCTTCATCAGCCGGGCAATGCGCTCAAAGGCCTGCTGCCAGCTGATACGCTGCCATTTATCGCTGCCCGGAGCCCGGTATTCCGGGTATTTAAGCCGCTGCTCACTGTGGATAAAATCGAGTACACCTGCACCTTTAGGGCAGAGAGAACCGCGGCTGACCGGATGATCGGGATCGCCTTCAATGTGGTAAATCGAGGCGCTGGCATTTTTAGCACCGTCGCCCAGGCTGTAGATCAGCATGCCGCAGCCCACTGAGCAGTAGGTGCAGTTATTGCGCGTTTCTCTGGCGCGGATCAGTTTATATTCCCTGACGCTGGCTAAAGCGGTGGCCGGGGAAAAACCTAACAACGCTGCACTGGTGCCCGCTAAACCGCCGGCGCAGAGTCTGAAGAAGCTCCGTCTGTTAATTTGCATTTCGTTCTTCTTTATTGGCTCCATTGCGAAGCAGTGCAAAATAGCAGCCCTATCTCCTGCTAAGTTGACCAGGGTCAAGCGGTCAGGCATTAGTGATCCCGCTTTTACATTTTGTTAAATTTTTTTAGCAAAGGATTTACTGTGTAAGTCATTTTTAGCAGTGGGCAAAAATAATCGTGCCTTGATGGTCACGGATGTTAAATCGTGAGGAATAATCATTCGCATCCTGTCGCCAGCGGGCGTGGCCGGGGCGATGCGGCGTTCGGCGATCGCATCAAATGCCTTGTGGTTTATTTGCGCTACACCCGACGTAAGGGCAAAATTAGTCGCTGTCGCTGCCTTTTTACGCGGCAGTGCGGTCAGCTCATTTCTTCATTTGTTAACAACAGGTCGTACTCCTTGAAAGCTATTCCGCAAACCCCCGGCGAAAATTTAACAACTCAGTCAGGCCTCAGTGAGGCTCAGGTTTGGCAGCGCGCAGACCTTCGGCTGGCCCAGCCTGACTGGCTGGCGGAAGAGGTGCCGGTGGCGCTGGTTTATAACGGCATCTCCCACGTCGTGATGATGACCACGCCAAAAGATCTGGAGGCATTTGCGCTGGGATTTTCGCTGTCGGAAGGCATTATCGACGCGCCAGAGGATATTTTCGGCATGGATGTCGTGCCGGGTTGTCACGGTATCGAGGTGCAGATTGAGCTTTCCAGTCGTCGCTTTATGGCGCTGAAAGCGCAGCGTCGTGCGCTGGCTGGCCGTACCGGCTGTGGCGTGTGTGGCGTCGAACAGCTGGATCAGATTGGTAAGCCGCTGGCGCCACTGCCGTTTACCCAGACGTTCGCGCTGGCGCAGCTGGATCGGGCGCTGGGGCAGCTGAAAGATTACCAGCCGGTTGGACAGAAAACCGGCTGTACCCATGCCGCTGCGTGGATCCAGCCGGATGGGCAGCTGGCGGGCGGCTGTGAGGATGTAGGTCGCCATGTGGCGCTGGATAAGCTGCTGGGCTATCGCAGCCAGTCATCCTGGGGCGAGGGCGCGGTGCTGGTATCGAGCCGCGCCAGCTACGAAATGGTGCAGAAATCCGCCATGTGCGGCGTCGAAATCCTGTTTGCCGTCTCGGCCGCAACCCGGCTGGCGGTGGAGGTCGCTGAGCGTTGCAATCTGACGCTGGTCGGCTTTAGCAAGCCGGGACGCGCCACCATTTACAGCCACCCACAGCGGCTGATTTAAACCACTATCACCTGCGGCAGTGCCTGCTGCAGTGCCGCCAGCGCAGCGGACGCCTCACCACCGCCATCGGTAATCAGCGTGGCGATCGCCTGCGGTGCGGCGTAAACCGTGCGGCTTACCACACCCAGTTTACTGTGATCGGCCAGCAGGATAGTCGCGGCGGACTGCTGCACCATCGCCCGGGCAATCGCCGCTTCGTGCGGATGGAAACTGGTGGCACCGCGGCTCGCCTCAATACCGACCGGCGACAGCAGCGCAATGTCGGCGCGATAACGCACGATCTCCCCGACGGTAATCTCGCCGCGTGTCTGCTGCGCGCCGGCTGATAATGTCCCGCCCAGCAAAATAATCTCATTACCCAGCACGTCATGCTCCTCTCCGGCGCTGAGCGCCAGGGCAGCCTGAAGGCTATTGGTCAGGATGGTCAGGCCCGACAGCGCGTAGCTCCTCAGCCAGCAGCGTGGTGGTGCTGCCTGCATCCAGAAACAGCGTCTGACCCGGCTGTAATAAATGTGCGGCTGCCCGGGCGATGGCGCGTTTTTCCCTGGCCTGCACCGCACGGCGGACCGTCAGCGGCGGCTCAGGCGGCGACTCAATGGCCACCAGACCGCCGTGAACACGACGCGCCAGCCCCAGCGCTTCCAGCTCAATAATGTCGCGGCGCGCGGTTTCCCGTGATACGCCCAGTTCCCTGATGATGCGCTCGGTACTGACCTGATTTAAGTGGGTCAGCAGCGCCCGGATGCGCTGAAGGCGCGTTTCCTGCAGCATGGTCATTCCTTATTGCGCGCAGTGCGAAAGTCGGCTGAATCAGTGACTAAGCTTACCTCAGTGCCCGATTGTCGTCATGTGCATTTGGTTGCGTTTGTGTATTTGGTTGCATTTTTAGCGCGGGCAGGCATGATGGGTTATCAGCTTCAACCCCTTCACCTCGCAACGGGAGTTACCATGGCCACGCGTTCCACCATTATGGATACCAACAGTTTTCGTGCTGAACATGCGGATGCGCTGGATAGCGACACGCGCAGGATGACCGAAAAACGCAGCAAAGTGCTCGGCGAATCTTATCGCCTGTTCTATCGCAAACCGGTGCATCTGGTGCGCGGTGAAGGTCAGTATCTATGGGATGCGGCGGGCGACAAGTATCTTGACGTTTATAACAACGTGGCGAGCATTGGTCATTGCCATCCGGCAGTGATTGAGGCGGTGACGCAGCAGATGAAAATGCTGAACACTCATACCCGCTACCTGCATGAAAATATCCTCGATTACAGTGAAGCGTTGCTGGCCACCACGCCTGCAGCGATCGATCGCGCTATGTATATGTGTACCGGTTCTGAGGCCAACGATCTGGCGATCCGGGTGGCGCGCGCCTTTAGCGGCGGCAGCGGCATTATCGTCAGTAAAGAGGCGTATCACGGCACCAGTGAGCTGACCTCCGGCGCCTCACCGGCGCTGGGCAGCGGACAGCCGCTGGCACCGACCACCCGTATGGTGATGCCGCCTGATGCTTATCGGGTTGATGCGCCCGATCTGGGCGAATGGTTTGCCGGCCAGATTCAGCAGCAGATTGATGACATGGCGGCACACGGTATTAAATTCGCCGGTTTTCTGGCGGATTCTATTTTCTCTTCTGACGGCGTATTGCCTGACCCGCGCGGCTTCCTGAAGCGGGCAGTGGAGGTGGTCCATGCCAACGGCGGTATCTTTATCGCCGATGAAGTGCAACCCGGCTTTGGCCGCACCGGCGATGCGTTCTGGGGCTTTGGTCGTCATGATGTGGTGCCGGATATCATCACGACCGGTAAACCGATGGGGAATGGCATTCCGGTATCGGGTCTGCTGGCAAAAAGTGAGGTGCTGGCCGCCTTCAGCGACTCGATTCCTTACTTCAATACCTTTGGCGGTAATCCGGTGGCGATGGCGGCGGCGCAGGCGGTGCTGAAAGTGATCACTGAAGAGGGCTTGCAGGAACACAGCCGTGTGGTGGGTGCGAAGCTGCTGACTGAACTGCGCAGCCTGATGGGTCGTTACGACTGCGTCGGTGATGTGCGCGGGGCCGGGCTGTTTATCGGCTTTGAACTGGTCACCGATCGTGACAGCAAAACGCCAGACAAAACGCTGGCGCTGGACCTGATTGAGAAACTGCGTGAGCATCGGGTGCTGACATCGGTGGCCGGTCCGTATGGGAATGTGCTGAAACTGCGTCCGCCCCTGGCGTTTCAGGAGAGCGACATCGACTGGCTGGTCGGGGCGCTGGACAGCGCGCTGCGCGAGCTGGGGCGCTGAGCCCAGACGGGCAAAAGGGGCGCTGTCGCAGTGGTCACGCCCCGGAGTCAGGCGATTCGGGCGGCCCCCAAAGGGGCTTCTGAGGCGGCGGTCAGTAAAAAACAACGGGTTGCTTTTGCCCTATTCCTCAAATCCTTATGGTTAATAGGGCATTGATTACCCTTTTACGCTACATGAATTTAACTATAATGATTCGACTGCTTACGCGGCACGTCCCGAATTCGTCGTGCTGCTCAAATACTAAATGGAGAGGAAGAACATGAGTTATTCACTGCCATCCCTGCCTTACGCATACGACGCACTGGAACCGCATTTCGACAAGCAGACGATGGAAATCCATCACACCAAACATCACCAGACTTATGTCAACAACGCGAACGCGGCGCTGGAAGGCACTGAATTTGCCAATCTGCCGGTCGATGAGCTGATCACCAAACTGGATCAGCTGCCAGCCGACAAAAAAGGCCCACTGCGCAATAACGCAGGCGGTCACGCTAACCACAGCCTGTTCTGGAAAGGCCTGAAAATCGGCACCACGTTGCAGGGCGACCTGAAAGCGGCTATCGAGAAAGATTTCGGTAGCGTAGAAAAATTCCAGGAAGAGTTCGAGAAAGCTGCTGCGACCCGTTTCGGTTCAGGCTGGGCGTGGCTGGTTAAAAAAGGCGACAAGCTGGCGGTAGTCTCTACCGCTAACCAGGACAACCCGCTGATGGGCGAAGCGATCGCCGGCGTTTCGGGTTATCCGATCCTTGGCCTGGATGTGTGGGAGCACGCTTACTACCTGAAGTATCAGAACAAACGTCCTGATTACATCAAAGCGTTCTGGAACGTGGTTAACTGGGATGAAGCTGCAGCCCGCTTTGCTGCTGCTCAGTAAGTTAATCCTGCGTTAACAAAAAACCGGTGGAATTTATTTCACCGGTTTTTTTATCTTTAATTCGTGTCGGCCAAAATTAAACCAAAAATCAACAAGCGTTGCTTTTTGACCACGGTTAGTTTTAACCTTCTGACACATTAACCTGCCGTTGACATTGGTTGTTTTATCCTCAGTGACATTCCTGCTCACTACGTGTCGATAATATGTCAATTATAACTACTCACGAGACCACCACCGATTCTCCTGCATCGCTATTCTTTCAGTTAATCAGCGGGAAATATGTCCCTGACAAGCTGTGGCTCAGTAAACGTTTCCGGCTGAAATTTGCGTTAAGAAGTGTAATGTCGCCGCTGACCACCACCCATTATTTACATCAGCTGTCGCAATTGCCACAGTTCGGGCTGCTGATGAGCACGCAGGGGTTATTGCCCGCCAGGCTGCACCGGCCCTATCTGCGTTCCGGTATTAGCATCGCTGCGCGCGCGCAGGCGATACTGGATCACTATACCCTGATGAATAATCTGCCGAATCCAGCGTTACGTCAGCTACTGCAAAGCGCCGGTGATAATCTGCTGGCTTCGCTGAACGGTAAACATGATGAGGCGTTTTTGCTCTCCTGCAGTTCAGGTTATTTTGACCGCGAAGGGGAGGTGACGCTGGTGCTGCGTTATAACGGTGAAATTATTGCTTCGCTTTCGTTCTCGATTATTAACGAGAATAAAAAACGCACCTTATTAATTGGTGGATTACAGGGACCGCGGAAACATATCAGCAATGACGTTATTCGCGAGGCGACCAAAGCGGCCCACGGTCTATTTCCGAAACGTCTGTTAATGGAAGTGGTATTTATTGTTGCGCAACAGTGCGGTGTGGAAAAAATTCTGGCGGTGGGTGATGAGACCCACGTTTTCCGAAGCCTGCGCTATCGTCACAGCAAAGGCGATAAGTTCTTTGCCAGCTACAGCGAGTTCTGGTTGTCACTGAACGGTGAAGCGCGACAGGACGGAATGTTTATGCTGCCACTGAGTCTGCCGCGTAAAACGCTGGAGGAGATTACCAGCAAGAAGCGGGCAGAATACCGCCGTCGTTATGAACTGCTGGATGCGCTGGCGGAGCAGGTGTATGCCGCCGCCGGCGAGCACAGGATCGATCAGGCAGCAGCCTGATCGTCTAATCAGAAGGCGGTTCTGGCGAAGCCGGTCATCACTTTCAGACCCATTTCACGTCCCAGCGCGGTCATTGGATGCACCACCACCAGGCCGCGCACGCTTTTCTTCAGCACGCCAAGATTTGCCTGCTCTTTTTTGGTAATTTCGCGGCTGAAGCCCATCTTCTGCAGCTTCTGCGCTTCTGCGCTCAGCTTCTCGACACGCTGATTACGCAGACGCTCAATCTCGGTGACCAGCGTCTCTTTCTCTTTCAGCAGCGCGCCCAGTTTCTCGACATCACCCGATTCCAGTAACTGCGGCTCTTTGCGGTTCAGGGCGTCCAGCTGATCGCTGAGACGTTTGATTTCGTTTTTTTCTTGCTCTTTCATGACAACAACTCGTTGAGGAAAACAGGCAAAGGATACACCAAATCCGGCGTATGTTCCCGGTTAGGTTATGACGATGTCAGGAGCCGGACCGGCCCCTGACTGGATTTAACCGGCGGACTTTTTGAACGCCTGTTTCAGGCTGATGCGGGAAATCAGTTCGGTAAGCGACAGCACCATGGTGGATCGTACCATCTGCAGGTAGCGCTGCTGCTGCATGCTGCGCAGCTCCGCGTCCTCGGTATTAAATACCGGCGCGGGTGGCCAGGCCGTCACGCAGTGCAACTCACCGAACGGACCGAGAATCTCATCGTCGGTAAAACGATAATCGCCGCTGTCGTGGTCCAGCTCCTCGCGCAGCGCCAGCAGCAGTTCACCATCTTCATATTCATGCCGGCTGATCAAGCCGAGTCCGTAAATCAGCTTTAGCCGCACCGACAGTTCGCCCAGCGGACCATTGCCCAGTAACAGCGGTTCCACCGCGTATTTGACAGCATAATCATCTTTGCGGAACACCTGCAAAACCAGCAAATTGACCGCTTCAGCCAATAGCTCAACAGCGGCGATCAGAAAGCTTCTCACCGAGCGACCGGCGTTCAGGCGCTCAAGCACCCGGTTTTCAAAAGCTTGCTTCTCTTCCATTATTGCCTGCATAGGGTTGATACCGCCGTTGGGCGCAGGCGAACTGCGCCCGGCTTGCGTCACTAACACGTGCACATTATGCCATAGCGTGCCAGGCGCTCACCACAGCCGCCACCACTTCGCTGCTGGCATCCAGCCCGGAAATCTCTGCCAGCGTGGCCTGTGGACCTTTTTCTGCCAGCAGGGCAGCCAGCTCCTGAGCCTGCGGGTCCTGATCGCTGCGATAGTGCATCGCGGCGGCAATGCCCTGCACCAGACTGGCATGCGGTAAACCGTACTCCAGGGTGCCCAGCGTGGGTTTAATCAGGCGATCGCCTGCGCTCAGCTTACGCAACGGCTGGCGGCCAACGCGCTCAACGTCATCTTTCAGGTAAGGGTTCTCGAAGCGACCCAGGATTTTCTGGATATAGGCCGCGTGCTTATCGGTGTCAAAACCGTAACGCTTAATCAGTACCGCGCCGCTCTCTTCCATCGCGCCTTTAACAATCGTCCGCACTTTTTCATCAAGGATCGCGTCACGGATGGTCTGATGGCCCGCCAGCTGGCCGAGATAGGCGGTGATGGCATGACCGGTATTCAGGGTAAAGAGTTTACGTTCGACGAATGCCATCAGGTTATCGGTCAGTTCCATGCCCGGAATGACGGGCAGATCGCCTTTGAACTGGGTTTTATCAACAATCCATTCGCTGAAGGTTTCTACCGTGACTTCCAGCGGATCGCTGCTGCCCGCCTCGGAAGGGGGCACGATGCGATCGACCGCCGAATCAACAAAACCGACATGTTGTTCCAGCCAGGCGTGATACTGCTGTGGTAGCGCCTTCAGCACATGCTGTTTCAGCTGGCTGGTGCCGCGCACCATGTTTTCACAGGCGATGATGTTTAACGGACGGAGATTACCGTTGTCGCTGCGTCTGGCCAGACCTTTGGCAACGCTGCCAGCAATACGCTCCAGAATCTGCGGGCCGACCGCCGTGGTGACCATATCCACCTCAGCGATCAGGGTGATGATGTCGTCGCTGGTGCTGTTGACCGCGCTGACGCCTTTGACCATTTCAACTTTGGCCTGCTCGCCAACCACATGAACGGGATACTCATGACGCGCGTTGAGTGCATCCAGCACTGTCTGATTCACATCAGCAAAAACCAGTTCGATACCTGCATCCGCCAGTAATTTACCGATGAAGCCCCGACCAATGTTTCCTGCTCCGAAATGTAACGCTTTCATAATTTTTGACCCATATCAAATGACGATGGGGCGGGCACGCCCGCCCCAGGAATCGGGACGGGCCTGACCGCCCCAGGGAAAATAATCTGTTTAGCTTACGCGGTGACCGGTTTGCCTGACAGCAGATCCAGCACTTCCTGTACGCTGGTGGTATTAGCCAGCTTTTCAATCACGCGATCATCATCCAGCGCGTTGGTCAGGCTGGTAATCACCTGGATATGCTCGTTATTGCGGGCAGCAATACCAATAACCAGTCGTGCCACGTCTTCCGCATCATCACCGAACTGCACGCCTGCCGGATACTGACAGAACACCACGCCGGTCTTCAGCACGCGGTCTTTGGCTTCTACCGTACCGTGCGGCACGGCAATTGACTCACCGAGGTAGGTTGGCGTCAGTTTTTCACGCGCCAGCATCGCTTCAATATACTCAGGCTCAACATAGCCGCCTTTTACCAGCTGTTCACCGGCGAAACGAATCGCCTGCTCTTTGTTGCTGGCGCGCAGGCCGAGGAAGACGTTGTCGGCACCGAGTTTAAACAGGTGCGCATTACCTTCGTCGTAGCTGTCTGACAGTGCCGTTTTCACCGTTTCACGGTGTGTTTCGCTGCGGTTCGCCGCCACCAGACGCTCGGTCAGGGTGCTGTAGAGCGCGCTGTCGAGGAAGTTATTCAGCGAGATATGCTGCGCATGAGGCGCCTGGCGAATCGCGCGCTCGGTCAGATCGCGGTGAGTAATCACCAGATCAACATCACCTGGCAGGGCGTTAATTGCCGTGTTGGTCACCGATACGTTGCTTAAACCGGCATCCAGTACCTTTTTACGCAGCACACCGGCGCCCATGGCGCTGGAACCCATACCAGCATCACAGGCGACAATGATTTTGCGCACATGGTGCAACTCAACGCTCATGGCATCACTGGCAACCGCGGCGCCTGCTGCAGACTGGCCTTTAGACTGGGCTTTCATATCCTGCATGCGCTGTGTCGCGGCTTCGATATCGTCATCTTCTTTCACCTTGCTGGTTTTCAGCAGGATGGCGGAGACCACGAAGGAGACGGCGAAGGCAGCCACAATGGCAGCAATGTTGGCGAAGTAAGCGCCTTTTGGCGTCATCGCCAGTACGGCCAGGATGGAGCCCGGTGAAGCAGGGGAGACCAGACCGCCATTCAGCAGCGTCAGGGTAAAGACACCGGTCATACCGCCGAGGATCACCGCCAGCAACAGACGGGGTGCCATCAGCACATACGGGAAGTAGATCTCATGAATGCCGCCGAGGAAGTGGATAATGGCTGCACCGCCGGCCGACTGTTTCGCGCTGCCGCGACCAAAGAACATATAGGCCATCAGCACGCCCATGCCCGGACCTGGGTTCGCTTCAATCAGGAAGAAAATGGACTTGCCCGCTTCGCTGGCCTGCTGAATGCCGAGCGGCGAGAAGATACCGTGGTTAATGGCGTTGTTCAGGAACAGGATTTTCGCCGGTTCAACGAAGATGGAGGTTAATGGCAGCAGGTTATTCTGCACCATCAGGTTGACGCCCGCCGCGAGGATGTGTGACAGACCTTCAACCAGCGGACCGATAGCCAGGAACGCCAGCAGCGCCAACAGCATACCGATAATGCCGGCAGAGAAGTTGTTGACCAGCATCTCAAAGCCGCTTTTGATTTTGCCATCGACAGCCCGGTCAAACGACTTGATTGCCCAGCCGCCCAGCGGACCGGCAATCATCGAGCCGAGGAACATCGGCATGTCGGCACCGACAATCACACCCATAGTGGTGATGGCACCGACCACGCCACCGCGATCGCCGCCCACCAGACGTCCACCGGTAAAACCGATCAACAGCGGCAGCAGATAGGTGATCATCGGGCCAACCAGTTTGGCTAACGTTTCGTTAGGGATCCAGCCAGTTGGAATAAACAGTGCAGTGATGATACCCCAGGCGATAAACGCCCCGATATTCGGCATCACCATATTACTCAGAAAGCGACCAAAGCTTTGTACTCTGACCTTCACTGATGAGGACATAAACCCACCCCTTATTGAGACGCGCTGCAATAGGAGAGCGCGCTTGTTTTTGTTTAGCCACCCCGGCAGTGAGCCGGTGGTATTACTGTATGCAGGCGGACTCTATCACGCGAATATGACGCTGCGTAGCGGTCAGAAAAAGTGTGATTTAGATCACCTAATCCAGGTGGGTGCGGGGGTGTTTTTAGTGATTAAGATCACAAAATTAACTCAGAATAATCTGGAGGTGGGGAAATTTTAACCGCAGAACCGGTTTATTTGTGACGCTTATCACAATTGGAGGGCGGCATTTTGTTATAACTATGTGACTTAGGTCACAAACTATTTTTGGTCAAAAATGCGCCCGATCACAGTTTAGTCAGACCATAGAAAAGCAGGAAAAGAAAGGCGGCTAACCGGAAGGGAAAAGGGCAGGCGATCAACGCCTGCCGCGTGATGTGCTTACTGTAAACCACCCTGAACGGCCGTTTGCGCCTGGCTCAGCGCCTGGGCATTGGCTGATAAGGTACTCATCAGCGCATTGTACTGTGACGCCTGCTCCTGGGTCGGGAACTGCACGCCGCCCTCGTTAAAGCTGACGCGGGTGCCCTGGGTTTGCAGGAAATCACCGGTCTGCACCGCCGCCTGGCTCAGCGCCTGCAGCTGTGGCAGCAGCGGGATCAGCTGGTTTGCCGGTACGGTGACCACCTTGTTGTAGGCGGTATCGTAGACTTTTTTCAGATCGTCTTCCTGCTTCAGCGCGGCTTTACTGCTGTCTGCCTGCATTTTGGCGCTTTCGATCTGTTGGGTGACAATCACCAGCGCACTGTTCGCCTGACGCAGCGAGTCGCGACGGCTGAGGTAATCCTGCGGCACGCGAATGGCTGAAAGCTCATCGACCACCGGACGCATCCCCTGATCGACCGCCTTATTGGCCTGCTGCGAGAAGCCATACAGGATGGCGTAATCACTGGCGAATTTACCAAAGCTCTGCTTCTGATTTTCGCTCAGGCTCGGCAGGTGCTCGCCACTGCGCATCACGGTATTCTGTAGAAAATCGGTAAATGCTTTGCGCTGCTCGCCCTCTTTATCACCGCAAGCGGTGAGTTGCAGCACGATCAGCGTGCCAGCGACTAAAACCGCGCCGCGCGCCCAGAGGCGTGTGAGTCCTAAAGCCATACGTTCAACTCCTGTCGGTGAAACTGGCTGATGTCCAGGTAAGAATGGCCTAAAGAATAGAACAAACCCGCATCGCGGCACAATGTGAAACCATCAGTGAGATGCGGTTGCACAATCCGGTGCGCTGCCGGGCACGATGTACGCTATACCGATAACGGCTGAATCGACTCGCCATCGCCGACTGACGCAGCATCAGAATACCAGCGCCTGACCATCTTTACGGCTTTCGGTCGCTGCAATATAGAAGCCCTGCGGATCGCGGAGTATCGCCTGGGCGCCGCCAAAATTATAATTACTCAGCGGATCTTCCAGTACCACATGGTGTCCCATGCGGCGCAGGGTGCTGAGGGTATTGCGATCGATCGTCGCTTCAAACACCACTTCACGACCCTGCACCACCCGCCAGCGTGGCGCATCGATCGCCGCCTGCGGATTCTGCCGATGCAGCATAATTCGCAGCGCCAGTTGCAGATGCCCCTGCGCCTGCATCGGACCGCCCATCACGCCAAACGACATCAGCGGCTGCCCCTGACCATCCAGCGCGAAAGCGGGAATAATGGTGTGGAATGGCCGCTTACCGCCTGCCACCCGATTGGGATGGTCTGGATCGAGTGAAAACCCGGCCCCGCGATTTTGCAGGCTGATGCCGGTATCCGGCACCACCACGCCCGATCCAAACCCCATATAGTTAGACTGGATAAACGACACCATCATGCCGCTGGCATCGGCAGTGGAGAGGTAGACGGTACCGCTCTGCTGCGGTGTGCCAAACCGGAAGTCGCCTGCCTGAGCCGGATCGATCAGTGCTGCGCGCTGACGGATATAGTCGGCGCTTAACAGGCGATCCGCCGGAAATTCAAGATGGTCTTCATCAGTGACGTAACGCTCAAGATCGACCAGCGCCAGTTTCATCGCCTCAATCGACAGATGCAGCCACTGCGGTGAATCGGGCGCATAGCGGCCAATGTCCCACGCTTCAAGGATGCCAAGGGCGATTAAGGTAGCGATGCCCTGACCGTTGGGCGGCAGCTCCTGCACCGAGCCGCCGGCAAACGGGCGCGACAGTAATTTCACCCAGTCAGCGCGATGCATGTTGAGATCGTCGAGGCTCAGCGCCGCGCCGTGCTGCTGGGCGAAGGCCACCATCTTTTGCGCCAGTTCACCGCGATAAAAACTTTCGCCCTGGGTATCGGCAATCTGCTGCAGCGTGCGGGCCTGGGCCGGATTGCGGTACAACTCGCCGATGTGTGGCGGACGACCCTGTGGCGCAAAGCAGTCACTGAAGCCGGGCTGATGCCGGAGTTTGTCGTAGCCGCGCTGCCATAGCTGACCAATCAACGGCGAAACCGGGAAACCGTGGCGCGCATAGTCAATGGCCGGCTGGGCTAAGGTCGTCAGCGGCAGCGTGCCAAAACGTTGCGCCAGTGTGACCCACGCCGAGACCGCGCCAGGTACCGTCACCGACTCCCAGCCGGTTTCCGGCATGGCATGATGCCCGGCAAAGCGTTGTGGGTTCCATGCTGCTGGCGCACGGCCTGATGCGTTTAACCCGTGCAGTTCGCGGCCATCCCAGACGATGGCGAAAGCATCACTGCCAATGCCATTGCCGGTCGGCTCAACCACGGTCAGCGCCATCGCCGTGGCAATCGCGGCATCCACCGCATTGCCGCCCTGTTGCAACATACGAATACCCGCCTGGGCTGCCAGCGGCTGGGAGGTGGCCACAGCATGACGGCCCATCATCGGCACCCGATGAGAGGCATAACTCACATTGAAATTGATATCACTCATTGATGTTCCTTCTGATTGATTAGCCAGCAGCCTGCCCGCAGACGCACCACGGTAGCGCAACGGGCTCATCTGCTGCCCGGCATCCGCACCCGTATCAGGCGTTATCCCGCTGGCTGCGGCGTCCGCCGCGGAAGCGGCTCCGGGCAGCGTAGAAGAACCGCCAGCCTGTGGATGTGAGCTGTGCCGTGCGGGCAGGGCCTGCCTCCCCAGGACTATTCTTAATTTGATTAACAGAGTGAATATAAATGTTTAAGAAGTGAGCCATTGGCGTATATTTTGCACTCGTTCATGAGAAGCGGTATTTCCTCACAGAATCGATATTATGCTGCCACAAAGCATGACGGCAGCCACATTACTACCAAACATAATTTGATTTTTCTGACACTTGCTGAGGCAAAAAGATAATAGCCTCAACTATTTAGTGGCGCTGGAACTTTTCCAGCTAAGAAAAGATAAAAAAATAATTATAAATTGCGCGGCAAATCGTCAGGTCTCTATCCATACTTAGGCTCCCGGCATTTGTTGCATTGACCTGACATGTTTACAAGCAGTGCACAGCAGGCTGTGTCCCGTAGTGGTTTCTCTCATAACAAAAACAAACCCTTGCGGGATACAGCCTGACCAGGCCCGGTTTCAGAGTCTGACTTCAGATTCTTACCTCTCTACTTTCACGTGCTTCATAGTGAGTTTTTAAGGAGTTCTCTATGGAATTAAAAGACCCAATGTTTGAATTGCTCAGCAGCCTTGAGCAGATTGTTTTGACACGTGACAACCGTCCCGCTGAGTTATCTATTCAACGCCAACCTGCCGTGCCAGAGCCACAGCGTCTGCGCGAAATGACCGGCATGCAGGTTGATGAATTTGCAAAAGTGATGGGCGTAAGCGTTTCTTCAGTAAAAAGTTGGGAAGCCCGACGTACCCGTCCTTCCGCTACGGCACAGAAGTTAATGAAGCTGTTGCATGCCAACCCGTATCTGGGTCGGCAACTGCTGGAATAATGAAGAAAAATCCAAAGGAACCCGCCATGGCGGGTTTTTTTTTAGCTCAGGTCGCGGTATTTCGCCGTCTGCTTCTCAAACCAGCTGTCCGGCACGTTGTAGGGCGGCTGTCCCAGCTGGGCGATACCCGCTTCGATAATGGTCGATGCCTGTTGCCATAGTTGTGCATCGCCCTGTTTCAGCAAGGTAATCTGCACCTGTTTTTCCACCAGATAGATGCGGGCAAAGTGGGGATCGAAGCGCACAATCGCGCGGGTGTTATCGATGATGTCAGCCAGCTTAATGGTTTGTGCCTCCGGACTGGCTTCGGCGGTATGGCGAAAGTGCGCCAGTTTGCGCGCCGCCCGGTTCTTTGCGGTCACCGGTGCGCTGTCGGTCAGCATCCCGACCAGGCTGGCGACCCGCGCACCAAACAGATGATTGATATCGTCCAGCGTGGTCGGCGTATCTTCTACCGTATCGTGCAGCCAGGCAGCGGCCAGCAGCGCATCATCATCGCTAACGCTGCGGACTAATTCCGCCACCGCCGCCGGATGAACAATATAAGGCTCATCAGTATATTTGCGGCGCTGACCGGCGTCGGCGTGGGCCTGCGTAGCGTAGCGTCGCGCGTGTTCTTCCAGTGAATTCTGCATGCGTTTACCCCTGTTTAAAAAGTTTGCTTGCAATTATCTAGCGCGCTATCTATATTGGGTCGTATGAACAGTGATCAAGATGACAAAAAAGTGAAAACGATGCCACTGTTGGTCGATCAGCAGCTCTGCTTTGCACTCTATTCCGCCAATCTGGCGATGAATAAGGTCTATCGCCAGCTGCTGACCCGACTCGACATCACCTATCCGCAATATCTGGTGATGCTGGTGTTGTGGCAGAAGGACGATCTTACGGTTTCAGAGATTGGCGAGCAGCTTTTCCTGGATTCAGCCACCCTGACGCCGCTGCTGAAGCGACTGGAGAGTGCGGGCCTGATTATGCGGCAGCGTACCCGACAGGATGAGCGTCAGGTCGCGGTCACGCTGACTGAGGCTGGCCGAACATTGCGCGGCAAGGCGGAATCTATTCCGGAAGCGGTCAAATGTGCCACCGCCTGTGACGATGATGCGCTGCGGGCGCTGAAAGGGCAACTGGATGACTTGCGCGATAACCTGAACCGATCACGATAAATCTTACCGACGGGCGTACCGCGCCCGTTGAACCTCACCGCCTCATTACGGCCTTACAAGTAGTGAGCGATTAAATAGCGTAACGGAGAAATATCATGTCTTTAGAACAAGTGGTTTACCGCGCAAAAGCCAAAGCAACGGGTGGTCGTGATGGCCGTGCAACCTCCTCTGACGGTGTGCTGGACGTGAAGCTGGGCGTACCCAAAGAGATGGGCGGTGCCGGTGGTGAAGTCACGAACCCTGAGCAGCTGTTCGCAGCGGGCTACTCAGCCTGTTTCCTCGGCGCGATGAAATTTGTGGCGGGCCGCGACAAAATCGCGATGCCAAAAGAGGCCTGGATTGAAGGCGAAGTCGGCATTGGTCCGATTCCTGATGGCTTTGGCATCGAAGCGACCCTGAACATTCACCTGCCAGAGATGGATGAAGCGGAAGCGCAGAAGCTGGTTGATGCGGCACACATCGTTTGCCCGTACTCAAACGCAACCCGTAATAACATCGACGTGACGCTGAATATTATTCGCTAAACGTGCAGCGGGCCGCTATGCCGGCCCGCTCTCTTCTCTGGCCTTCCGCAAGCCACGCCTGACCCGCCACTTTGCCCCGTTTGCCGTCCGGAATCGGACCGGCAGTATCGATTGCACAAAAAATGTGCTAATCGGCTCGACAAAGATTATTTTCTGGTCTATCCACTGCTGCCATGTTTTACTGATCCACCTCGCGTTATAGCCCTTAAATCCGTTCAGAATTTTCCTTCATCTGTTCCGGTCCGCTTATTCAGCGAACTCTGCCGCGTTTCGGTAGTCACATTAAAGATTTAATAAAGCGCTTCATTTCGGGGAAACACCATTTTTCATGAATTATATTAAAACCTTAACGCAGCAAAAGTTGTCGCTCCTGCTTGCGCTCTATCTCGGTATATTATTGAATTTACCGATTTTTTATCGCCGTTTTGACGGTTTCCTGACGAAATCGACGGTGACTAACTGGCTGACTGCCGTAACCGAAGTGGTGGCGATTGTTCTGCTGACTTTCTTCCTGATGCGGCTGCTGTCGCTGGGTGGCAAGTGGTTTTATCGCGTACTCGCCACGCTTATCGTGCTTATTTCTGTCGCCGCCGCCTATTACATGGCATTTTTTAACGTCGTGATTGGCTATGGCATTGTAGCGTCGGTGATGACCACCGATACCGATCTTTCCAAAGAAGTGATTGGCTACCATTTCATCCTGTGGATGGTGCTGGTCAGCGCACTGCCGCTGTTAATGATCTGGCGTAATAAACTGAGTATGACGCTGAATGAACAGCTGCGTACACCGGGTCAACGCCTGAAGCCCACCCTGATTATGCTGCTCTGCGTGGCGCTGGTCTGGCTGCCAATTCGGTTTTTCGACAAGCTGCAAAAGAATAATGAAGAGATCACCAATATCGATCTGCCGAGCTACGGTGGTGTGGTGGCGCACTCTTATCTGCCTTCGAACTGGCTTGCGGCGGTCGGACTGTTTGCCTGGACCCGCATGGATGAGTCGCTGAACAGCGAGGAACTGCTCGATCCGGCGAAAAAATTTACCTACGTCGCGCCTGCCGGGCTGGACGACACTTATGTGGTGTTTGTGATTGGTGAAACCACCCGCTGGGATCACATGGGGATGCTGGGTTACGATCGCGATACCACACCTAAACTGTCGAAAGAGAAAAACCTGGTGGCGTTCCGCGGTGAATCCTGCGATACCGCGACCAAGCTGTCGCTGCGCTGCATGTTCGTGCGTGAAGGCGGCACCATGGATAATCCTGGCCGTACGCTGAAAGAGCAGAACGTGTTTGCGGTGATGAAAGAGCTGGGCTTTACCTCGGAGCTGTTTGCGATGCAGAGCGAGGTCTGGTTCTACGACAACATCAACGCCAATAACTTTGCTTTCCGTGAGCAGATTGGTTCAGAGAAGCGTAACCAGGGCAAAGCGGTCGACGACATGCTGCTGGTGCCAGAGATGAAGGCGTCGCTGGATCGTTTCCCGAAAGGGAAGCATCTGGTGGTGCTGCATACCAAAGGTTCGCACTATCTCTATTCCCAGCGTTATCCGCGCAGTTTTGCGAAGTACCAGCCGGAATGTATGGGTGTGGATGAAACCTGCAGCAAGGCACAGTTGATTAATGCCTATGACAACTCGGTGCTCTATGTCGATAGTATGCTCGATAGCGTGCTGGATCAGCTACGTGATAAGAAGGCGATTGTCTTCTATGCCGCTGACCACGGTGAGTCGATCAGCGAAAACATGCACCTGCATGGCACACCGCGTGAAATGGCGCCACCGGAGCAGTTCCGCGTGCCGATGATTGTGTGGGCGTCTGATAAATATCTGGCCGACAGCCAGAACCGCAGCAACTTTGAGCGTCTTCAGGCGCAGCAGCGCGTCGGCAAAACCCATCGTCATGTGGAGTTGTTCGATACCATTCTCGGTTGTCTGGGGTATACCTCACCCGATGGCGGGATTAACCCGGCCAATAACTGGTGTCAGGCTCCAGCCACCAGCCCGGCGAAATCGCTGTAATAACAACAGCGAAAGGGCGTGACGGAGGCTGGTTTGCCGCTAACCGCGTGCTTTCCAGGCGATCGGCGGTAAAAGCGCAAAAAGCGGTTGACGCTGATCGGGGGTCGCAGTAACATGCGCCCCCA
>NZ_MLFN01000009.1 GCF_002095315.1 Pantoea conspicua
GGCGTAGCCCTCGGTGATGACTACTTGCACCGGCGGCTCAGGCGGCAGCGGGCTGAGCGCCACAAACGCAGCCTTCATGGTGCTGCCGGGCAGCAGGCTTTTCTCCCCCGCAGGGGCAATCAGTTGCGCGCCGGTCACCGCGCCGTCTGCCGTGGTCAACGGCAGCAGCAGGGAGCCTGCCGGAAAGGCCGTGCCGCCGATGCGATGCGCACTGCCGGTCAGGCAGGCCGGATAACCGGCAAAGCCTTTGCCTGCGAGATAGGCACTTTCACCGCTGTGGCTGGCCTTCACCAGCGCACCGACGGCGGCGGCCATGCTGCGTTTCGGGGCTTTTTCTCTGGCAGGCTTAACCGACAGGGACTGCACGTCACGCACGTCCAGCACCTCTGCCACTGCCTGCGCAGCCTGCTTTACGCCTTTGCCCGTCACCAGCTTCACCAGGTCAAGGCCGTCACCGTGGCCGCAGTGGCTGCAAATCCACGTACCCCGGCCCTCAAGGTCATCCATGCGAAAACGGTCTTTGCCTTCACACTTAGGGCAGGGGCCGTGCCTGCCGCCGTCCGGCACGTCCACGCCCAGCATCTGAAGAATGACCGGCCAGCGGCCGCGTGCGGCGGCTGTGATGTGTGATACTGACTGTACTGTCATAACGCCTCCTTAATGCCGGTACAGCGACGCGCCGGTGTCGCAGAACGATTCAAACGCCGCCGGAAGCGTGGCGTAAAGCCCTTCCATTACCTCATACCCGCGCGCCGTCAGAGCGGGCGGTGCGGTCAGGAGCGTCGGCTCCACCATGTCGGTAAGCAGTGCCAGCGCCGCCGCAGCGCCGTGCGCTTCGCCATACTCGTTAACCATCGCGCTCTCAATATGCAGGGCGATGGCCATCTCGATACGCTCCACCGTCATGCGGTGCGGGCCGCGCATTTCGCTGCCGGTGTCGGCCAGATGCCTGGCCCGCCATGCGGAAGCGATGGCGCGACGGTACAGTGCCGTTGTCAGCTCGGGCGGGAACACGGATACCTGTGGCTTCTTCATTCGCGGGCCTCCTCAATCAGTGCACAGCAGCGCGTAACGTCGGTCAGGTCGGCGCGCAGGTAATCCATCAGTGCGGCTACGCCGGGCAAGCTATGCGTGGTTAATGAACCCGGACAGGAATGCTCGGAAAACAGTAGCTGGAGGAGGTCGCAGGCTTCCTTTGCACGGGTCAGCTTCTCAAAAGCGTCTTCCGGCAGGCCGTAGGTAAAGGCGGCAAAAGTACCGTTTTCAGGCAAGGGGATGCCCTGAGCACCGTTGTGCCCGATTGAAACTGTCATGATTTACTCCGTTAAAGCTGGCTGTGTGTCAGAGGAATTTTGAGTAGTGGCCGTCGTCAGGCTCCGCAGGCTGCTGTGCAGCCCGCTCCCGCCAGCGCTCATACTTCACCGTGGGATGCAGATTAAACGGGCTGAACCCTCCGCTGCCTCCGGTCAGGGCGGTGAGGCGATGCGGCGCACCGGCAAGCCGGGTATAGTTTTCCTGAAACCACGCCAGTGGGGAGGAGGTCACCTGACCGTCGCTGTCGTAGCGATACAGAACCTCGTGACTGAACTCAGGGTTAACGGATGCGACTGACGCAGGTGCATCGGTAAATCGCAGTATCGTCACCGTCCAGCCCTGCGAATGCTGCCAGCGTTCGCCGCTCTGAGGATATTCACGCATAAAGACCTCCGCGGCAGGGTAGGCGGCCCGCAAAGAGCAGGATGTAATCAGCCGCCATTCGGCTGCGTGCGCTGCGCTCGTCAATGGCAGTAATACGCAGCATGACGGGGCGGCAGGACAACTGAGAACGGTTGATTGCCGCGAAGATCCAGGTAGACTTTGATGCAGCCATAGGGGGTCTCCCAAGTTCATTTATGGTCAGGCTTTGCGAGGTATTGCGAGTACCTTGCAGAGCCGCTTGTTTTCAAATGCTTTGTTATATAAGGTACGTACCTTACCGTTCTTATTAAAGTTAAAGGTACGTACAATGTCAAGAGTTAAAGATCGCACTCCTAAAACCGGTGGCAAATCGCCCACCTTCCAGATCCGCATCAATCCAGAGCTAAGAGAGCAACTCGATCTTGAAGCTGCCAAAGACCAAACCACTCTCGGCAACTGGTTCAAGGAGGTTGCAAGAGAAGAACTTAAGCGTCGTGGCATTGAACCTAAAGGTTGATTTTTGCGGTGACTCGTCGCCGCATATTTATCAATGTGCACGCTGCTGCCCTATCCATGCTTTTACCTCCTCAGCGCGCCAGGCAGTAATACGAGCGGAAATTTTTACTGGCTTCGGAAATGATCCAGATGCAACCCGTCGCCATAGCGTTGCTGACGAAAACGGCAGGCAATGCATCAACTGTTTTTGTCTGATAAATCCGGTTTCAGGGATGATTCCGTAAGGTGTGTGCTTCAAATTAGGATCTCCTATCTCAATGAGTACAAGTGGTGTGGGATGAGATTAATGGAGACACATTGATGAATTCCACTAAAAGTGGAATTCCATCAAGAAGATGAAAATTCCATTTAAAAAAAAGAATTCCATCGATTCATTACTGTTGGAGAGGGAAGGTGAGGGATTTTAAACTTATGACTTATAAGTGATTAATTTTAAGGGGGTTTTTATTACACCTCATTGCACTTCGTTGCCCTTCATTACCCTTTATAAATTCTTAAGTTCGACATTATTAGCCATTATTGGTAACTGAAGGGCAGCTGAAGGTATTGTCTAGGCATGGTTTGGCACATTTCGATACCGGACGAGATATCAATGCATCTTAAGAGCAGGCAACAAAACATCACTCCTCATCATAAAGTGAGTTAAGAGATGCTCTCAGCTTGTCGTAAAAAGAAGATTTACCCATTCCTTTTTGGCTTATGCCATTAGATTTCGCATAATCGCTCAACAATCTGTGCAAAGGTTCGATGCTTGGGGAACCAGCATTGTTAATCCACTTTGTCGATCCACTGGCTGATTTTTCCATAGCGAGATTGATCGCGAGCAAACCTATAATTTTATGAAGAGATGCATTCTCCTCGTTTTTCTTGTGGGCACCACGCTTGTCCTGAGCATTTTCTTTAGCGATTAAAACTGCCTTTTCGCCGCCACACTGAAAAATGAGTGATTCACCATACTTTTTATATGTTTGACTCAAGGCTTGAGTGCATCTTTCAATCAAAACATCGGGAGTTACATCTTTTTCAAGAAGAATGAAACAAGATGAGAAAAGGATGTTTGCCTCTATGGGGCTATTGGTCGCGATTGTTTTAGGATAAAGTATATCCAGTTCCTTTTGCTTTCCTTGTGATTTAAGGATAGCGTGTAAATTCCTGTTAACTCTAATTAGATATACACAATAATCACTGATAATACTGTTTTTATCTTTCGGTAACTCATCGTTTCTAAGGTTAGGATCAACATTGGCTAATGCTCTAGCCAATTCCTTTATTTCAACTTGAGGGTAGTGGACTAGCCTTTCAATGGAGCTACCTTTTGAGAAACTAAAATGCATTATAACTTCGCCTCTATTTTAGCCAGAAAATCAGCTAGTTTATTAAGCGCTAATTTTCTTTCATTAAAGTAATTATGTCTATTGTAGATACCTTCAACGCCTTTAATGCGATGGTTAAGACAACGCTCTGCCACCACTGGGTCGATACCTAAAAAGGCCAGATGTGTTCTGGCGGTTCGCCTGAAGTCGTGGATAGTAAAGCCTTCAACTTCCTCCATATGCGGTTTAAGCTTTGCCAGCGCTACGGGAAGAGTGCTTTCTGCAATGTGAGGTATCATCCTATTTTGCATCTTTCTTGCAGGGAGAACCCATTCACTGCCTAAAGACAGTTGCTTAAGCTCATTCAGCCAAACCAAAGATAATTCAGGAAGAGGGATATCCAGGTTGTCGCCATTTTTAGTGTTTTTCAAATGCCACACACCCTCTTCAAGATTAAAGTCTTCCCATTTGGCTGAGCACAGTTCCATTTTCCGGCAGCAAAGAAGTAAAAGTAATTTAAAAGTTATTTCATTCTGTCGGCTAAATCCTTTAGCTATTTTCATCGCGCGGAAAAGTAACGTAATTTCTTCTTTTGAAAGAAAACGATCTCTGGGTTTTTCCTGGCCACCTGCATCATTGTTATCAAAGGCTGCCGCTGGGTTAACACTCAAATAGTGACGTTTTATACCATAGTTGAATATGCGCTTTATCCAACGTAATACATCATTAGCGATAGTTGGCGCGCCGCGTTGAACAATGCTCTGCAACATTTTATCAATATCAACAGGCTTAACGTCTTCAACCTTTATGTTGCCTATGTGAGGATTGATATCTTTTTCAATGCGCCTGCGAAGGATATCGGGGTGTTTCCAGCGTCCAACAATTTGTTTCTCGTAGTACTCAATCGCAAGGTCAGAAACACGACGAGCGTTCTTCTCTTTCTCGATTTTGGCAAGCGTGGAGGCTTTACGCTCCTGCTTCTCTCCGGCGACGTCATAGCCTAAAGCTACTCTTGCCGATAGTTCTCTGGCCCGTTCGCGCGCTTTTGCTAAGGATAGATCCCCATACGAACCGATCCACATCGCACGGGCTTTGCCTCCGTAGCTGTAGCGAAAGCGCCATTTGGGTATTGAGAACTCTTTGCGGTAGCAAAGGTACAATCCGTTTCCGTCAGAGCGTCCTTCAAACCGTTCCTGAGACTTGAGCCAGGCTTTTATCTGTATGTCTGTTAGCTTTCCCATTCTGCCTGCTTGTACCAAACCGATAACGGTAAAAGGGTAATTGGTACATCAGATGGTACAGTAAAAGCGCGAGGTTTTGCGAGAAGTGATGATTCTTAATGAGACAATAAAACCCGTAAGTCACGGGTTTTATTGTTGTTATGACATCATATGAAAGTAAGTGAGAAATTACTCGATATTCTGAATCTGCTCGCGCATCTGCTCAATCAGCACCTTGAGCTCAATCGCGGAGGTGGTGATTTCTGCATTGATTGACTTCGATGCCAGCGTATTCGACTCGCGGTTAAATTCCTGCATCATGAAGTCCAGACGGCGACCCACCGCCTCTTTCTTCTTCAGGATGTTGTAGGTCTCTTTCACATGAGCATCCAGTCGATCCAGCTCTTCAGAGACATCAACACGCTGCGCCATCATCACCAGTTCCTGCTCAAGGCGATTATTTTCCAGCTGCACTTCGGCGTCTTCCAGTTTGGCGACCAGCCGCTCACGCTGCCATTTGATCACTTCAGGCATCTGCGCGCGAACTTTACTCACTTCCTGTGAGACGCCTTCCAGACGCTGCTCAATCATCTCTTTCAGTGCCGTACCTTCGCTTTCGCGTGCCGCAATGAAATCATCCAGCGCGCCATCCAGCGCCTGCAGTAACTGCTGATTGATCACGTCCAGGTCCTGCTCCTGAGCAGACATCACGCCCGGCCAGCGCAGAATATCCAGCGGATTAATCGCGCCTTCATCACTTTGCATCTTCACCCAGTTAGCCGCCTGCACCAGCTGCTTCGCCAGTGCTTCGTTCAGCATCAGTTCGCCCTGGGCGCTGGGATCGGCATCATAACGCAGGTTGCACTCAATCTTGCCGCGCGTCAGACGCTGGCGAATGCGCTCGCGGATCACCGGCTCCAGCCCGCGGAACTGCTCCGGCAGACGGATGTAGGTTTCCAGATAACGTTGGTTCACGGAACGCAGCTCCCAGGCGGCGCTGCCCCATTCGCCTTTGGCTTCGCGGCGGGCATAAGCGGTCATACTGCGGATCATAAGCGATACTCATTTTCGGAAAGATGGGGTGAAGTATAGCGAGGGCAGCCACGGCATAACAGGCATAAGCGTCTGACAGCGGAATAACGAATCATTTCCGCTTTATCCGACAGGCACTTATGATGGCGGCTGGCCCATTTTCTGAGGAGGCGGATCGATGTCTCGCGTTATTGCTTTTCCTGTTGCGCTGGTGCTGGTGCTGGCGGGTTGCCAGACACCGCCTGCCCCGCCAACCAAACCCCAACCCATTTGTGCCGGTGGCGACGTTATGATGCAGACCACGCTGTGGTTTGGTCTGAGTAAGCCACAAGGCGGGACAGTGAGTTCACTTGAGTGGATGAATTTCGTCGATAAAGAGGTCACGCCGCGCTTCAGGGACGGGCTGTCAGTCTATGATGCTAAAGGTCAGTGGCTGGGCGAAAATGGCCAGCTGGCACGGGAAAACAGCAAAGCGCTGATGCTGATCCACCGTTTTGATCCGGCCGTGAATAATCATATCGAAGCGTTACGTACGCTGTATAAAAAGCGCTTTGGTCAGGAGTCGGTCATGCGGATCGATGCGCCGGTATGCGTGGGATTCTGAGGCGGGAAACGGCGGCAGGGTGCCGCCGTTGATGATCAGATAAACAGACCGGCAAAAGCGGCCGACAGCAGGCTCACCAGCGTCGAGCCGTAGACCAGCTTCCAGCCAAAACGTGATACCACGTTGCCCTGCTGCTCGTTCAGCCCCTTAATGGCACCCGCGACAATGCCGATAGAGGCGAAGTTAGCGAAAGAGACCAGAAACACCGACAGAATACCCAGTCCGCGCGCGCTCATGCCTGAGGCCACTTTCTGCAGCTCAATCATCGCCACAAACTCATTGGCCACCAGTTTGGTCGCCATGATGCTGGCTGCCTGCAGCGCGTCGGCCTTCGGAATGCCAATCAGCCAGGCAAAAGGATAGAACAGATAGCCGAGCAGTTGCTGGAAGCTGTAACCGAACAGGGCGGCAAACAGCGCATTCACGGCCGCGATCAGTGCAATAAAACCGATCAGCATTGCCAGAATGATCATCGCAACTTTAAACCCTGCCAGAATGTACTCGCCCAGCATCTCAAAGAAGCTCTGCTCTTCATGCAGTTTATCCAGCGCGATAGGCTGCTCATCCTGGTTTTTCATCGGATTGATGATCGACAGGATAATAAAGGTGCTGAACATGTTAAGCAGCAATGCTGCAACCACATACTTTGGTTCAATCATCGACATGTAAGCACCGACAATTGACAGCGAGACGGTGGACATCGCGGTCGCCGCCATGGTGTAAAGCCGGCGCGGCGGAATATCGCCCAGAATCCCTTTATAAGCGATGAAGTTTTCCGACTGGCCGAGGATCAGCGTACTGACGGCGTTAAACGACTCCAGCTTACCCATACCGTTAATTTTCGACAGCAGGGTACCGACCAGTCGAATCAGCAGCGGCAGGATGCGCCAGTGCTGCAATATCCCGATTAAGGCGGAGATAAAGACAATCGGGCAGAGGACGCCAAGGAAAATAAACGCCAGTCCCTGTTTGCTCATTCCGCCAAACACGAACTCTGTACCCTGAGCGGCAAAGCCGAGCAGCGTCTCAAAGAAACCCGCCACCGAACCCACCAGCGCCAGACCACTGGCCGAATGAAGAAAGAACCAACCGAGCGCGGCTTCCACCACAATCAGCTGAATGATAAAGCGCAGGCGAATCTGTTTACGGTCATGACTGACCAGCAGCGCAAGGGCGAAAATCACCCCCAGCGCCAGCAGGAAATGAAGAATGGCGGCCATAGTTTTTTTAATCAGAATGAAAGGAACGCGCATTTAGCCACAGTCAGCGGTGAATTTCATCTGATGATGCGGCGGGCAGGCGTAAGAGACAGCGGGCAAGGAAGTCCGTATAATGCGCAGCCAATCATTAGCAAGCCGGAGATTACCCATGCGTCCAGCAGGCCGTAGCGCACAACAGGTGCGCCCAGTCACATTGACCCGCAATTACACCAAACACGCAGAGGGTTCCGTTCTGGTGGAATTCGGCGAAACCAAAGTGCTCTGCACTGCCTCCGTAGACGAAGGGGTTCCGCGTTTTCTTAAAGGCCAGGGCCAGGGCTGGGTTACCGCCGAGTATGGCATGCTGCCGCGCTCGACCCACAGCCGCATGGCGCGTGAAGCCGCAAAAGGCAAACAGGGTGGACGTACGCTGGAAATTCAGCGCCTGATCGCCCGTTCGCTGCGTGCCGCAGTGGATTTAAAAGCGCTGGGTGAATTTACCATTACACTCGACTGTGACGTTATTCAGGCCGATGGCGGCACCCGCACCGCCTCTATTACCGGTGCCTGCGTGGCGCTGGCCGATGCGCTGAACAAGCTGGTTGCCAGCGGCAAGCTGAAGGCCAACCCGATGAAAGGGATGGTGGCGGCCATTTCAGTCGGCATCGTCAAGGGCGAAGCGCTGTGCGATCTGGAATACGTTGAAGACTCCGCGGCAGAAACCGACATGAACGTGGTGATGATGGAAGATGGCCGCATGATTGAGGTGCAGGGCACCGCAGAAGGCGAGCCGTTCAGCCACGAAGAGCTGCTGACGCTACTGGCGCTGGCACGCGGCGGAATTGAAGAGTTAATTCAGGCGCAGAAAGCGGCACTGGAAAATTGATGTAACAGGCGACCACAGAGTCGCCTTTTCTTTATTTGAGGAGTGAGAAATGAAAGCCTGGCAGCGTCAGTTTATTGAATTCGCCCTGAACAAGCAGGTGCTGAAGTTCGGTGAGTTCACTTTAAAGTCCGGGCGTAAAAGCCCCTATTTCTTTAATGCCGGTCTGTTTAACAGCGGACGGGATTTAGCGCTGCTGGGACGCTTCTACGCGCAGGCGCTGGTGGATGGCGGCGTCGATTTCGATCTGCTGTTTGGTCCGGCCTACAAAGGAATTCCGATTGCCACTACCACGGCGGTGGCGCTGGCCGATCATCACGACCGCGACGTGCCTTACTGCTTTAACCGTAAAGAGGCCAAAGATCACGGTGAAGGCGGGTTACTGGTCGGCAGTCCCCTGCAGGGCAAAGTGATGCTGGTAGATGATGTGATCACCGCCGGGACCGCGATTCGTGAGTCGATGGATATTATCAATGCGCACAAGGCGACGCTGGCCGGCGTGCTGGTTTCGCTTGATCGCCAGGAACGTGGGCGCGGAGAGATGTCAGCGATTCAGGAAGTGGAGCGCGACTATCACTGTACCGTGACGGCGATCATTACCCTGACTGACCTGATTACGTGGCTGGAAGAGAAACCGGAGATGGCCGACCACCTGGCCCAGGTTCGGGCATATCAAAAAGCCTACGGTATCTGACACAGAAGGCGGGCGCGATGCCCGCCTTCTCGTTATGCCAGCTGAGCGGCAATCAGCGGCCAGCGAGCCTCGAAGTCTGCGGTCGGACTAAAGCGGAACTCCGAACGGACATAGCGCGACAGCAAGCCTTCACAAAACGCCAGCAGCTGACTTGCCAGCAGCGTTTCGTCAGCCTGAAAGCCTTCGCCTTCACGCATTTTGCGCTCACGCATCACCTGACGCAGCTGCACTTCAATCCGCTCGAACAGCTGATTGATGCGACCCTGCAGGCGATCCTGCTCAAACATCAGCGCATGGCCGGTCAGTATCCGCGTCAGCCCCGGATTACGCTCACCAAATCCCAGAATCAGTTGCACGATCAGACGCAGGCGCGTCATGGTCTCTTTCTCATCTTTCAGGATCAGATTGATGCGGGTAATCAGACTGTCTTCGATAAACTCAATCAGGCTGTCGAACATCCGTGTTTTACTGGGGAAGTGACGATAGAGCGCCGCTTCTGACACGCCGACCGTGGCTGCCAGTTTGGCCGTGGTAATGCGTTGACTGCCATCACCCGACTCCAGCATTTGCGCCAGCGCCTGCAAAATCTCTTCGCGACGATTTCGCTTCGCGACTTTTTTTTCTGCCATGACCTTAAAGACCCCTGAAATTCACCTTAAACAGGCAACACCTACGCATCTGCCATAAGCACAGGTCTTATGGCGATGAGAAAAAAATAATTGGCGTAAGTGAAAATCGGTAGCGTTGGTTATTGACGGCCTGAGTGACCGAAGCCGCCTTCGCCGCGCAAGCTGGCGTCGAAGTCTTCAACCAGATTAAATTCGGCCTGCACCACCGGTACAAAGACCAGTTGTGCCATGCGATCGCCCGGCTGCAGCGAGAAGCTTTCCTGACCGCGATTCCAGACCGAGACCATGAGCTGTCCCTGATAATCGGAGTCAATCAGTCCCACCAGGTTACCCAGTACAATGCCGTGCTTATGGCCAAGGCCCGAGCGAGGCAGAATCACCGCAGCCAGGTCGGGATCGGCAATGTGAATGGCCAGGCCAGTTGGAACCAGCGTGGTGGTGCCTGGCGCGATGTCGAGAACATCGTCGATACAGGCGCGTAAATCTAACCCAGCGGAACCCGAGGTGGCGTAGGTCGGCAACGGAAATTCTTTGCCGACGCGCGCATCCAGGATTTTAACGTCTATTTTTTTCATCATAACGGCTGACAATCTCGTCTAATAATTGTTGGCCAAGGAGAGTCTTATCGCTGAGCGGTAAGCGCTTTTCTCCATCCTGCCAAAAAAGGTGAAGAGCATTGGTGTCGCTATTGAACCCTTGTCCGGCTTTAGCAACGTCGTTAGCGCAGATCAGATCCAGATTCTTGCGCACCCGTTTTTGCCGGGCGTATTCTTCCACATTCTGGGTTTCAGCGGCAAATCCAACCACGAAGGGCCGGTGCTCCTGTAACGCGGCGACGCCGGCAACAATATCGGGATTCTTTATCAGTTGCAGCGTGACGTTATCATCGCCGCCCTGTTTCTTGATTTTTTCGGCCGCAATATCGGCTGCCCGGTAGTCTGCCACGGCTGCGCTTGCAATGAAAATATGTTGTCTGTCTATCTCGCTCATCACCGCCGCCTGCATCTCCAGCGCGCTGGTGACATCAACCCGTTTTACGCCAGCCGGCGCAGACAGCGTCACCGGTCCGCTGACCAGCGTGACCGTTGCCCCGCGACGCGCCGCTGCCGCCGCAATAGCAAAGCCCATCTTACCGGAGCTGTGGTTAGAGATATAACGCACCGGGTCCAGCGCCTCGCGGGTCGGTCCGGCGGTAATCATAATGTTGAGATGTTGCAGATCGTTGACGGGAGCGGCCCACTCTACCGCATGGTCCACAATCGCCAGCGGGTCCAGCATCCGGCCTGGTCCGACATCGCCACAGGCCTGGCTGCCGCTGTCCGGTCCCCAAATCAATACGCCACGCTGCTGAAGCACCTGCAGGTTGTGCTGGGTGACGGCTGCGCGATACATCTGTTGATTCATGGCTGGCACCACCGCAACCGGTGCCGCAGTCGCTAACACGGCGGTAGTCACCAGATCGTTGGCCATGCCGGCGGTAATTCGGGCAATCAGGTCGGCGGTGGCCGGAGCCAGCACGATTAAATCAGCCCATTTCGCCAGCTCAATATGTCCCATTGCCGCTTCTGCTGCCGGGTCGAGCAGATCGTTAAATACCGGATAGCCGGACACAGCCTGCAGGCTGAGCGGCGTAATAAAGGCTTTCGCCCCGTCCGTCATCATCACGCGGACATCGGCGCCGCGATCGCGCAGGCGCCGCACCAGCTCAGGTGCTTTATAGGCAGCAATACCGCCGCTCACGCCAAGAAGAATTTTTTTACCGGCTAATCCCATCATGATGCTGGCCTCACTAAGCTGTCTGCCGCCTGCGGCGGCGAATGCACGGACTTTATCACAAAACCGGTGACACGCCTTTTCACTGCCTGCGTTTGCGAGCCATCTCGAAAAAAGTCACGCTGCCGATGGTGGCGTGCTGCCGGATACGTCACCCTAAGGTTCGCTTCAGGGAGATTGCAGATGAAAAATATGGCACCGCGGGAGAAGCTGCAGCAACAAGGCGCACCGGCGCTGAGTGACATTGAGCTGCTGGCCTTATTTCTGCGCACCGGCACGCCGGGGCAGAATGTAATGGCGCTGGCGCAACAGATACTGCAGGAGTTTGGCTCGCTCTATCACATCATGACCGCCAGCAAAGAGGCCTTCCGCGGTATCAAGGGTGTGGGTGATGCCAAGCTGGCACAGCTGCACGCCATTGCAGAACTGGCGAAGCGCTTTTTCGCCAGCCAGCTGGCTCGTGAGAGCACCATGGAGAATCCTCAGATCACGCGACACTATCTGCAGAGTCTGTTAGCGCATCAGGAACGTGAGATTTTTATGGTGCTGTTTCTTGATAATCAGCATCGCGTGCTGGTGGCGAAAAAAATGTTCTCGGGCTCAATTAACAGTGTTGAGGTCCACCCGCGCGAGATTGTGCGTGAGGCGCTCAAAGCGAATGCCGCCGCCCTGATTCTGGCGCACAATCACCCTTCCGGTATGGCAGAACCGAGCCGGGCAGACCGCGATGTCACCCGAAAAGTGGGTGAAGCCTGCCAGTTGCTCGACATTCGTCTGCTCGATCATCTGGTGATAGGTCATGGCCAATATGTCTCCTTTGCTGAGCGAGGCTGGCTTTAACTCAGGAAAAAATCGCGCCAGGTGGCGGCTTTTTACCCGATCATTCGGGATCTTTATCTGTTCGGGACTTGAGCACTTGGGCTGAGCGGCGTATACTACGCCACCTTTGAGAATCTCGGGTTTGGCGGTTAGGCCAGCTTAGCGGGTTCCATGGAACTCGCCTGGCGGGCTGCAAGCCTGACGAGGCGGCCAAAACCTAATTTTTAAAGCTCGAGCTGATTTGATTTTTGGAGAATAGACATGTCACGAGTCTGCCAGGTAACTGGAAAGCGTCCGGTGACCGGTAACAACCGTTCCCACGCAATGAACGCGACGAAACGCCGTTTCCTTCCGAACCTGCACTCACACCGTTTTTGGGTTGAGAGCGAGAAGCGCTTCGTTACTCTGCGTGTATCTGTAAAAGGTATGCGTATTATTGATAAAAAGGGCATTGATACGGTGTTAGCCGACATGCGTGCCCGTGGTGAGAAGTACTAATCGTACTAAGGAACTGAATCATGGCTAAAGGTATTCGTGAGAAGATCAAGCTGGTTTCCTCTGCTGGTACAGGTCACTTCTATACCACCACGAAGAACAAACGTACTAAACCAGAGAAGCTGGAACTGAAAAAGTTCGATCCGGTTGTACGTCAGCATGTGATCTACAAAGAAGCTAAAATTAAGTAATTTTAGTGTTCTGCTAAAAACCCGGCTCCGGCCGGGTTTTTTGTTTGTGCAATACGCTGAGGAGAGGTTATGCCAGAGTTACCAGAGGTTGAAACCAGCCGTCGCGGTATCGAGCCGCATTTGGTCGGTGAAACCATCCTTCACGCCGTGGTGCGTAATTCACGTCTGCGCTGGCCGGTATCGCAGGAGATCCTGTCGCTGAGCGATCAGCCGGTGCTCAGTGTGCAGCGCCGCGCAAAATACCTGCTGCTGGAGTTGCCACATGGCTGGATCATCATCCATCTCGGCATGTCCGGTAGTTTACGCGTGCTGCCCGAAGAGCTGCCTGCCGCCACGCATGATCATGTTGATCTGGTGATGAGCAACGGCAAAGTGTTGCGCTATACCGATCCGCGCCGCTTCGGTGCCTGGCTGTGGAGCAGCGATCTGGCCGGCAGCAACGTGCTGGCGCATCTTGGACCGGAGCCGCTCAGTGACCAGTTTGATGGAACGTATCTGTTCGAAAAGTCGCGTGGCAAACGCACGCTGATCAAGCAATGGCTGATGGATAATAAAGTGGTGGTCGGCGTCGGCAATATTTACGCCAGCGAGTCACTGTTTACCGCCGGGATCCTGCCCGATCGACCGGCCGGAAGTCTGTCGCAGCCAGAGGCTGAGCTGCTGGCAAATACCATTAAGGCGGTGTTATTGCGTTCAATCGAACAGGGCGGAACCACACTACGTGACTTCTTGCAAAGCGACGGTAAACCGGGCTATTTTGCGCAGCAGCTGCAGGTTTATGGCCGGGCCGGGGAGCCATGCCGGGCGTGTGGCACGCCGATAGTCAGCGGCAGACACGGGCAACGCAGCACTTACTGGTGCCCGAACTGTCAGCACTAAGCTAATTTCGCCAGCAACGCCTGATGGACTGGCGCGGGCAGGAAGGCAGTGACATCACCGCCGTGACGCGCCACCTCTTTAACCAGCGAAGAGGAGACAAAAGAGAAGCCTTCCGACGGCATCAGGAACACGCTCTCCAGCGTCGGCAGCAGGTGACGATTCATATGCGCCAGCTGCATTTCATATTCAAAATCTGACACCGCGCGCAGTCCACGGACCAGCACATTAGCCTGCTGTTCGCGGGCAAAATTCACCATTAAATCACTGAATCCGACCACCTCAACCCCAGGCAGATGCGCCACAACCTGGCTCGCCAGCGCTACGCGCTCGTCCAGGCTGAACATCGGTTTTTTGCTGGGGCTGGCGGCAATCGCCAGAACGACCCGATCAAACATCTGTGCGGCCCGGGTGACAATATCAAGGTGTCCCAGCGTAATAGGATCAAAGGTGCCGGGATAGATGGCTTTAGTGGTCATGCTCGCCCTTCTGCCGAAGCGTGATTCAGCGCCCACAGCGCCGAATATTTGTTAAAGGTATATTGTGCGTTAACCACTGCCAGGATCCAGCCCTGTTTGCCATCCAGAAAACCGGCGCGCAGCAGCAGGGTTTTCACAAATGCTCCCAGCGTATGGCTGAAGATAGAAAACAGGCCGCAGCGTTTACCGCGCTGGTGACGCTCAGTCGCCCAGGCTTCCGCATAGGCTAGCTGCTTACGCTGAAAGGCGACCAAATCGCGACAGGTGAGGTGTTGTAAATCCCCTTTCAGTGCCACCACTGGCGCGTCTTCGGCGTTGAGCGATTCATGCACCAGATTGCCGTTGTAATGCAGCGTTGGCGGATAGAGCCGCATGACACGGTCAGGATACCAGCCGCTATGGCGCATAAAACGCCCGAGGAAGAGGTTGCTGCGGCCCAGACTGTAAACCGTGCGGCTGGGTGGGGCGATCAATACCTGCTCAATGGCCGCGCGCAGTTCAGGCGTGACGCGCTCATCGGCATCGATCATCAATATCATGTCGCCGCTGGCATACTGCTGGGCGCGCTGGCGCTGTACGCCATAACCCTGCCAGTCATCGTTGCGGTACACCTTAGCGCCAGCCTGAGTGGCAATCGCCACGCTGTTATCCTCGCTGCCGGAATCCAGTACCACAATTTCATCGGCCCAGCTGACCGACGCCAGGCAGTCAGGCAACAGTTCCGCTTCATTTTTGGCGATCATCACTACCGAGAGACGTTGGCGAGTTGGCATCAGTGGGACCGTGGCGGCAGATGAGGTTCGAGTAACTGTAGCAGGCGTTGCAATGCGCCCTGATTCTGGTGCAACACGTCCACCGCGTGACGTCCGTAGTAGCGGCGATAATCATCATCCTGCAGCAGGTTGGTGACCTCTTTTTCCAGCGAAATCACGTCGGTGACGGTAATCAGCCCCTGGCCTTCCTGCAGTTTGCTGCAGATATCTTTGAAGTTCCAGGTGTGCGGTCCCATCAGTACCGGAATCGCATGTGCGGCGGGCTCCAGAGGGTTATGACCGCCTCGTTCAACCAGGCTGCCACCGACAAATGCCAGGTCGGCAATGCCATACAGCAGCATCAGTTCGCCCATTGAGTCGCCAATCACCACCTGAGTTGAACCGGACGGAATCTCGCCGCTGCTGCGCAGGATGAAGCTGAAGTTGCGCTGTTGCGTCAGTTCACGGGCATCGTTGAAGCGCTCAGGATGACGGGGTACCAGAATCAGTAGCAGGTCCGGGAAAGACTGCAGTAACCGGCGGTGCGCATCCAGCACGATCGCCTCTTCGCCTTCATGAGTGCTGGTCGCAATCCATACCGGGCGGCGCGGCGCCCATTGACGGCGCAGGGTGACGGCTCTGGCCGCCAGCTCTGGCGTCACCGAAATATCAAATTTCAGGCTGCCGGTAATCGCCAGATGGGAGCGCTTGAGGCCCAGTTCGAGGAACCGGTCACCATCTTCGCTATTCTGCGCCGCAATCAGGGTGATGCTTTGTAACAGCCTGCGCATGAATTTGCCCAGCTTACGGTAGCCTTTGGCGGAACGGGCCGAAAGACGGGCATTGGCGATCACCAGCGGAATATTGCGCTGGTGGAGAATGCGGATGATATTGGGCCACAGCTCGGTTTCCATGATGATCACCAGTCTTGGGTTGACCGTATCAAGGAAACGATTAATCGAGCCCGGCAGATCATAGGGCAGGTAAACATGGTGCACATCTTTGCCAAACGCAGACTGCGCTCGTTCTGAACCGGTTGGCGTCATGGTCGTCACGGTGATGGGCAGAGTAGGATAACGATGACGCAACGCACGCACTAACGGGATCGCCGCCAGCGTTTCGCCGACCGAGACCGAGTGCAACACAATGCCGTCTGGCTTTACTTTGCCGACACAATAGCCGTAACGCTCCGCCCAGCGTTTGCGGTAGGCGGGCGCTTTGCGACCGCGCAGCCACAGGCGCAGCCAAATCAGTGGCTGAATAAGATAGAGCAGTGCGGTGTAAATAGTCGTCATAGTTACCGTTACGACATGTTCGCGTCTAAAAACAGATTAAAATCAGATGGCGGCATGTTATCAGAAACCCTGCATCCACTCATCCCACATTGTCAGTTGCTTCGCAGCACGTGCTGATACAACGATGTCAGCGACTCTGCCAGTCGCTGTGGCCCATAAGGCTCAATTCTGCGCCGCGCGGCTTCACCCATACGTGAGTCGTCACAAAGCGCCGGTATTGCCTGAATCGCCTGACGCAGTCCATCGATATCCAGCGCATCACAAACGAAACCTTCCTGACCGGCAGTAATAAATTCCGCGCCGCCGCAACCGGTACTGGTGATCACCGGCAAGCCACAGGCCATTGCTTCCAGCACCACATTCGGGAAAGGATCGTAGAGCGTAGGCAGCAGTAGCCCATCGGCCGCATGGTAAAACGGCTGCACATCCTGCTGCACGCCGACAAACCGCAGACGATCCAGGCAGTTGTGCTGATTCGCCAGCTGCTGATAGCGCTGCAGCTGTTTATCCTGACCGACCACAATCAGATAACGATTGCTGCCAGCCAGCGCTTCAATCGCCGCTTTCAGCCCTTTACGCTCAAACCCGGAGCCAACATAGATCAGCACGGTCGCGCTATCGGGCAGCGATAACTGCTGACGAGTCGCGTGGCGTGTGGCTTCCGTCGCGGGCTGAAAACGGCTGGCGTCGATGGCGTTATGAATGACGTGGATTTTTTCGGCGCCGAGCGAGAAGCAACGCAAAATGTCGCGTTTCACCATCTCTGAATTACAGATCACCGCTTTCAGCGTCGGTGAATTGAACATCTCTGCTTCCGCCTGCAGCACATAGCGATGGTACGGGCTGAGACGGGCGCTCAGGCGCTGCATAGGTGAAACAATGCGTGCTCGCTGCTCCAGCCAGACACGGTGAACGCCATCACCAGCGCGAAAGATGTCACAGCCAGCGATACGCTCATGGCTTTGCACGATATCGAACTTTTCCCGTTCCCAGCAGGCGCGTGCCGCAAGGGCAAAACCGCGCTCGCGAGAGACACGGCCCAGCTTCGATGGGTTACAGATATGCAGATGCCAGTCCGGATTTGGCGTGCCCTGCCAGCTACGGGTAATGATGTTGAGATCGAGCTGCTCGCTACCCAGCGCCTCCAGCGCGCGTGAGATAAAGCGCTCTGCTCCGCCGTCAGGCCGGTATTTTTGCCGGACAATCGCCAGCCGTAACTTACTCATTCAGATAGCTCCTTGCCGCCGCGACTACATCCTTAACCGGGATAGCAGAGAGATAACGCTGATCAGTTTTGGTATCAATCGAATCCGGTGAAGGCAGTGGACCATAATCGCCCGCCCAGATGACATGATTATTGTCGCCCCAGGGACGCCAGTGCTGCAGTTTGGTCGGACCAAACAGCGCGATGCAGGGCGTATCCAGTGCTGCCGCCATATGCATCGGGGCAGAGTCGACGCCAATAAACAACCTGGCATGGTCGATCAGCGCCGCCAGCTGCGGCAGGGTGAACTGGCCTGCCAGTGACACCACATGCGGCGAGGTACACAGCGCCTGAATGCGCGCGATCATCGCCAGTTCGTGTTTATCCGGCCCGGCGGTCAGGATGACCGGACGTTGTGGCTGCGCCAGCAGATCGATGGTGGCGGCAACGCTCTCTTCTTCCCAGCATTTGAAACCCCAGCGTGACGTCGGCTGCACCACGATAAACGGTGAAGCGATCTGCTTCTCCGCCAGTCTGGCGAGCACGTTTTGTTGATCGGCAGCGCTGTAGTGCATCGATACCCGGGCCCCCTCGCTGCTGATGCCTAGCGGTGCCAGCGCGGACATATTCTGCTCCACGGTGTGCAGCTTGTTGTGATCGTGAGTGGGCACCAGCCGGTTATGGCACAGGCGCCACAGCAGGTTATCGCGCTTTTTAAAGGCGAAACCGATGCGCAGCGGCGCAGCAGAAAGAAGGGTAATCAGGGCGGCACGCCATTGATCGGCAAGATTAATTACCAGATCGTAATGACAACCCCGTACCGCACGAATCAGGTCAATTTCATGACCCAGCTTGCGCCAGCCGCCTTGCTGCTTCCATTTACGGTCGATGACGTGCAGATGGCGGATATCCGGATGCGCTTCCAGCATCGGGCGCGTTTCCTGATAGAGCAACACGTCGATACTGGCCTGCGGATAACGCTGACGAAGCGCGTTAATCGCCGGCGTCGTCAGCAGCATGTCGCCATGATGGCGCAGCTTAATAAGCAATATGTTTTGCGGAGAGACGTTTGCTGGAGTCGGACTGGCCATAAACAATTGTTCTCAAATTTTAGTGAACCGATTGTAGGGCAAACCCTTTTTAGGATAAAGCCAGCCTCAAGGGTTATTTGTTACGCCAGCGATAGAGGCGACTCAGCCACAACAGCAGTTGGTACCACTGCTTAATCCCGCGGGCATTGCGCAACATCCGCCGATGCGTCTGGCTGGCGAACAGATCGGTGATGATCGCCTGACGTGCCTCGTTATCCGGCTCACGTCGTACGCTATGACAGACGCTGAGTGCTTCGTGCGTCACCTGATAATGGAATGATGGGTAGATCTTTACCCGGCCACGATAGCGGTGATTCAGATCCTCCAGCAAACGGGCAATCTTCAGATAATGGCGCTGATATTCGACGTTACGCTGGCCGGTGCGCTTGCGGTTGCTGATTGAGGCGTCATGCATGTAGTAGCGATAGAGCACTGCGTCGGTGTAACGCACCCGTTTTGCCAGCAGCATGAATTCGGTCGTCCAGGGAATATCCTGGTGATGCAGACCCGGTTCAAACAGTAGCTGATGCTGTTCAATCAGCGCACGACGGTAAATGCCCAGCCAGACCACATGCATGTAGCGGTGGGTTTTCAGCGCGGTGTTCAGCCAGTCGGGACCGCTTAGTACCGGGGTACTGCGCAAACGGTCCAGCGGAATCAGCGGCTTCACCCGCTGACTATGTTTGAAATACCATTCGGCATTGCACTGTGCGGCATCCAGATCGTCAGTTTCCGCCAGTGTCACCAGCGTCTGATACATCTCCGGGTTCATGGTGTCATCCGCATCCGGAAAGGTGACATATTTCCCCTGCGCGATCGCCAGGCCGGCATTACGCGCGCGTGAGACGCCGCCGTTTTCCTGATGAATGACGCGAACCTGCGAGTGATGTTGGGCGTAATAGTCGGCGCGCTCACCGGAACCGTCGGTAGAGCCGTCATCGACAATGATGATCTCCAGCGACGTCAGCGTTTGCGCCAGCAGCGATTGCATGAACTGATCAAACATGCTGCCCGCGTTATACATCGGGGTAATGATACTCAACAGGGGAAGGGCACTCATGACAGCGTTTGTACTCGCGCAGAGTGAAAAGCGAAAGGGGTTTGCCTCATCATCATAACCAGGTCCAGGCCAGCAAAATAAAATAGGGTGATTGACGATTATAAAACTGTCTGTCGCCCATGCTGAAGTAAATCACCGGAATTGTTAACAAAAACGCACGCAGAATCCCTTTTTCCCTGAAGCGGTATGCCTGAAACGTGGAATAGCGAACGCCCGTCACGCCACAGATACGACAGGTGACACAACCGGTATCAAAAAATGACCGCGCCGCGCTAACCGAGAAACTTGTGCCGGACATAGTTCATCATCCAGCTGACGCTTTCCGCATATTGCTTCTGATACCACTTAATCTGCGCGAACCGCTTCATCTCTTTATAATGTTCTGGTAAATCAAGCGACTGTGAAGCCCAGGGTGAGCGCTGGTAATAGTCGTAATAGAGCAACGAAAGATCGCTACCGCCCCAGGCATGCCAGGGTTTGCATTTACCGGTGTAGTGAATCATCACGGTATCGTTCGGAACCTGGAAGCGGTGCCATACCTTGTTCGCGATGATGTCGTAAATGTGGTTATAACGCTCCGGCAGGATCAGTACTTCATCTTCCAGCACAATGTTCAACGCATCCTGATCGGGAAAACCAAACTCCCCTCCGCGGGTGACGAGCACCTCGGTAATGCGGGCCGTGGTCTGACGCGCCATCCAGCGTGGAATATTGATCAGCATAAAGCCGGAGTTGAAGTAGTTGTTGCCCTGGAGACCGAGCTTCGGACACTGATTCTGTCGCGCCCGTGGCGTGTCGTTACAGGCACACAGCGTGTAATCGGCAATATCCAGGGTGAATAACGGCGAATAGTCACCCACCACCAGCGTATCGGCGTCGATGTAGATCACCCGATCGCTGAAGTGCGCCACGGTTTCGGGGATCAGAAAACGATAATGGATGCTTTTTGGGTAGCGTCCGACCGCCGGCAACTGATCGACCCAGACACTATTGAAAATGTGCAGCGTAATCGCCAGCCGATGACCGACTGCCAGCGAGCGTAATTTTTCAACATCCTGTTCGCTTAGCGAGTCTGAAAAGATATGGACGTGGAAAGCGGTATCAGGATGATGGCTGAGTAGTGAATATAACGTAATGCCAAGACCACGCGCATAGGCGTGGTTGATGCCAAAGGCAACGTGCACGGGATTTACATCCGTATCAGAGAGCGTGTTGACCAGAAGCTTACTTTGCTGAACAGCATCAGCAACAGGGGTAATTGCCATTACGCTTCACTATTCCAGATTATGAGTAATAAACGTTTGTATTCTAGTCAGTTTATCGTGATCCAGCCCGAATAATTTTTCAGCTGGCTGATCAAACGCATAAGGGGCGGCAAAAATGAACGACGTTGCAGCAATATTATCGGGTCCGATAAACAGTGCATTATGAACCGGGCGCTGTTCTCTGATATCACACGGGCCGTAAAGCACGATTAACGGTATCTGCTGGGCGTCAGCAATATAAGCATTACCAGAATCAGAAGAGATATAGAAATCCATCTGCGCGATGGCCCAGGGCACCTCTTCCAGTTTTAGCTCACCAATCAGGCTCACGATATTTTCTTTCGGGCCGGTTAAGCTCAGCAATTCATCCAGCCACGGCTGTTCAGCAGGCGGCCCGAACACATAAAAGGTACAGGGCAGGTCGGCCAGCGCTTCCATCAGCTGCCGCCAGACACTGGCGGGAATAGTTTTCGCCCGGTTGCCAGCGGAGATACTGATGCCGATTTTAATGCCTTCACGCGGAGTCAGCAGCGCAGCAGGCGGCGCGGGCGGTTGCCATAGCGGCGACGTGGCGTGCTTAGGAAAATCGGTATAGCGGTACTCGCGATTAATCAGTTTCAGGTAGCTGTCGAGGGTTAAATCGGTTTTAGCATGATCCACAATGCCGCTGGCGCGGCGATAGAACACCGCGTGGTAGGACTTACGCACATAGGTGCGCAGAAACTGTTTGTTCGGCGCGTTACACAGCGATGCAAAAACAGGTTTACGCTGTTGGGCTGCACCAGATAAACATTGTCGTAGCGGTTCATCAGGGTGAACGCCAGTTTAAGCTTGGCAAAGAAGCTGCGCTTCGCCTCTTCGATCAGAAAATAGCGGCTGACGGTATCATCATGGCGCACCAGCGGTTCTACCGCCTTACTGATTAATAATTCGGACTGACCCAGCGCGCGCAGCATCGGCGTGATATTAATGAAATCACCGATTTTTGCCGTCTGGATGATTAGATTACGCCCGGTCGGCCGGTAAAACAGCCGCATCAGCGTGCGAAACGGCACCAGCAGCAGATAGATCAACACATAGTTCATGGCCTGTTTTCCGTAATAACGGCCTGCAGTTTCTCTGCCACCGCGTCGGCAGTCAGCTCCGTCAGATTATGATTCGGGGCGCTCAGCGCCTGTTGGTTCTGCCCGTAACCGCCAATCAACCCCGGATCGGTCGGACCATACAGCGTCAGGTTAGGGCGATCCAGCGCCGCGGTCAGATGGCTGAGTCCGGTATCGACGGATACCACCGCACGCGCGCCAGCCAGTTGCTGAGCGATCGCTTCCAGCGTTAGCTTAGGCAGCACGTCGACATGCTCAAACCCTTCCGCCAGTCGCAGCGCACGCTGATGCTCATGCTCCGCGCCCCACGGCAGCTTCACCCGCAATCCACTCGGCTGCGCCCATTCAATCAGCTGCCGCCAGTGCGACTCGGGCCAGTGCTTATTGTCACGCGTGGTGGCGTGCAGAAACACCAGATAGTGCTGCGCATCGGCCGGCAGATGATGCAGGAAGTGCCCGGCTATTGCATAGTCGCCCTGGCTGGGCGGTTTCTCATAGCCGAGACTTTTGGCAAACAGTTCGCGCGTACGCTCGACGGCGTGCTGTTGCTTGCTGACCTCATGGCGGACGTCATACCACCAGCTGGCAAACGGTTCACGCGCACTGCGGCTATCCAGGCCATGCTTAATACCCTTTGACAACCGGGTCACCAGCGCCGCGCTTTTAATCAGCCCCTGCGCATCAATCACGATATCGTACTCACGTGACTGTAACGCGCGCTTAAACTGCACGCGCTCTTCACGCTGCTGACTGCCAAACCAGTGTTTACGCCAGCGACGAATCGCGACCGGCAGCACCTTATCCACGGCGGGATGCCAGCCAGGGATCTGGGAAAAATTCTCTTCCACCACCCAGTCAAAGCGGATGCCGGGAATGGCGTGCATTGCATCGGTCAGCGCCGGCAGCGAATGCAGCACGTCGCCCATTGAGGACGTTTTAACGATCAGGACGTGCATGGCACCTCCTGCGGTGCGTCGAGTAATTCGGTAAGGGTCTGATGCACACGTTCGGGCTGGATGTCGATCAGGCTCTGATGGTAGCCCTGCTCAGCGTCACCTTTACGCACTTTGTGATAGCCGCTAATCAGGCGGATCACCCGCGCCTGTCGGGCAAGGGGGGGCGTAAAGTCCGGGCTGCTGGGACCATACAGGGCCACCAGCGGACGATCCAACGCGGCGGCGATGTGCATCAGGCCGGAGTCGTTACTGACTACTGCCCGGCACTGCGCCAGCAGAATCACCGCCTGTTCCAGTTGGGTTTCCCCGGCCAGATTCCGGCAATGCGCGCGAGCTTCTTCCGGCAGCGCAGCGATAATCTCTTCACCGGTCGGCCGATCTTTGGCCGAACCAAACAGTACTATCTGAAAACCTTCCGCGATCAGCTGCTGTGCCAGCGCAGCGTAGTGATAGTGCGGCCAGCGTTTTGCCGGGCCAAATTCGGCGCCTGGGCAAAAACCGATGATCGGACGCGACGCCGACAGCTGAAATTGCGCGGCGGTCTCTATCTTTTCCTGCTCCTCTACCTGCAGCTTCGGCCACAGCAGCGGTTGCGGCAGCTGCTGTGCCGATTCGACTGGCGTGTCGTAGCCCAGCGCGACGTAGCGCTCAACCATCAGCGGAAAGGCCGCTTTATTGAGCACCCGAAGATCGTTGAGCAGGCCATAGCGCATTTCGCCGCGCCAGCCGACGCGACGTTTTATCCCGGCGAAGAACGGCACCAGCGCCGACTTGAAGGAGTTCGGCAGCACATAGGCACGGTCGTAGTGACTGGCGCGCAGCGTTTTGCCTAATCGACGACGCTCGCCAATCTCCAGCGCACCATGTCCAAGCGGCATCGCCAGCGCCTGATTCACTTCCGGCATACGTGACAGCAGGGGACGACACCAGGCCGGAGCCATCACATCAATCACCGCATCGGGATGTTCGGCCTTAAGGGTGCGATAGAGACTTTGCGACATCATCATATCGCCGACCCACGATGGGCCGATTACCAGAATTTTCATCGCCGGAGCTGCTTCCTTTATGCGTTACGGTTGAGCCAGACCATATATTCAGCGACGCCCTGTGCCACCGTTTTAAATGGCTTATCGTAGCCAGCGGCACGCAGCTTAGTGAGATCCGCCTGGGTATAGGCCTGATAGCGGCCTTTAAGTTTTTCCGGGAACGGAATGTACTCAATCTGGCCTTTCTGATGGAACTTCAGCACCGCATCCGCCACTTCCTGGAAGGACTCAGCGCGGCCGGTACCGCAGTTATAGATGCCGGAAATGCCGTTCTCCCAGCACCACAGATTAACTGCTGCCACATCATCCACATGGATAAAATCACGTTTAAAACCGTCGCTGCCTTCGAACAGTTTTGGATTTTCATCGTTGCTGATTTGCGTATTGAGATGGAAGGCGACGCTTGCCATGCTGCCTTTGTGGCCTTCACGCGGTCCGTAGACGTTGAAATAGCGGAAACCGCACACCGGAGAATTGGCTTCCGGCAGCATCTGACGGACATAGTGATCGAACAGCATTTTCGAGTAGCCGTAAACGTTAAGCGGCTGCTCATACTGGCGTTCTTCGATAAAATTCTCGTTGCGGCCGCCGTAGGTGGCTGCTGAAGAGGCATAAAGGAACGGGATCTCGCGCTCAAGACAGAAGTGCAGCAGCTCTTTCGAGTACTGATAGTTATTCTCCATCATGTACTTGCCATCCCACTCGGTGGTGGCAGAGCAGGCACCCTGATGAAACACCGCTTCGATCGGGCCTAAATCATCGCCCGCTATCACGCTCATCAGGAACTCTTCTTTGTCCATGTAGTCGACGATATCCAGATCGACTAAGTTGGCAAACTTGGTGCCATCCTTCAGATTATCCACCACCAGAATGTCGGTGTGACCGCGATCGTTCAGCGCTTTGACGATGTTGCTGCCAATCATTCCTGCGCCGCCAGTTACGATAATCATGTTGTTACCTTCAACGTTGTGGGGTGAAACAGGAGGTTTCACACACGAATACTTCACATCATAACATTTCATCAGGGTGCAGACAGCCAGATGACTCTGTAACGATTTGTGCGGTATTCGCCAGGGCGTGAACTATCCTGCAAAAATGACATTCTGTTGGGTGATTTATCGTGGTGAAGCTGTCTCTTCAGTAAGATGTGCCAAATTTTTGCCATCTGAGGAGAGCAATAATGCCCGCGCAATTTTATCAACAACTTCGTCAGCAACTCGATACTGCACGTCAGGAAGGCCTGTTTAAACAGGAGCGGATTATCACCTCTGCCCAGCAGACGGAAATCGCGGTCGGCAGCGACCCGGCGGTGATTAACTTCTGTGCCAACAACTACCTGGGATTAGCCAACCATCCCGCACTGATTCAGGCGGCGAAAGAGGGTATGGACTCGCACGGATTTGGCATGGCCTCGGTGCGCTTCATCTGCGGTACTCAGGACAGCCACAAGCTGCTGGAAAAACGGCTGGCGGAATTTCTCGGTATGGAGGATGCGATCCTTTACTCCTCCTGTTTCGATGCCAATGGCGGCTTGTTTGAAACCCTGCTGGATGCCCAGGATGCCATTATTTCTGATGCCCTGAACCACGCCTCAATCATTGACGGCGTCCGGCTCTGCAAAGCGCAGCGCTATCGCTACGCCAATAACGATATGGCGCAGCTACGTGCACGTTTACAGGAGGCGCGTACTAACGGTGCCCGTCATATTCTGATTGCGACAGATGGCGTGTTCTCAATGGATGGCGTGATTGCTAACCTGCGGGCAATCTGCGACCTGGCCGATGAATTCTCGGCGCTGGTGATGGTGGATGATTCGCATGCGGTGGGCTTTGTCGGCAATGCCGGCCGCGGGACTCACGAATATTGCGAGGTAATGGGCCGTGTCGACATCATCACCGGCACGCTGGGCAAAGCGCTGGGCGGCGCGTCAGGCGGCTACACCGCGGCGAAAGCGGAAGTGGTGGAGTGGCTGCGTCAGCGTTCGCGGCCTTATCTCTTTTCCAACTCGCTGGCACCGGCAATTGTTGCTGCGTCACTGAGGGTACTTGATCTGTTAAGTGAAGGCGACGGGCTGCGTCAGCGGTTGTGGGACAACGCCCGCTTCTTCCGTGAGCAGATGAGCGCGGCGGGCTTTACGCTGGCCGGTGCCGACCACGCCATTATTCCGGTGATGCTGGGTGAAGCCAGCGTGGCACAGGAGTTTGCCCGCCTGCTGCAACAGGAAGGCATCTATGTCACCGGCTTCTTCTATCCGGTGGTACCCAAAGGCCAGGCGCGTATCCGCACCCAGATTTCTGCGGCGCACAGCCAGCAGCAGCTCGAACGCGCAGTGGCGGCGTTTACCCGTATCGGCAAACAACTGGGCGTCATCGCCTGAGGAATCAACCATGAAAGCACTCGCCAAACTCAAACCAGAAGCGGGCATCTGGATGGTGACCGACGCGCCCATTCCTGAGCCGGGCCATAACGACCTGCTGATAAAGATCCGCAAAACGGCTATCTGCGGCACTGACGTGCATATCTACAACTGGGACGACTGGTCGCGTAAAACCATTCCGGTGCCGATGATTGTGGGTCATGAGTATGTCGGTGAAGTGGTCGCGATCGGGCAGGAAGTTAAAGGCTTTACGGTGGGTGATCGGGTGTCAGGCGAAGGCCACATCACCTGTGGTCACTGCCGTAACTGCCGCGCCGGACGGACTCATCTTTGCCGCAATACCGTCGGCGTGGGCGTTAACCGTCAGGGCTGTTTTGCTGAATATCTGGTCATCCCGGCATTTAACGCGTTCAAAATTCCTGACAACATTTCCGATGAGCTGGCGGCGATTTTTGATCCGTTCGGCAATGCGGTACATACCGCGTTGTCGTTTGACCTGGTCGGCGAAGATGTACTGATCTCCGGTGCCGGCCCGATCGGCATTATGGCGGCGGCGGTCTGTCGTCATGTTGGCGCGCGCAATGTGGTGATTACCGACATCAATGAATACCGGCTGTCGCTGGCGCAAAAAATGGGCGTCACCCGGGCAGTGAACGTGGCGAAAGAGGATCTGCGTGAGGTGATGCAGTCGCTGGGGATGACCGAAGGATTTGATGTCGGACTGGAGATGTCAGGCGCACCGCCTGCTTTCCGCTCGCTGCTGGAGGTGATGAACCACGGCGGACGCATCGCGCTGCTGGGTATCCCTCCGGGTGAAATGGCCATCGACTGGAATCTGGTGATCTTTAAGGGGCTGTTCATTAAGGGGATCTATGGCCGTGAGATGTTTGAGACCTGGTATAAAATGGCGGCGCTGATTCAGTCCGGCCTCGACTTAACGCCGATTATTACCCATCGCTATGGGATTGATGATTTTCAGCAGGGCTTTGATGAAATGCGTTCCGGGCGTTCAGGAAAAGTGATCCTGAACTGGGATTAAAAAAACGGCCGCCGTGTTGCGGCCGCGTTGTTATGCCTGCTTTTTCTCTTCGTCGGTCAGGTAGCGCACCTTACGGGTGTAATCCTGACCTTTGAACGTCAGCGGCTGACGGGGATCACGAAGGTATTTTTGCCATTCCGACAGCGGAAAGCCGCCATGCGCGCCGACCACTTCCGCCGGGATCACGGCGGACTGGCCGCCCATTTTCTTCGAAACCGGCCAGTTGGCCCATTCACCCAGATTCACGGTTTTAAGATCCAGCATGTCCAGCAACACCGCCAGCGGCAGCTGGTCAGTGGGCGGCTGGCTGTCATTCATTAAGTTCCAGGTGTCATTGAACAGGGTCAGCCACAGAGGAGAAATACGCTGCCAGACTGCACGCGTTGCCGCCAGATAAGCGCCATTGACGTGGTCGACCAGGTAAGGTCGGATGCTGGGCAGGTAATAAGCCGGGATCGCTTCTTCAGGCGCGCCTTCCAGCTTGGCAATCATTTTTCCCTGGCGGAAGCTGGAGTAGAGATGGCCTGGCCTCATCCGGATGTCAGGCATCTTAAGCAGGTTGAGGTCAGAATCGATCATCAGAATACCGTCGCCTCTGGCCTGCAGCGGCGCCTGCAGCTTGATTAACCGGCTGCGATAGATCTGCTTATAGCGATAGTTTTCTTCGCGATGCGGCACTTCCAGCGTGGCAATCCGGGTTTTCGCAGGCAGCTCGCCAAAGGCGGCGGCGGGCTGATCGCTGACGATCACAATCTCTTCCGCCTGGGTCGCAAAGCGCGCGGCAAACGAGGCGCTCAGCTTCGCTTCTTCGATGTAATCCGCGCCGGTGCAGGGGATCACTACCGAGGTGACCGTGACATCACCCTGAACGCCCGCCTGATCGTAGGGCAGATTATGGCGCGCCCGGATATGGCGATAGCGAGGATTTAAAAAATTAAACATGGGGTTTTTCTCTGACGACGCTCTGGAGAATAGTCTCGACGCCGCTGACATAGGTTTCAATAGCGTATTGTTCACGCACGCGCTTGCCTGCCGCATTGATCAGTCGCTGACGTAAATCCGCATCCTGCCACAGCGCCGTAAGATGCTGGGTCAGTTGCACCACATTGCCGTAATCAAACAGCAACCCGGTTTCATCATGACTGATCAATTCGGCAGTGCCGACCACGCGTGAACCGACCACGGCGGTGTTCACCAGCATCGCTTCCAGCACCACGCGGGGCAGGCCTTCGCTGCGCGACGCCAGGATAAAAGTATCGAGGGCGGTGAGATAATCCAGCGCGTTATTCTGAAAACCGGTAAACACTACATGGTGCTGAATATTTTCCGCCGTCGCCAGCTGCAACAGCTGCTGGAGTTCGGGACCGGCGCCAACAATCATCATTTTCCAGTCAGCGTCCGGATGAGCGCGTTTGAAACGTCCCAGCGCCTGCAGGATATGATGATTAGATTTACGTAATATCAGCGAGCCAATCGAGCCAAACACAAAGGTGTTGGGCGCCAGTTTAAAGCGCTGACGCACTTCAAGGCGGTCGGGCAGCGGCTGGTGAATATCGATGGCGTTGCTGACGGTAAAACAGCGAGCCGCATTGACGCCGTGCTTGCGTAACGTGGCGTTCACACCCTCAGATACCGCGATCACCGCCTGACAATCCTGATTTACCATGCTGACCAGTCGCGGCTCCAGTAGCGGATCGATACGGCAGTGCTGCACCACGGCGACATTCAGACCACGTGCTGCCAGATAGCCTTCAACGTTGGTGCTGGGCTGGTTGTTCATGTAAAGAATGTCGTAATTACCCAGCTGTAGCAGCGAATTGATTTTGCTGGCGTTGGGGATGACGCGCCAGCGCTCATCAACCAGGTCGATAGCACGCTTCTTGAATTTTTTATTAAAAAACAGCAGGGCGCGCATCACTTCTTTGACGACTTTAGCCCAGCGCGGTTGTTTAATCTGCGGAATGAAAAATACCGGAATATCCAGGGCCAGCAACGCGGACTCAATGGTTTCGTCGTTGCCACGGCTGTAGTTGTGGTAAAAGCAGCAGGTGATATCGAATTTCTGACGATCAATACGCTTCAGCAGCTCCAGCATACTGTTGGTGCCGCCACCCCATTCTCTGCCGTTATCCAGCAGCAGAATTTTTTGTTTATTAATCGTCATCCGTCTCAATATTCCACACAGCAGCTCATGGCCCGACCCGGGATTATAGTAATTTCTGCATAGAATTGAACGCTAAGCTGCAGACTTAGCATTCATCGCACATTCAGAACAGACTTTTTACCTGCTTAAACAACGGACTCCGGGCCACGCTTTCGCTGACGACATTCAGTGCATGAATCGCCGGGACCGGCGTCAGCGGCTGCTTTGGCTTACACAGCCCAGGCGGCTGGAAGCGCGGTGTGGTGGGCTTTTGCGGCGTGACTGGCGTGCGAGAGCCGTTATGCAACGGTTCGTTCAGCAACTGGCTGGGCCGGACTAAGGTAATCTCCGCTGGCAGCGTCGGTAACATCTGTTGCAGCACGCGTACCGTGTTGGGATGCGGATGACCAATCGCGATGGCGTATCCATCACGCTGCGCCAGTCTCACCGCACGGCTGAACTGCTGACGAATGGCGTTAATATCCTGGCTGTCATCAAGAAACACTCTGCGTTTCAGCACTTTGACCTGGGTCCCCACTGCGGCCGGGACAGCCTGACTGTTAGCAATCGTCATGCTATCGAGGAAGTAGAGGTTGTAGTGGTTAAGCGCCTGCATCACCTTCTGCATGCCGGGCAGGCTGGAAGTCATTCTGCTGCCCATATGGTTATTGAGACCCACCGCATAAGGCACGTTGTTAACCGCATTGCGCATGATGCGCGCCACCTCTTCGCTGCTCATCTCCGGCGTTAAGGTATCTTTCTCCAGCGGCTGCTTGCTGAGCGGCGCCATCGGCAGATGGATCAGCACTTCATGCCCCATCTGATGCGCTTTGCTGGCCATTTCATGCGCGTGCGGCGCATTGGGCAGCACGGCAACCGAAATCGCCTGTGGCATCTGCAGAACCTTATTTTCTTCGGTCGGGCGATAGCCGACATCATCAATCACAATCGCGAGTTTGCCCGCGTGGGCAGCGTAGCTGAGCAGCAGGCTACTCAGCAGTACGGAGATTTTTCGAAGTTGCAGCAAAACTTATTTTCCTAACCACGGCAGTGGGTTGACGGCCTGGCCCTGACGTCGGATTTCAAAATAGAGCGATGGGGTGCCACGGCCACCGCTGGTGCCGACCAGCGCGATCGGCTGACCGGCTTTCACCTGGGCACCTACCGTGACCAGCGCACTCTGGTTATAGCCATACAGACTCATATCGCCTTTACCATGCTCCAGTACCACCACCAGACCATAGCCCTGCAACCAGTCGGCCATCAGCACGCGACCGTCGGCGATGGCTTTCACCTCGGTGCCTTCCCGCGCATCAATCACCAGCCCTTTCCAGCGCAGTTCACCCTGTAACTGTTCGCCAAAGCGATGTTCGATACGCCCGCGTACCGGCCACAAGGCCTGGCCGCCGGCGCGACCTAAGCCGCCAGTCCGGGCGACCAGTTCACGTTCACTCTGGGTGGGCTGATAACGCGAGCCTTTGGCTTTCGCCTGCGCCTGGCGCTGACGGACTTTTTCCGCCTCACGCGCTTCGCGGGCGGCACGTTCGCGTGCTTCACGTTCTGCCCGGGCGATTTTGTCCTGCAGGCGGGTTTCGTTCTGGCGCATCTCCACCAGATCGGCCTGATCTTTTTCCAGTGCGCTTTCCAGAGAAGTCAGGGTTTTCTTACGTGCTGCGCTCGCCTGCTGCAGTTTCTGCTGCTGGCTTTGCTGCTGGGTCAGCAGGCTCTTCTGCTGCTGCTGTTTCTGCTCCAGCGAGGCACGCTGCTGATTCAAATCCTGCCGTGTCTGCTGTAGTGCCTCAATGCTTTGCTGGCGCGCGGCATTCAGGTAACCAAAATAGGCCAGGATGCGCTCGCTGCGCTGGCTCTCTTCGCCACCGAGCAGCAGTTGCAGGCCATTATGCTGACCCTGGCGAAATGCAGCATCGAGCTGTTGCGAAAGCAGCTTTTCCTGTTGTCCCTGCTGTTTTTCAAGCCGGGCGATCGAGGCGGCGAGCTGGGTGATTTCATTATTCAGGGCTGTCAGGCTATTGCGGGTTTCACGCAGCTGACGACTGGCCTGAGCGATAATTTTTTCCTGGCTCTGTAACTGATCCAGCAGCTTGCTGCGCTGCAGCTTTTGCGCTTTGACGCTTTTTTCTTTTTCGGCGATGTTTTGCTGAATAGACTGCAGCTGAGATTTGCTGTCATCTGCACTCTGCGCAGCGGCTGGCAATAACAGTACGCCCGCACAAAGCAGGCTAAGGGAGAGACTGGACAGATGTGTGGACAACGGCAGGTTATGGCCGTTGCGACGGGTCCTTGTGTGCGAAACGGTTGTTTTTCCCTTCATAGGCCAATGATTATTCCACGATGAACCGCCGCTTACCAGCAAACCGCACCGGCATTTGCTTTTCCAGTTATGTCCGGTTTTTTCAGGACACCGCCTAAGCGTTACGTCATTTTTGCGCTTTCGCCAGATTTTTTTGGAAAATGACACTCAAATTGCCACTCTCGCCGCTTAGCATCTGTACATGAGAGGTGGCGCAGGTATACTCAGAACCCTTGTTTTAGCTTATTAGCCCGGTCTGGAGTCGTTACCCCTCATGCAAGAAATTATGCAGTTTGCAAGCAATCACCCCATCCTCAGTCTGGCGTGGGTCGCTTTACTCATTCTGGTGATTGTGACTACCGTTAAAGGAATGTTCTCTAAGGTAAAAACCATCAGCCGCGGTGAAGCAACCCGCCTGATTAACAAAGAGGACGCGGTAGTTGTAGACGTGCGTTCGCGCGACGATTTTCGCAGAGGGCATATCTCTGGTGCGCTGAATGTGGCAGCCGCAGAGATTAAAAAGGCAACTTAGGCGAGCTGGAAAAGCATAAAGCGCAGCCCATCATTGTGGTATGTGCGACCGGACAAAGCGCGGCCGATCCTGCTGCCCATCTGAGTGCCGCTGGCTTCACTCAGGTTTCGGTGCTGAAAGACGGCATCAGCGGCTGGAGCGGTGAAAATCTGCCGTTAATTCGCGGTAAATAATCTTACTGAGGTGCTAATCATGGCAAATGTTGAGATGTACACCAAAGCAACCTGTCCTTACTGCCACCGGGCAAAGGCGCTGTTGACGCAAAAAGGCGTTTCGTTCCAGGAGATCCCCATCGATGGCGACATGGCGAAACGTGAAGAGATGATCAAGCGCAGCGGCCGCACGACCGTGCCTCAGATTTTCATTGATGCGCAGCACATTGGCGGCTGCAATGACTTATTCGCACTCGATAATCGCGAAGGTTTAGATCCCTTACTGCAGGCGTAAGTTTACGCCGGATATTCTCACTTATAGGACCTGGTCACATGTCAGAACACAACACTAACGAAATGCAATTCCAGATTCAGCGCGTCTACACCAAAGATATCTCGTTTGAAGCGCCTAACGCGCCGCAGGTTTTCCAGAAAGAGTGGGAGCCGGACGTCAAACTGGATCTGGATACTGCATCTTCTCAACTGGCTGACGAAGTCTATGAAGTCGTGCTGCGTGTGACTGTAACCGCGACCGTGGGTGAAGAGACCGCTTTCCTGTGTGAAGTTCAGCAGGCCGGTATTTTCACCATCAGCGGTATCGAAGGCACGCAGATGGCACATTGCCTGGGCGCTTACTGCCCGAACATTCTGTTCCCGTATGCACGTGAATGCATTACCAGCCTGGTTTCTCGTGGTACTTTCCCGCAGCTGAACCTGGCGCCGGTTAACTTTGATGCGCTGTTTATGAACTACCTGCAGCAGCAGCAAGGTGAAGAAGGCGCTGAACCACATCAGGATGCCTGATGACTACTCACGCTTCGATTAGCGTCATCGGTGCCGGCTCGTACGGCACCGCTTTGGCGATTACCCTGGCCCGTAACGGCCATCCGGTGCTGCTGTGGGGACATAACCCGGCGCATCTGGCGCAACTTGAGTCTGACCGTTGTAACACCGCTTTCCTGCCCGACGTGCCGTTCCCCGACAATCTCTCCCTTGAACCTGACCTGGCAAAAGCCATTGCGGCCAGCCGCGATCTGTTGATTGTGGTGCCGAGTCACGTCTTTGGTGATGTGCTGCAACAGATTAAGCCGGAATTACGTGCGGATTCGCGCATTGTCTGGGCCACCAAAGGGCTGGAAAAAGAGACCGGACGCCTGCTGCAGGATGTGGCACGAGAGATCGTTGGCGAGTCGATTCCGCTGGCGGTGATCTCCGGCCCGACCTTCGCGAAAGAGCTGGCGGCAGGTTTGCCTACCGCGATTGCACTGGCCGCCACCGATGCGCAGTTTGCTGACGACCTGCAGCAGAAGTTGCACTGTGGCAAAAGTTTCCGCGTCTACAACAACCCTGACTTTATCGGCGTACAGCTGGGCGGGGCAGTGAAAAACGTCATTGCCATCGGTGCCGGTATCTCCGATGGCATAGGGTTTGGCGCTAATGCGCGTACCGCATTAATTACCCGCGGTCTGGCAGAGATGAGCCGCTTAGGCGCTGCACTGGGGGCCGATCCCACCACCTTTATGGGCATGGCGGGTCTGGGCGATCTGGTGCTGACCTGTACCGATAATCAGTCACGCAACCGTCGTTTTGGCATGATGCTGGGACAAGGCGAGGATGTAGATAGCGCACAACGCATTATCGGACAAGTTGTAGAAGGCTACCGAAACACTAAAGAAGTCAAAGCATTAGCTGCACGAGTTGGCGTGGAAATGCCCATTACCGAGCAGATTTATCAGGTGCTGTATTGCGAAAAACCCGCGCGGGATGCAGCATTAAGCCTGCTGGGGCGGACAAGGAAGGACGAAAACAGCAATAGCTAAAGCAGGAAGCGTAGCGTCATCACCTGTAGCGCCCATTCAGGCGCTTTTTTTATCGGGAGAAAACAGCAATGTCGTCTGATGAGTTAGAACTGGTCTGGAATAATATTAAAGCTGAAGCGCGAGCCCTGGCTGATTGTGAGCCGATGCTGGCCAGCTTTTACCACGCGACATTGCTTAAGCATGAGAATCTCGGTAGTGCGTTGAGTTATATGCTGGCCAACAAGCTGGCTAACCCGATTATGCCCGCTATCGCCATCCGGGAAATTATTGAAGAAGCCTATCGTCAGGACCCTTCAATGATCCTCTCCGCTGCCTGTGATATTCAGGCAGTGCGTCAGCGCGATCCGGCCGTCGATAAATACTCGACGCCACTGCTCTATCTTAAGGGCTTCCATGCCCTGCAGGCGTATCGTATCGGCCACTGGCTATGGAACGAAGGGCGTCGGGCGCTGGCAGTCTATCTGCAGAATGAAATTTCTGTCTCGTTTGCGGTCGATATTCATCCCGCGGCCAATATTGGTCACGGCATCATGCTCGACCATGCGACCGGCATTGTGATTGGTGAAACCGCGGTGGTTGAGAATGATGTCTCGATCCTGCAGTCGGTGACGCTCGGCGGAACTGGCAAAACCAGCGGCGATCGCCATCCAAAAATCCGTGAAGGGGTGATGATTGGTGCCGGGGCAAAAATTCTCGGCAACATTGAAGTCGGACGCGGCGCGAAAATCGGTGCCGGTTCGGTGGTATTGCAGCCTGTGCCACCGCACACCACTGCCGCCGGCGTGCCTGCACGCATCGTCGGTAAGCCAGGCAGTGATAAGCCATCAATGGACATGGATCAGCATTTTAATGGCAGCCTGGCGGGCTTTCAGTTTGGCGACGGCATCTAATCTTTAATCAGTGCGCCAGCGTAACCCAGCTGGCGCCACGCTTCATACACCACCACCGAGACTGCATTCGACAGATTCATGCTGCGGCTTTCGGCCTGCATCGGTATACGAATCTTCTGCTGCGCTGGCAAGGCCTGCAAAATCTCAGCTGGCAGCCCGCGGCTTTCCGGACCAAACAGTAAATAATCCCCGGCCTGATACTGCACTGCGCTGTGCGCGGGCGTGCCTTTGGTGGTCAGCGCAAACAGGCGCGCAGGTGACTCTGCTGTCAGAAATGCCTGATAGTCAGCATGGAATTTGATAGCGGTAAATTCGTGGTAATCCAGACCCGCGCGCCGTAAGCGCTTATCATCCCAGGCAAAGCCGAGCGGCTCAATCAGGTGAAGCTGAAAGCCGGTATTGGCACACAGACGAATGATATTGCCGGTATTCGGCGGGATTTCAGGTTCAAACAACACAATGTTAAGCATAAGGCCCCCGATAACGAGGGCCGAAGCATAGCAAATTATTGTCGTCCGGAGGAGTAGAGCGGTAACCAGATCGTCAGGCGCAGACCGCCAAGCGGGCTATCGTCGGCTTTGACCCAGCCACGATGTTGCTGCACTGCCGTTTCGACGATCGCCAGACCCAGGCCGGTGCCACCTGATTCACGATCGCGCGCTTCATCCGTGCGGTAAAACGGCCGGAAAATCTGTTCGCGATCTTCCGGCTGACGCCAGGTCCATCATCATCGACATGCACCGTGATGCCGGAGATATCGACTGAGAAGCTGACGCTGATGTGGTTGTGCGAATAGCGCAGCGCATTGCGCACGATATTCTCCAGCGCACTCTCCAGTGCGTGCGGGTTGCCGTAGAGCGGCCACGGACCGGGTGGATAAGGAATGTCCATCTTCTTGCCCATCTGTTCGGCTTCGAAGCGGGCATCTTCCAGCACCCCATTCCACAGCTGATTGGCCTTCATCGCCTCGCTGACCAGCGCATTCTTATGCTGAGTACGTGACAGCACCAGCAGGTCGTTGATCATGCCATCCAGACGCTGCGCTTCCATCTCAATGCGCTCCAGCTCTTTGCCTTCGCCCTGACGACGACGCAACAGCGCTGTCGCCAGCTGCAGGCGGGTAAGCGGGGTGCGAAGTTCATGGCTGATATCTGACAGCAGGCGTTGCTGACCGGTCATCATTCGCTCCAGCGCACTCACCATCTGATTAAAGCTGGAGCCAGCGGCCAGAAATTCCTGCGGGCCTGATTCCAGTTCCGGATGCTGACGCAGGTTACCGCTGGCCACTTCATCGGCGGCGTATTTCAGCTTACGTGCCGGACGCGCCAGGCTCCATGCCAGCCACAACAGCAGCGGCGAGCTAATCAGCATCGTCACGATCAGCAGCAGTAAGGGACGGTCAAACAACAGGTTGACGAAATCGAGCTGGGAACTGTTGGCCGGGCGGATCATGTAGAGCTGGTAGTTATCTTCGCCATCCCGCACTGCAAACGGCCCGACCAGTTCAACCCGACCATATTTCTTCTTCTGCGGATGATCCGCATTATCGGACTGGCCGATAAAATTGCGGATAACCTGCATTTCATTATGTTGCGCGCCGATCACCCGGCCTTCGCTGGTCACTAACAGCAGCCGCTGACCCGGCGGTGCCCATTTTTCTACCGCACGAAATAAGCGGCGCCACCACATCAGATCGTTAGGGGGATCCTGTGACAGTTCAGCTTCAACATGCTGCTCGATCATCGTACCCTGCCGCTGTTCACTTTCCAGCAGAGAGGTCATCTGTCGTGAATCGAGTTTGGGCACCATCAGCACCAGCATCAGCACCAGCGCCAGGGTTAACCAGAAGATGGCGAAAATGCGGGTGGTCAGACTGCCAATCATGATGCCGAGACCATCAGGTAGCCTCGTCCACGTAAGGTTTTGAACCAGGGATGGCCATCACGACGTTCAGGCAGTTTACGGCGCAGGTTGGAGATGTGCATGTCAATCGCCCGGTCAAACGGCGTCAGGCGCTTGCCCAACACTTCCTGGCTCAGATGTTCACGCGACACCACCTGACCCAGGTGCTGTGCCAGCAGATAGAGTAGAGTGAATTCGGTGCCGGTGAGATCCAGCGTCACATCATCAAAGCTGGCTTCCTGGCGACCGGGATTAAGGCGCAGGCAATCGACCTCCAGCGTGGGTGAGCTGTTGTCGTGCTGCTGCTGCTGCTCACTCCAGTTGGAGCGGCGCAAAATGGCACGGATACGGGCCACCAGTTCGCGATCGTTAAACGGCTTAGGCAGATAGTCATCGGCGCCCAGTTCGAGGCCCAGAACGCGATCCAACTCGCTGCCGCGTGCAGTCAGCATGATGACCGGTGTCTGATGTTGCTGTCGTAGTTCTTTCAGGGTGTCGATGCCGTTCTTTTTCGGCATCATGACATCCAGTAAAAGCAGGTCAATTGAGTTATCGAGCAGGCTCAGCGCTTGTTCACCGTCGCTGGCTACCACCACTTCAAACCCTTCCATTTCTAACAGTTCTTTTAAAAGCGAAGTTAATTCGCGGTCATCATCTACCAACAGGATTTTATTCATTTTTGTAGCCCTCCGCAGGCAAAATAGCGTGTTCCTGGCGCACCCATCCATCGCTTTACGTAGTTTTACACCCCCTGACGGATGTTTGCAGCTATCGCCGTACACTGGCTCTCGTTGAATCGCAAAACGGAACGAACTGGAGTAAACGATGCGCACATTAACCGCCGTCGTCCTTGCCTCAGCGATGGCTCTTAGTCTCGCCAGCGCAGGTGCTAAAGATACGACGACGATTGACGAGATGCATCATGGCGGATTACCGACAGGCAGTATGACGCAAAATCCGCAAAGCCACATGTTCGAGGGCATCGAGTTGACCGAACAGCAGCGTCAACAGATGCGTGACCTGATGCAACAGGCCCGACACGAACGTCCGGCGGTCCGTCTTGATGATATCGCCGCTCTGCATGAGTTAGTGACTGCAGACACATTTAACGAAACGGCCATCCGCGAGAAGGCGGAAAACATCGCCAGAGTTCAGGTTGAACAACAGGTCGAGATGGCGCGTGTACAGAATCAAATGTTTCATCTGCTCACGCCAGCCCAGCAGGCGACGTTGCAGAAGAATTACCAGCAGCGACTCAACGAGTTGCGCCACTTATCAAATTTGCAGTCAGCATCATCGCTGCAAGCAGTGAGTAGTACCAGCAGTAACCAGTAACATAGTATCCCTGTTTTCCTTGCCATAGACACCATCCCTGTCTTCCCCCGCATGATGCGGGGGTTTTTTTTATCCGGGATTAACGTCGCCTTCTTGTGAATCATAGACTTAAAAAATTATGAAGCGATATTAAGCTTTATGAAGTCATCGGAGTGTGGGCGCTAGATGAACACCAGGGCGTCAGTTGCTTTCTGAAGGATTGAACAAGACTCCGCAGATGCGGGTTTTTTATCTTTTTTTAAGTTTTTTGGTTTTGATAATAATCATCACTCCGCAATAAACCTGTCATTTTGTTAGCGCTTACCCATTCTTTCTTGCCGAACATCACCGTATTTGCGCTTTTAAGCGTGGCATCTGTGTTTAAGCAGAACGGTAGGGTTAAGCGTGAAGACAGATTATTTAACTGATTGAAAAATAGCTATATACCGCCTGGAGACGCCAGATTCATTCCGTTTTTCAACGGCCTGCATTCCCCGCGTTGCGCTTGCTGGCTCAGGTCCAGCGACTACACTTAATCCTGTCACTGCAGGGAAATGAAGTGTCTTCGCGAAGTATCAGGGAGCAACAACCACATTATGTCGTCCTGAATGAATCAATTAACGGAGTAAGTTATGGCAGAGCATCGTGGTGGTTCAGGTAATTTCGCAGAAAATCCGCAAAAAGCATCTGAAGCCGGTAAAAAAGGCGGTCAGAACAGTGGCGGCGGAAATTTCAAAAACGATCGTGAAAAAGCATCAGAAGCAGGGAAAAAAGGCGGCAAAAAATAATTGCTGTTCTACCCTTTGACGCGGCTGGCAAATGAAATACTGCTGGCCCTGGTGTGTTAAGCACTTTGCCCCGTCCTCCTGCTGTGGCCGGGGCTTGTTTTTATCATCGCGTTTCCTTCCCCAACCAATACTCTCCCCATTGATCACAATTAAGCGGTCTTCTGAAGGCGGTGTTAAACTTTAGCCACTCTTTCATTTGGGTGCGCATCACTATTGATGCTGCATACGGAACCTGGCATGCAACCCTCTTATGGCCGACTGGTAAAGCGTGCTGCTCTGGCTGCGACGATTCTTGCCTCGGTACTGCTAATCGTGAAAATTTTCGCCTGGTGGTACACCGGTTCAGTGAGTTTGCTGGCAGCGCTGGTCGATTCACTGGTCGATATCGCTGCCTCGCTGACCAACCTGCTGGTGGTGCGATATGCGCTGCAGCCAGCAGACGAAAACCACACGTTCGGACACGGCAAAGCGGAGTCGCTGGCGGCGCTGGCGCAAAGCATGTTTATCTCGGGCTCCGCGCTATTTCTGTTTCTGACCGGTCTGCAACATCTCGCTTCACCAAACGTACTCCGTGCGCCTGGCGTCGGTATCGTGGTGACCGTGTTGGCACTGACTTCGACTCTGATTCTGGTGGCATTTCAGCGCTGGGTGGTACGCAAAACCCGCAGTCAGGCGATTCGGGCAGATATGCTGCACTATCAATCAGATGTAATTATGAATGGTGCCATACTGATCGCGCTGGTGCTGAGCGGCTACGGCTTCGTCCGGGCTGATGCGCTGTTTGCGCTGGGCATCGGTGTCTTCATTCTCTACAGCGCGCTGCGTATGGGGTATGAGGCAGTACAGTCGCTGCTGGATCGCGCGCTACCGGAAGAAGAACGGCAACAGATTCTGACCCTGGCGACGCATTGGCCGCAGGTGCAGGGCGTACATGATTTGCGCACCCGCCAGTCCGGACCGACCAAATTTATCCAGCTGCACCTGGAGCTGGAGGATCAGCTGCCGCTGGTGCAGGCGCATCGCATCGCCGACCAGGTTGAAAAAGCGCTACGCAAACAATTTCCCGGTTCGGACGTAATTATCCATCAGGATCCCTGTTCTGTGGTACCGTTTGAGAGAGAAGATTCTTTAGGTTTTTAACTTAAATGAATCAGACTGATACGAAAGGCCTGACGTAACGCTAATATTGCTGCAAAAAATAGTGAAAAGTTGTCTGACCTGAATCAATTCAGCAGCAAGCCTTTGATATACTATCTGCCATCACGTGTCGCGCTAATCGCAGGAATGATGTTCAGCAGCGATCGACAGGCAGGATTAACCCTTAGTTTTGAACAATCCAGAGGTTGTCATGATCAAAAAAATTGGTGTATTGACCAGCGGCGGTGACGCCCCAGGCATGAACGCAGCTATTCGTGGAGTGGTACGTTCCGCGCTGAGTGAAGGACTGGAAGTTTTTGGGATCTATGACGGTTACCTGGGTTTGTATGAAGATCGCATGATCAACCTCGATCGCTATAGCGTCTCCGACATGATCAATCGCGGCGGCACTTTCCTGGGTTCTGCACGTTTCCCTGAATTCCGTAATGAAGATGTCCGACAGGTTGCGATTGAAAACATGAAAAAGCGCGGCATCGATGCGCTGGTGGTCATTGGTGGGGATGGTTCTTACATGGGCGCCAAACGCCTGACCGAGATGGGCTTCCCGTGCATTGGTCTGCCTGGCACCATTGATAACGACGTCGCCGGTACTGATTACACCATCGGCTATTTCACCGCGCTGGAAACGGTGGTTGAGGCGATTGACCGTCTGCGTGATACCTCTTCATCACATCAGCGTATTTCGATTGTTGAAGTGATGGGCCGCTATTGCGGTGACCTGACGCTGGCGGCAGCGATTGCGGGCGGTTGCGAATTTATCGTGCTGCCGGAAATTCCTTACACCCGTGAAGAGCTGGTGGCGGAAATTAAAGCTGGCATCGCCAAAGGTAAAAAGCACGCTATCGTCGCGATCACCGAACATATCTGTGATATCGACGATTTGGCGCGCTTCATCGAAACCGAAACTAAACGCGAAACCCGTTCAACCGTGCTGGGCCACATTCAGCGTGGCGGCGCGCCTTGTGCTTATGACCGTATTCTGGCATCACGCATGGGTGCCTACTCAATTGAACTGCTGATGCAGGGTTACGGCGGACGTTGCGTTGGCATCCAGAATGAGAAGATGGTGCATCACGACATCATCGACGCGATTGAGAATATGAAGCGTCCATTCAAGCGCGACTGGCTGGATACCGCTAAACAGCTCTACTGATCCCCTCTCCGGGCGTGCAGCACAGCACGCCCGATCTGCCCGCTAGTATATTCCTCACGGTTATAACAGTTTATTTTTAATTCTTTTAGCTCTGTAATGGTTTATGTCACGCTTAGCCCATAACGACATTGGGAGAGTGCGTAATGAACAAGTGGAGTATCGGAATCACCCTGTTGCTGGCCTCTACCAGCGTACTGGCGAAAGACATTCAGTTATTAAACGTTTCCTACGATCCGACACGTGAGTTGTATGAGCAATACAACAAAGCATTCAGTGCGCACTATAAGCAGGAAACCGGCGATAACGTCGTGGTCCGTCAGTCTCATGGCGGTTCCGGTAAGCAGGCAACGTCCGTTATCAACGGCATTCGTGCCGATGTGGTGACACTGGCGTTGCAGTCCGATGTGGATGCAATTGCCGAGCGCGGCCGTATCGACAAAAACTGGCTTCAGCGGCTGCCCGACAACTCCGCACCTTATACCTCGACCATCGTCTTCCTGGTACGTAAAGACAATCCCAAAGGGATTCATGACTGGAGCGATCTGATCAAGCCGGGCGTATCGGTGATTACGCCGAACCCGAAAACCTCGGGTGGCGCGCGCTGGAACTATCTGGCCGCCTGGGGCTGGGCCCTGGATCACAATAACGGCGATCAGGCTAAAGCGCTGGCCTACGTTCGGGCGCTGTTCAAAAACGTTGAAGTACAGGATTCCGGCGCACGCGGCGCAACCAATACCTTTGTTGAGCGCGGTATCGGTGATGTACTGATCGCCTGGGAAAACGAAGCCTATCTGGCGGTCAATAAGCTGGGTAAGGACAAGTTCGAGATTGTTACTCCGAGCGAATCTATTCTGGCTGAGCCAACCGTGTCAGTGGTCGACAAAGTGGTAGATGAGAAGGGTACACGTAAGGTGGCGGATGCCTACCTGAAATATCTCTACTCGCCAGAAGGCCAGACTATCGCCGCGCAGAACTACTATCGTCCTCGTGACGCTGAAGTGGCGAAAAAATTTGCCAGCACCTTTGCGCCCGTGAAACTGTTTACCATTCAGGATAAATTCGGTGGCTGGGCGCAGGCACAAAAAGCGCACTTTGCCGACGGTGGCAGCTACGACCAGGTAATGAAACCCTGACCTCTGCGGCCGGTGCATCCAGCGCTGGCCGCCTCTCTCACCTCCATGCTTTAGCTCACTCCGACAATTCTCCGTGACATTCGCTTATCGCCAGGCGAGGATGCAGGCTGCTGAACCACACAGAGATCGTTGTTATGCAGTCAGGACATCGTGCAGTCGGTCTGATTACATTTCTGCTGGTAGTGGTGATTGGAAGTATGCTGATTGCCGCTCTTCATTTCAAAAAGAACGCTGATGCGCTGTGGCACATTGTCAGCGAGCAATGTCTTCCCAATCAGCAGAGTCGTGGTGAACCGGCACCCTGCCAGCGGGTCGATCTGCAACATCGCTACGCCACGCTGAAAGATATTCACGGTCCGCTGCAATATCTGCTGATCCCGCTCGATAAAATCAGCGGCATGGAAAGCCCGCAGTTAATCAATGCCGCCACGCCCAACTATTTTGCCTTCGGCTGGCGTGAGCGCCAGCTACTGGCGCAACGACACGGCTCGCCGATTAACGACCGGGTGCTGTCACTGGCGATCAATGCGCAGTATGGGCGAACTCAGAACCAGCTCCATATTCACCTCTCCTGTTTACGGCCGGATATCCGCCAGCAGCTTGATCAGCTGACACCGCAACTTAATGCACAGTGGCAGACGGCCATGCTGCGAAATCATCGCTACGGGTTGCGTGCGCTGACGCCAGCAGAACTGGCACAGCAAAGTGTTTTTATCCGCCTGGCGGATGAGGTGCCACAGGCGCGAACGGCGATGGGGAAATATGGTCTGGCGCTGGCGAGTTTGCCCGATGGGCGGCTGGTGCTGATGGCGATTGAGCGTAACTGGCTATTGCTGAACCGCGGTTCGGCGGAAGAGGTACAGGATCATGACTGCCAGTTAATCCCGCCAATAAAAAAGGCGGCTTAATCAGCCGCCCTCAGGATGGATACGTTAACGCTTAGGCATTTTTTGCCGCAGCGGCTGCTTTAACAATCACGGCAAACGCATCGGCTTTCAGTGACGCACCGCCAACCAGCGCGCCATCAATGTCGGGCTGGGTGAACAGCTCAGCGGCATTTTTGTCGTTAACCGAACCGCCATACTGAATGATGACCTGTTCAGCGATCGCTGCATCTTTCTTCGCGATGTGATCACGAATAAATTTGTGCACCGCTTGCGCCTGCGCAGGGGTCGCGGATTTGCCGGTACCGATAGCCCAGACGGGCTCATAAGCGATAACCGCGTCTTTAAACGCTTCGGCGCCCTGCGTTTCCAGCACGGCATCCAGCTGACGCGCGCAAACTTCTTCGGTTTGACCCGCTTCGTTTTCCGCTTCGGTTTCGCCAATGCACAGCACCGGTACCAGACCCACAGACTTCAGCACTGCATATTTCTTCGCAATGAATTCGTCGCTTTCTTTATGGTAGGTGCGGCGTTCGGAGTGACCGATGATGATGTATTTCGCACCGATATCTTTCAGCATCTCGGCAGAAACTTCACCGGTGAAGGCGCCAGACAGGTTAACGTCTACGTTCTGCGCACCCAGTGCGATGTGGCTACCAGAGATGGCATGTTTCGCCTGCTCGAGATAGAGGGCTGGCGGTGCAATGGCAACGCCACACCCATCAACGCCGGACAGTTCCCTGCGCAGACCGTCGATCAGTTCGGCTGTCATCTGCTTGCTGCCATTCAACTTCCAGTTACCCATAACCAGTGGATGTCGCATTCTATCCTCCGCATAACGCGATACATGAAAAATCGCTGCCAGCTGGCAGCGTTGTCTGCCAGACAGTATAGAGATCAAATGTGGCGATGGCTTTGCTTTTCGTCATTTTTGCCCACATCATCAGGGGGTCGCGAGTGCCAGTTTGACCGGTTCAATGGCAAAGGTTAAGCCCTTATCGCCGTTGTCAGCCACCACAAAACGCAACGCGCCTTCGACGTGAGCATAGTAGGGCGATTCCTTACCTTCTTTCAGCAATCCATCCAGCTTTTTACGCCCCTCTTCCGCGCTTAATCCCGGCACAAAGAAACGCAGCGAGGCGGTCATATAAGCCAGTGCTTTCTCCTGTGATGCGCTCTGATCCGGACCTGGCAACGGCAGCCAGGTAATCTGCAACGTTTTGATTTTGCCGGTACCCGGCTCCAGCGCCGTGGAGGCATACAGGGTTTCATTAATTTTGCTGGCGGCGCGCGTCAGATTGCTTTTATCACCCCGATTATCGATGGCGCGATATTCCTGCAGCGGCAGCGCCGGGTTTGCCAGATTATACTTTTCACGAAACTGGCCGATAGTCATATCAAAGGTAGGCGCGCCCGCCAGCAGATAGGGCGCCGCGGGCAGTGCATCGGCACGATCCTGCGGTTGCGGATCGGCGGCAAATGCCGGAACCGTCAGCGCAAGCGATAACAGCAATGCGCCAGGCAAATTCTTCATTTTGTCGACCCTAACCAGTAAACTCAGGCCCAAATTAGAACGGTTTTTATCCGCGAGGTCAAAAGCGCGGCGGCTTTAATTTCTCCGGGGTGATAATGCATGACGTTACAACAATGGTGTTTTTCTTATCGGGGCCGGCTGGGGCGACGTGATTTCTGGATCTGGCAGGCCGTGTGGCTGCTGACCACTACCTTATTATTCGTTCTGGCAGGTAACGACTGGCTCGATACGCAGATGGCTGCGTTTGGCGTGGTTTGCCTGCTGTGGCCCGCCAGCGCGGTGCTGGTGAAGCGCCTGCACGATCGTAACCGTCGCGGCTACTGGGGATTTTTACTGATCGTCGCCTGGCTGCTGGTGGCGGGGAACTGGAGCATGTTAGAGGGCATCCTGCCGTGGCTGGTGGGACGCGCCATTCCGTTTGTGATACTGGCGGGATTACTGCTCGATCTCGGCGTGTTTCGCGGCACCCCCGGCGATAACCGGTTTGGTGCCGCGGCGCTGCCCGTGCGTTACTGGCAGGCGGCTCACCAGTAATGTTCGCTGGTGATATGACCCGGCTTACGCTTCAGGTGTTTACGCATCTCGCGCGTCTCCTTAAGCAATTGCTGGGTATCACGCACCATCTGCGGATTGCCGCACAGCATCACATGGCTGCTGTCAGCATCCAGCGATAATCCCACTGCGCGTTCCAGCTCGCCGTTTTCAATCAGCGCAGGCACGCGACCGGTGAGCGAACCGGCGATCTGTTCGCGACTGACCACCGTCTGAATATGCAGCTTGTCGTGATAAGTCTGTTGTAACTGCTGCATCAGCGGCAAAAAACTCAGGTCGGCCGCGTAACGTGCCGCATGAACCAGCACGATATTTTCAAACCGATCCAGCCCTTCGCCTTGCTGAAGCATTGACAGATAGGGACCGATGGCGGTGCCGGTCGCCAGCATCCACAAGGTCTGGCAGTCGGGCACTTCATCCAGCACAAAGAACCCCGCCGCCTCTTTGGTGACCATCACCTGATCGCCCGGCCGCAGCGCGTGCAGATGGGGGCTGAGTTTGCCTTCCGGTACCGTGACCAGATAGAACTCCAGCAGGTCATCTTTTGGCGCATTAACATAGGAGTAAGCGCGCTGCACACGTTCGCCGTCGATTTCTAACGCCAGCTTGGCAAATTGCCCGGCGATAAAGGGATCAACGGGCGCCTGAACCCGAAGGCTGAACAGCGCATCCGTCCAGTTTTTCACTTCCTTCACTTCAGCATTGACCCACTCGGCCATAATCACTCCCTGGTTGTTGATTATTCAGGCAGATGGCTATTTTCGCGACTGCGCCGCGAGATTGCTACCCTGCCTCCGGACAAAGGCTCTAATCGACAAACTGTTGCGTTACCTTTACAAGCTGGCGCATAAACTTGACGGGCGCAAGTCCGGTCCTTTTTGGCATCCTCTCGCTTTGTCATTTAATCCTGATATTTTTCCCGCCATAACGAAGCATTCAGCCGGTTAACAGCTGTTTTAACCCCTTTTCTCAGACCGATATGTTACTCAATCATGAAGAATAAACTGGAAAACCGCCCTTTGCTGGTGATGCTGATTGTGCTGGTGGCGGTCGGACAGATGGCGCAGACCATCTATGTCCCGGCAATGGCCGCGATGGCTGACGCACTGCACGTACGCGATGGTGCGCTGCAGCGAGTGATGGCGGCCTATTTAATGACCTATGGCGGATCGCAGCTGATCTATGGTCCGTTGTCAGACAGCGTTGGACGCCGGCCGGTGATCCTGGCGGGCATGATGATCTTTATGATCGGCGCGATCACCGCGTTGATGGCCACGTCGCTTGATATGCTGGTGCTTGGCAGCGCGGTGCAGGGACTGGGAACCGGCGTTGCGGGCGTGATGGCCCGTACCATGCCGCGCGATCTCTACGAGGGACACGCGCTGCGCCGTGCCAACAGCCTGCTTAATATGGGGATTCTGGTCAGCCCGCTGCTGGCACCGGTGATTGGCGCACTGCTGACTCAGCTGTTTGGCTGGCATGCCTGCTTCGCCTTCCTGTTGCTGCTCTGCCTGGCCGTGACCGGCTCGATGGCGCGCTGGCTGCCGGAAACCCGACCCTACAGTGCCGAAGTGACGCCGTTCTTTAAACGCTATGTCCGCTTGCTCAGCGACGTCAATTTTGTCCGCTACATTGTGTTGCTGATTGGCGCGCTGGCGGGCATTGCGGTGTTTGAATCGAGCTGTGGTGTGTTGCTGGGTGGCGTGCTCGGCCTGAACAGCCTGACCGTCAGTATTCTGTTTATCCTGCCGATTCCTGCCGCCTTTTTTGGTGCCTGGTTCGCTGGCCGCGAGCAGGGCTCCTGGCACAGCCTGATGTGGTGGGGCGTGAATAGCTGCCTGCTGGCGGGCGTGCTGATGTGGATCCCGGCCTGGTTCGGCGTAATGAATATCTGGACGCTACTGGTGCCGGCTGCGCTGTTCTTCTTTGGCGCAGGGATGCTGTTTCCACTGGCGACGTCGGGCGCAATGGAACCCTACGCCTGGCTGGCGGGCAGCGCGGGCGCGCTGATTGGCGGGATGCAGAATCTCGGCTCCGGGCTGGTAGCGTGGTTATCGGCGCTGATGCCGCAACGCGATCAGTTCAGCCTCGGTATGCTGATGTTCTTTACCGCGCTGGTGATGCTGCTGTGCTGGTTGCCGCTCTCACGTCAGCCGGAGCGCGGCAACCAGCCGGTTACAGGATAAACGGATGCAGCGCCGGATCTTTACGGTCGAGGTAGTGAATCGACTGGATGCGGCGAATGGTGCGCGACTTACCGCGAATCAGCAGGGTTTCACTGGTGGCGATATTGCCCTGACGCGTAATGCCCTTCAGCAGGTCGCCACTGGTAATGCCGGTGGCGGCAAACACCACATTGTCGTTGCGCGCCATCTCATCCAGCACCAGCACTTTACCCGCTTCAATGCCCATCTCCGCACAGCGCTGCAGCTCCTGCTCGCCGAGTAGACGGTTTTCAGCGCTGTCACCTTTCACGTGGTGACGCGCCAGCAACCGGCCCTGCATATCCCCATCCAGCGCGCGGATCACCGCCGCGGAGACTACGCCTTCCGGTGCGCCGCCGATGCCATACATCACATCCACTTCGCTGTCCGGCATGCAGGTCAGAATAGAGGCTGCCACGTCGCCATCGGGGAAGGTAAAGACCCGCACGCCAGCTGTTGCAGCTGGGCGATCACAGCGTCATGACGCGGCTTCGCCAGAATCGACACGGTTAACTGCGCCAGCGGTTTATTCATCGCTATCGCGATATTGCGCAGGTTAGTTTCCAGCGGCAGGTCGAGGTTGATCTCTCCGCGCGCTGCCGGACCAACAATCAGCTTTTCCATGTACATGTCGGGCGCATGGAGAAAGCTGCCCTTGTCGCCGACCGCCATGACCGCCAGGGCGTTCGCCTGACCAAGGGCGGTCATTCGGGTACCCTCGATCGGATCGACCGCGATATCGACAGCATCGCCGCGACCGGTGCCGACTTTCTCACCGATATAGAGCATCGGCGCTTCATCGATTTCGCCTTCACCGATCACAATCTGACCGTCAATTTCAATCGAGTTGAGTACGTGGCGCATGGCATGGACAGCGGCACCGTCGGCCGCATTTTTGTCGCCTCGTCCTAACCAGTGATAGCCTGCCAGTGCGGCAGCTTCGGTTACGCGGGAAAATTCAATCGCAAGTTCTCGTTTCATGGCATCTACCTGACAAAAAACAGGCAGGCAGTGTAACACAGCGGGGCAGCATGGCGGGGAAAAGGGCCCGCGACAGCAACGGTCGCGGGCTTTGATCTTACTCTTGTTCTTCCCACGCCTGCGCGCGGGCAACGGCTTTCTTCCAGCCGGCATAACGGAAGTTACGTTCGGTGGTTTCCAGGCTTGGACGGAATTCACGCTCGATGACCGCTTTCGAGCGGACTTCATCCAGATCCTGCCAGAAGCCGACCGCCAGACCCGCCAGATAAGCCGAACCCAGCGCGGTGACTTCACGCACTTCCGGACGCTCAACACGGGTGCCGAGGATGTCAGACTGGAACTGCATCAGGAAGTTGTTGGAAACCGCACCACCATCGACACGCAGCGCCTGCAGGCGAGTGTTAGCATCATTCTGCATCGCTTCCAGCACGTCACGCGTCTGATAAGCGATTGATTCCAGCGTCGCACGGATGATGTGGTTAGCGTTGGCACCACGGGTCAGGCCGAAGATAGCACCACGGGCATACGGGTCCCAGTAAGGCGCGCCCAGACCGGTGAAAGCAGGCACCATGTAAACGCCGTTGGTATCTTTCACCTTCATGGCGAAGTATTCAGAGTCAGCAGCTTCACTGATCAGCTTCATCTCATCGCGCAGCCACTGAATAGAGGCACCACCGATAAACACAGCCCCTTCCAGTGCATAGTTCACTTCACCGCGCGGGCCACAGGCAATCGTGGTCAGCAGTCCGTGCGTGGAGGTGACCGCTTCGGTGCCGGTGTTCATCAGCATAAAGCAGCCGGTACCGTAGGTGTTTTTCGCCATGCCAGGCTGTACACAGAGCTGGCCATACAGCGCCGCCTGCTGGTCACCGGCAATACCGGCGATAGGAATACGTGTACCGCCTTTACCGCCGATGTTGGTCTGACCATAGACTTCAGAAGAGGACTTCACTTCCGGCAGCATTTCACGCGGGATATCCAGGATATCCAGCATACGCTGATCCCACTCCAGCTTGTGGATGTTAAACATCATAGTACGGGAGGCGTTGGTATAGTCGGTGATATGCACCCGTCCCTGGGTCATTTTCCAGACCAGCCAGGTATCGACGGTACCGAACAGCAGCTCGCCACGTTTCGCACGCTCACGCGAGCCTTCAACGTGATCCAGGATCCACTTCACTTTGGTTCCGGAGAAATAAGGGTTAATCACCAGACCGGTGGTGTGCTGGATATACTCTTCCAGACCCTCTTTCTTCAGTTTGTGACAGTAGTCAGCGGTGCGGGGATCCTGCCAGACGATGGCGTTGTAAATCGGCTTGCCGGTCTCTTTTTCCCAGACGATAGCGGTTTCGCGCTGGTTGGTGATACCGATTGCCGCAATCTCATCAGAGCGGATGTCGGCATGTGCCAGCACTTCAACCAGCGTTGAGCTTTGTGACGCCCAGATATCCATCGGATCATGTTCAACCCAGCCCGCTTTCGGGTAGATCTGGGTGAATTCGCGCTGCGATACCGCGACGATATTGGAGTCGTGGTCGAGAACGACGGCGCGTGAACTGGTTGTGCCCTGATCGAGCGCGACAATATATTTTTTATCGGTGGTAGTCATAAATTCAGTCCTGATGATAAAAGGTGAAACTTACGCTTTACGCTGCTGAGCGCGCGCAACCGGTTTTTCTGCTGGAACACTGGCCGGTTCCTGAGCGGTACCTGGCAGGTAGCGGGCAATCAGTACACGATAACCGACTGCACCCAGGCAGGCGCCAACCAGCGGGCCAAAAATCGGCACGAGGAAGTAAGGAATGTCACGACCGCCGGTAAAGGCCACGTTACCCCAGCCTGCCAGCCATGCGAAGATCTTGGGTCCGAAATCACGTGCCGGATTGAGGGCGAAGCCGGTCAGGGGACCCATCGCGCCACCAATAATCGCCACCAGCAGGCCGATCAACAGCGGCGCCAGCGGACCGCGTGGAATGCCGTTGCCGTCATCCGTCAGGCCCATGATGACCGCCATTAATACTGCGGTGATCACCATCTCAACCAGGAAAGCCTGGCCCACGCCGATGTGCGGGTTAGGGTAGGTAGAGAAGATGCCTGCCAGGTCGAGACTTTCAACGGTGCCGCGCACCATCTGATGGCTCTGCTCATAGTCGATAAACAGGCTGTAGTAGAGGCCGTAGACCAGCGCCGCAGCACAGAAGGCTCCGGCCACCTGTGAAACGATGTAGGGTACGACTTTACGTCCTTCAAAATTAGCGAACAAGCACAGTGCAACGGTAATCGCCGGATTCAGATGCGCACCTGAAATGCCAGCGGTAAGGTAGGCAGCCATGGAAACACCCAGGCCCCAGATAATACAGATTTCCCACTGACCGAAGGCGGCACCGGCGAGTTTCAGCGCAGCCACACAGCCTGCACCAAAGAAAATGATCAAGCCGGTCCCCAGGAATTCGGCAATACACTGACCTTTAAGCGTGTTAGTTGTCTGACTCATAATAATTGTTCCTGAAGCGAGGTTAAATTTTATCAGTTTTTGTTCTCAGTCCATGAGTCACCCAGCTTTATTGTAGGGCTAATGTGAATTTATCGTTAACGAACATAAACGAGAAATAGCGAAATCATTTTTTGTGTACTGTGTCATAAAAATGCGCGTTTTCGCGTGTTTCGGTTTTCCTTAATCATCATTCGGCCCGGATTGCGGTAGTGGGCACGGGCAGCAAAAGCGCAGCCGCAATAAGCGCAGCGGAATCTTAGGGATTGGCTGAAAAGTGTTACAGACTGCGCCCGGTGCGCCCGCGTTGCTGGACTTGCGGGGTGAGGCTACATACAATCGGGACAACGTTGCTGGCTTACGCTGGCATCATCAACGCCTTGCAGGAATTTAGGAGAGGTCAGAAAGATGTCATTTGAAGTGTTTGAGAAACTGGAAGCGAAAGTACAGCAGGCGATTGATACCATCACCCTGTTGCAGATGGAAATCGAAGAGCTGAAAGAGCAGAACAACTCACTGCGTAACGATGCGCAACAAGTCGCGGGCAACCACGACGCGCTGATGCGTGAAAATCAGCACCTGAAAGAAGAGCAACACGTATGGCAGGAACGTCTGCGTGCATTGCTGGGAAAAATGGAAGAGGTTTGAAGCCTCAACTGACGTGAAAAACGGGTGCTAAGGCACCCGTTTTTCATTGCTGGCGTTATTCGAGGTCCAGCGCGTCTTCTGACAGGATGATGCCGGTGTTATCGGCATAGAGATGGTCGCCAGAGAAGAAGGTAACGCCGCCGAAATTGACGCGCACATCGCTCTCACCAATCCCTTCACCGGCTGCGCCCGCCGGAATCGCCGCGATGGCCTGGATGCCGATCTCCAGCTCTTCCAGCTCATCAACCTGACGGACTGAACCGTAGATCACCAGGCCTTCCCACTCATTGGTGGCTGCCAGACGCGCCAGTTGTGCGTCGACCAGTGCGCGACGTACCGAGCCGCCACCATCAATCACCAGCACCCGACCACGGCCGTTTTCTTCCAGCAGGTCGTAAAGTAAACCGTTGTCTTCAAAGCATTTCACTGTGGTAATCTGACCACCGAATGAAGTGCGCCCACCAAAATTTGAAAAAAGCGGTTCAACAACATTCACTTCTTCATGGTAGATGTCGCAGAGTTCAGATGTATCGTATTTCATAAGGGTTTCGTCTGTTTGCCACAGGAGCGGTAAGTATATCGCTTTATGCTGATTGTTGGCAAAATCATCAGTGGAAAAAAGCAGCGTTGCATCAAGAGCATGCATAAAAAAGCCCAACCGGATGGCTGGGCTGTAGAAAAATACTGATCGGCTCGATTACAGGATGAAGCGGCTCAGGTCTTCATCCGCCACCAGTTCATCCAGATGCTTACCAACATAGTCAGCATCAATGGTGACCGATTCGCCGTGGCGATCGCTGGCGTCATAGGAGATATCCTCCATCAGACGTTCCAGCACCGTATGCAGACGACGCGCACCGATGTTTTCGGTGGTTTCGTTGACCTGCCAGGCCGCTTCAGCGATACGACGGATACCGTCGTCGGTAAAGTCGATATTAACGCCTTCGGTGTTCATCAGCGCTTTATATTGCACGGTGACAGACGCGTTGGGTTCAGTCAGGATGCGCTCGAAATCATTCACCGTCAGCGCCTGCAGTTCGACACGAATGGGCAGACGACCCTGCAGTTCCGGGATCAGATCGGATGGACTGGCCACCTGGAAAGCCCCTGAAGCAATAAACAGAATGTGGTCAGTTTTCACCATGCCGTGTTTGGTTGAAACCGTACAGCCTTCAACCAGCGGCAGCAGGTCGCGCTGAACCCCTTCGCGTGAGACATCCGGGCCGCCGGCATTCTGGCCGCCGCGCTTACAGATTTTGTCGATCTCATCGATAAACACGATACCGTGCTGCTCGACCGCCTCAATCGCTTCCTGCTTCAGCTCTTCCGGGTTCACCAGTTTGGCCGCTTCTTCTTCCACCAGCAGCTTCATCGCTTCTTTGATCTTCAGCTTGCGTGGTTTCTGTTTCTGACCGCCGAGGTTCTGGAACATCGACTGCAGCTGGCTGGTCATCTCTTCCATGCCCGGAGGGGCCATGATCTCAACGCCCGGACCGCTGGCGGCCAGGTCGATCTCAATCTCTTTATCATCCAGCTGGCCTTCACGCAGTTTTTTGCGGAAAGACTGACGAGCGGCTGACGGCTCCGGTGCCTGCTCTGGCTGGCCCCAGTTATTTTTTGCCGGTGGGATCAGCACATCAAGAATGCGCTCTTCCGCCATCTCTTCAGCACGGTATTTGTTCTTTTCAATCGCCTGACTGCGCACCATTTTAATCGCTGAGTCAGTCAGATCGCGGATGATTGAGTCCACTTCTTTACCGACATAGCCCACTTCGGTGAACTTCGTCGCTTCGACTTTGATAAACGGCGCGTTGGCCAGTTTAGCCAGCCGACGGGCGATCTCGGTTTTACCGACACCGGTCGGACCGATCATCAGAATGTTTTTAGGTGTCACTTCATGGCGCAGCTCTTCGTCAAGCTGCATGCGGCGCCAGCGGTTGCGCAGCGCAATAGCCACGGCGCGCTTAGCGCTGTCCTGGCCAATGATAAAACGGTTCAGCTCGCTGACGATTTCGCGTGGAGTCATCTCAGACATGTTTTAATCCTTACGCCCTGGAAGTTAATTCTTCGAAATTAACGTTATGGTTAGTGTAGATGCAGATATCACCCGCGATGTTCAGCGATTTCTCGACGATGTCGCGTGCGCCCATTTCGGTATTTTCCAGCAGCGCACGAGCTGCTGCCTGGGCGAAAGGACCACCGGAACCGATGGCGATCAGATCATTTTCAGGCTGGATGACATCACCGTTGCCGCTGATGATCAGCGACGCGGACTCATCGGCGACCGCCAGTAATGCTTCAAGGCGGCGCAGCATACGGTCAGTACGCCAGTCTTTGGCCAGCTCAACCGCCGCTTTCACCAGGTGACCCTGATGCATTTCCAGTTTACGTTCGAAGAGTTCAAACAGGGTGAAGGCATCTGCAGTGCCGCCAGCAAAGCCAGCGATCACTTTATCGTTGTATAAACGACGCACTTTTTTAACGTTGCCTTTCATTACGGTATTGCCCAGCGTAGCCTGGCCATCACCGCCAATCACTACCTGGCCGTTGCGTCGTACACTTACTATTGTTGTCACGGGCAGACCCCTTGTTGCATTCGGAAAAAGGCTCCGCGCACCGGGCGCGGAGGTTCATGCAAACAGATATGGGGCGGGTTTGACGGGTTTCAACCCCCGACGGAGAGCGGAATGCAGCTGGAGTGACCGGAACTGCGCAGGCGTTTCAGGGTGCTGTCAGCGGTGGCGCGATCTTTATAGGGACCAATCACCACGCGATTCCAGCCACCGCCGGTGGTAATCCGGCTTTCAAAACCTTCAAATGCCAGGCCAGCGCGTACCGATTCGGCCTGGTCCGTGCCTTTGAAGGAGCCACACTGCACCATCCAGCGCTGGGAAGAGGCTTTCTCTGCCGATTTGGCCTTCGCAGTTTCCTGCGGTTTCGGTTGCGATACCGGTTCACGCGTAACCGGCGCAGGCTGCGCCTGGCGTTGTGCATTTTGCTGCTGCTGCTGCTGCTGCTGCTGACGCTGTTGTTGCTGCAACTGCTGTTGCTGACGTTGCTGCTGCTGTTGTAACTGCAGCTGGCGTTGCTGCTGTTGCTGCGCCTGCAACTGCTGGCGTTGTTGTTGCTGCTGGTCCTGCTGCTGCTGACGTTGCAGCTGTTGTAACTGCTGCTGGTGTTGCAGCGTCTGCTGACGCTGAGCCGGCGTCTGTTCGTTCCACGGCACTTCGTTCAGTTGTGTGGGCTGCTGACGCATGTCGGCCTGCATCTGTTCTAACAACTGGCGCTGCTCGTCGGTCAGCTGAGTCTGCGACTTCACTTCACCACCCGAAGAGGGTTCGATAGGCGTCGGCACCGTGACCTGACGATTTTCCAGCTCTTTGATGTACTTCCAGCGCTCTTCCGGCTTAGGCGGTAAGCCATTACCGTTGGCTTTATGATCCGTAATGACCGGCACGTCCTCTTTCTTGTGATGCGCCAGGAACCATAAACCACCGGCAAAGGTCACCAACACCGCAACCGCCAGTACAATCATCAATTTTGATGTTCCCGAACCGCCTTTACTCTTCTTGCCACGGCTGGGGCCTTTTTTGCGACGCGTCCCTGTTGAACGCCCGCGGCCTACATAATCTTTTTGTGCCACTCTCGTTCTGATACCCTTCAAAAAAATAGTGCCAAATGGGCTAATCGATCATTTTCACGCGCCCGGCAAGGAGTCCGCCATGTTACTCAAGGGTCGGAACTTTGACCAGCAGTGTTCGCCTTAAGAATCTACTGAAAAAAGCACAGGATTACGCTTATTTTTCACGCTTTTTTGCTGGCGCCGTGCTGCCACGAATCGTCAGTCCGGCATCCAGCAGCCGTGATCCGCTGCTGACGCGTTTACCCTGCAACTCATCCAGCAGCAGCAGCATCGCTTCCCGGCCAATCTGATAGCGTGGCTGTGTCACTGTGGTCAGCGGGGGCTCGCAGTAACGCGACAACTCAATATCATCAAACCCGACCACCGACAGATCTTCCGGTATCCGCAGTCCGCTGCGCCTGGCCTGATTCATCGCGCCGAGCGCCATAATATCGCTGTGGCAGAACAGGGCGCGCGGCGGCTGTGGCAGTGACAATAGCTGCTTCATCGCTGCTACGCCCGCGTCAAAGGTAAAATCACCGCGCACAATATAGGTAGGATCGACCGTCAGGCTGCTGCGGCGCAACGCCTGAACATAACCCTGCAGGCGATACTGACAGAGCGGCATCTCTTCCGGCCCGGCGATACAGGCGATTTGCCGGTGTCCCAATTGGAGCAGATGATTTACCGCTTCAAAGGCGGCGGTCAGATTATCAATGTGAACGGTGGGCAGCGACATTTCCGGGGCAAACTCGTTCGCCATTACCATCGGCGGCAAATTACGCTGCTCATCGACGCTGGCATCAAAGGGCAGCTGTGAGCCAAGCAGCACCATGCCATCAATCTGTCGTGTGACCATCAGATTGAGAAAGGTTCTTTCCTGTTGATTCTGGTGCGCGCAGTCGCCAATCAGCACCAGATAGCCCTCCTGGGCTGCTGTAACTTCGACGCCACGAATGATTTCGCTGAAGAAGGGATCGCAAATGTCGGGAACAATCACCAGAATGGTCTGGGTATCGTTACGGCGGGCATTACGCGTCAGCCCGTGCGGTGCATATCCCACCGCCGCTACCGCCTGCTCAACCTTTTGCCGGGTCGCGGCTGAAACTTTCTCCGGGTTCATCAGCGCACGCGAAACGGTGGCGGTTGAGACGCCCGCTTTTTCCGCGACGTCTTTCATAGTGGCAGCGGGCGGTTGTTGATTCTGCTCCAACACATGCTCCTGACGCGTTAAGGCGCGTTCGATTCTGTTTTGCCTGTCCAAAAAGCAAGCCGGGCAACATTGTTAACGATTGCCCGGCTGGTTGTTACTTAATTTGCATAAAAATTGTGACTTATGCGACTTTTTTCGATCTGGCTCGCAGAGTCATCCGCTTCAGCTCTCGGTGGGATCGATATCCAGCGTCCATTTTACTTTGCGTGCGGCGGGCAGGGTCGAAACCAGCGGCAGGGAACTACTGAGTAACTGTTGTAGTCGCTGACGCGAAGGATGCTGGAGAAGTAACTGCCAGCGCCAGCGGCCGCTGCGTTTGGGTTGCAGAGCGGGCAGCGGGCCCATAAACCACATTGAGGTGTCATTCAGCGGGCTCGACTCCAGCAGGTTTCGCAGCTGTTGCAGAAACTCCGCAGCCTGCTGATTATCCAGATCTTCCGCCCGAAACAGGGCATGGCGACTCCACGGCGGCAGGAATACCGCCTGACGCTCCAGCAGCGCCTGCTGGGCGAAGGCAAAATAGCCTTTATGCAGCAGAGTCTGCAGCAGCGGATGTTCCGGATGATGGGTCTGCAGCAGCACTTCGCCCTGTTTACCGGCGCGACCGGCGCGACCCGCAACCTGGGTATAGAGCTGGGCAAACCGTTCAGCGGCGCGGAAATCAGCCGAGAACAGCGCTCCATCCACATCCAGCAGCGAGACCAGCGTGACATCAGGGAAATGGTGACCTTTCGCCAGCATCTGGGTGCCGACCAGAATCCGGGCGCCGCCGCGATGGACATCGGCCAGATGCTGCTCCAGCGCGCCTTTGCGGCTGGTGGTATCGCGATCGATGCGCGACACCGGAATGCCGGGAAACAGCGTCCCGAGTTGCTGCTCCAGCTGTTCGGTGCCAACGCCTACCGGCAATAAATGTGTCGAGCCGCACTGCGGACACTGATTCGGCAGCGGACGCTGACTGTCGCAATGGTGGCAGCGCAGCTGGCGATGGTGCTGATGCAGCGTGTAGTAACGATCGCAACGCGTACATTCGGCAATCCAGCCGCAATCGTGACACAACAGCGCCGGTGAAAAGCCGCGCCGGTTGAGAAACAGCAGCACCTGATTGTCAGCCTGCAAATGCAGACGCATTTTGCCGATCAGCGCCGGTGCCAGGCCACCCGTCAGCTGCAAGCCTTTCAGATCAATCAACTGTTGCAGCGCGGGTCTGGCATTTCCGGCGCGTTTCGTCAGATCGAGCTGGCGATATTTACCGCTACGCACGTTGTGCAGCGTCTCCAGCGCCGGGGTTGCCGTCCCCATGACTATCGGGATGTTCTCTTCATGGGCGCGGAACACCGCCAGATCGCGCGCCTGATAGCGCCAGCCTTCCTGCTGTTTATAGGAGCTGTCGTGCTCTTCATCAATAATGATCACGCCAGGACGCGCCAGTGGGGTAAACAATGCCGAGCGGGTGCCGATCACGATGGCGGTTTCGCCCCGTCTCGCGCGCAACCAGACCGCCAGCCGCTCACTGTCATTTAAGGCGGAGTGGAGCACATCGATCGGCGCATCAAAGCGCTCACGGAAACGGGCAATAGTTTGCGGGGTTAAGCCAATCTCCGGCACCAGCACCAGCGCCTGCCTGCCACGCGCCAGCACATTTTCCAGCACGCTGAGATAAACTTCTGTTTTGCCGGAACCGGTAATCCCTGCCAGCAGCCAGGCGGCATAGTGTTCATCTTCGGCCCGAATCGCGCCCACCGCCATCGCCTGATCGGTATTCAGCCGCAGGCGCTCGCCTTTGACCGCGAAGGTGGTGCGCCAGTCATGCATCTGCGGCTGATGCTCATACAGATCGCATAAGCCTTTAGCCCGTAGCGCCTGCATTGCCGCATCCGTCAAATCATGTTCACTCACCTGATGACGGTAGAGCGGACGCTGACGTAGCGCGGCCAGCGCCTGTTGCTGTTTTGGTGCGCGCTTCAGCGTTTCAGGCGCGGTAGCACGACCCTGTTCGGTAATGACCCATTGCCATAACGGATTGTCCTGCGCCGGTTTACCCTGACGCAGCAACACCGGGATCGCATGGCTTAGCACTTCCCCGAGCGGTGAATGGTAGTAGCTGGCTGCCCAATTAAGGATGCGCCACAACGATGCCGGATAGAGCGACTCGCTGTCCAGCACCTCCGCCACCCGCTTCAGCTGCGCTTCCGGCAGATCGCTACTGTCGCGCAGTGCAACCACGACACCGATCATTCTGCGGTTGCCGAACGGCACGCTCACGCGACCGCCAATCACCGGCTGCGCGCCCTGCGGCGGCAGATAGTCAAACAGGCGGGGCAAGGGGACGGGCAGGGCAACCTGAACAACGGGCATAGCGATCTTTTTCCGGCTCAATTATCGGGGGAGATAGTGTACACGCTGGCCCCGATGGCGGGTATCTCAGCATAGATTTGCAGCAATCAGAAGTTAGCTGTATAATGTTGCGCCTTCGGTGAGAAAGATCTTGCCGGAGTCCACCCTTTATTGTTCAACCGCGTGTGGTGCTGTGCAGGTTTCGACCTGGCACGGAGAGCGACACGGCCTTATATGAGGTTTCCCATGAAACAAGGTATTCACCCGAAATACGAAGCAGTTACTATCAAATGTACCTGCGGCAACGAGATTCACACCCGTTCAACACTGACTCACGAACTGAACCTGGACGTCTGTGGTAAATGCCACCCGTTCTATACCGGTAAGCAGCGTGAAGTGGCAACTGGTGGCCGTGTTGACCGCTTTAACAAGCGTTTCAGCGTGCCAGGCGCTAAAAAATAAGATTAAAAGGCACCTGAACCTGCGGGTTCGGCGGCAAGAAAAAACCCAGCTTCGGCTGGGTTTTTTTATTTCTGTCTTACGACCAGCTACAGGCTGGGGGCTGATTCTGAAGAAGCAGCAGGCTTATTCAGCTCAAGTGTCTGCGTGGAATAGTAACCATCCAGATTGCTGAGACTCGCGATTTTGGGTGCAGTGATGGTGATCTTATCCGCCGCCATGGTGCCTTTGATGCACAATACCCACAATATGCAGGACGAATTGCTGATTTTCTCATCCGTTGTCAGCGCCAGCGTTCCCGCTTTTAACGTGCCGGTATTCATTATGTTGTTTTTACCATAGACACTTAACGTTCCGGTGGTCTGCATAAGGCCGCTATTCTGCACTTCATTGGCTACGATAGAGGTGTTCTGGCCGGTCAGGGTCGCGGCGTTAGAAACTTTTGACGCTGAAAGATAAGCTGTGCCTTGTGTAGTGACATCTCCACCCAATGACAGTTTAATCTCTTTAACCGCGTTCAGACTGATATTACCTGCCTGAAGCGAGCCAGAGTTGAGCAGACGGGTGTTAGCGATGGCGGTCATCGTTCCGTCAACTGAACCATAGCCGGTCTGCATCAACAGATTTTTTCCGGCACTGATTTTACCGGTATTCTCAATATCACCGGCGATAGAAACGACGTTGATATTACCCGCTGCAGTGATTTGCGCGTTTTCACTGTTAGAAAATTTCCCTGCACTGACGACATTAATATAATCAGTGGTCTCAATGGTACCGCTGTTATTAAATGTGCTGGATGTCTGCAGCGCTGTCTGAGCTGAAGAAAGATGCCCTTTATTGGTGATGTCGTTGCTGGCTGACGCACTGATGACGCCACTTTGCAGGGTACCGCTGTTAGTCAACGCGCCATTAGAGGCGATATAAAGGCCGCTGGCGTTGAGGATGCCACTGTTATTGACTCCCGCTCCCGCCTCAGTGGTCTGCAATTGAATAATACCTGCCGTTGCGCCCCCCAGTTCGCTCACATCTATACTGTTACTGAAGAGCCGTGTGTTGCCATTCGCAGTCACCTGAGCAGAGGCGATATCGTAATCATAGGTCCCCGCAATAGCTTTCAACTGGCTGGTTTCAATCATGCCCTGAATGTTAATCTTTTTCGCCAGCAGGTCGGTGTAATCGGCCCCTTTCAGGCCTTTACCGTTAACACTTATCGTCCCTTTAGCTACTTTGAAGCCGGTCAATGTGCCATCGCTGAAGGTAGGAGTCCCCGTCGTTAACGTCGCGCGTCCGGTATTGATAAAGCTGCAGCCAGAACAGGTAATCCCGTTCGGGTTGGCGATGATTACATCCGCCCTTTGACCAGCAACTTCGATAAAACCGTTGAGTGTAGATGGGCTTGTGGAAATGACTTCATTAAGAATGAGACTGGCAGAGCGATCCAGATTGCTATTACGCGCAATATTGCCGCTTTCACGTACCAAATCTGTGGTGCTGTTGTTGATGATCGATCCCTTATTTGTCACATCAAAATTTTGGTACATATTATGCGACAGACCATTCGCATCCGCTTGATTGATATTAATGACAGTCGATCCGTTGGCATGAGTGTAACTATTCAATGCAGCAAAAGCGGACGAACTGCAAAACGTGGCTAATGTGGCCAGAAATAACAGGCTGACTTTATGCTTTTTCATGTTTACCCTTTAATGGATTAATGTTTTTAAAGTTTGTAATCTGCGATGAAATTAAGTTCGGCCTCCTTTTTTTAATATTTCCATTGTAATGAGAAACCCAGCGTAAGTGGATCAGTATGAAATGACTGCGGTTTTTTAAGTGGTGTGCCAGCAAAAATATCAATGTGCGTTTGCTGGTATTGGCCCCGTAAGCCGATCACGCTGCCAATGACGGTTTTACCTGTGTAATATTGCTGGCTGTAATTACCATAAACCTGGCCTGCATCAAGGCCGATATAAGGTTGCACCGGCTTGTCAGGAAATAGCCAGCTGATATCGTTACGCCAGTACCATCCCTTATTGTCCTGAAGGGTGTTTTCGCCATCGAAACCGCGCACGGTCCAGCGATTTGCCAGCGAAAAGCGATCAAGAGAAGAAAGTTTATCGGGCGAATATTGCAGGCTGAGATGAGGAGAATAGTTGAGCCAGTTGTCGTACAGACGAAAGTTAACTGAGCCTTCCAGATTTAAGGTGACAATCCTGCCTTCTTTATCAATGAGCCGGTATTGCTGCTCAGCAGTGTGGCTGCTATTAAACCATGGCATCTTCTTTTGATAACTCAGGCTGGCGGCCAGGCCAGCATTATCGTAGCGGGTCTGATGTTGCAGCACCGCTTTCCAGCCCGCATTTTTTTTATGCATGCTGACGAGATCGAAGTCATTAAGAGAATAGCGCGCTTCTGTATTAAAGATTTGCAGGCCCGCCGTGGTGGTCTGATGCACAGTGCGCGAGAGCAAACGATTGAGCTGAGCGCTGTAATAACGATTTTTATTATTTAATCGCCAGCTGGCCCAGTTACCGTTGATGTATTGCTGATACTGACTCCGGCTGGCGTAAACATCGAGCCACCAGTAACCCCACGGGATGGAATAACCCACAGATTGATTACTGTTGCCTTTAACCGTATGCCCTGGGGCAATGTCATGGCCATATGACAGGTAGAAAGTATCACTCATTGAGGTGATGTTATTGAAATAGAGCGCACCGCCTGCCTGGTAACGGCCAGTTGCGACCGAGCCTGCATCATTGATCCACGCTCCCACCTGCCAGTATTTATCCTGTTCGCGCCGGATATGAATATCACTCTCGCCTTTTTCACGACCCGGCAACACATTGATCCTGACCTGCGAACCCGGTACGCGCTGCAGATTCAGGCTGCCCTGTTCAAGATCGCCAAGCTCGAGTATATCGCCCTCTTTTAGCGGTAACGTATTACCGAGATTGATATAATCGCCGCTTGCTTTATTGACGACGATATTTCCCACCTTACCCGCATTAATTTCAAAATTTAATGTATGAGCTGAAAGGTTCTGATTGGGTAGGTTAACTCGCGTGGTAATATATCCCAGCCTGATTATTTCGTTTTGCAGGGTTTTTGCCAGCAGTCTGATGCCCGCAATGCCCAGACATTTTCCTTCGGCCTGAGCAGTAAAATAGCTTAATTTTTCAAGGTGAAGTTTATCGCTATCCGGCTTTAAATTAACATTATCAATCTTGTAGCAGATCTTTTCATTCGGGAAGCGAATTTCCTCATGCCCGACAGCCTGTTTATCAGAGGGTGTTTGCTGCGGTTTAGGGATTAACTGCTCTTTGCGTATCCGATCCTGTAAAAGTGCATGAGTTGCACTGTTTTTTTCTTCCAGTACCGGCGCAGCTTGTGTCCGGTCAGAAAAAATGCAGATTATAATGGCAAATATAATAATAACGGGCGAAAGGTTTTTATGTTTTTTTTTCAGATAAATGGATGCCATCGTACTTCCTGTAAAATATTCGCTTTTTTCGGAAATTTTACGGAGTCAGGTAATTATGAACAATAGTAATTCTTCCATTACCGGAATGAATGCGATTCCATATTGGAACAGAAATATCGTGATAATATAAAACTTTGATGGCTGTTATTTTATCTGAGTCGTTCAGGATGGAAAATCAAAATGCGGGGGAAAGTGACTATTAAGGGTGAGTCAGCTGCGTGAAAGGTCAGATGAGCAGGCTTCCTGCGCGAGGTCTGCTCATCTGAAACACAGCGATGTTAAGCGAAACATGCCTGACGGATTAATACTCCCAGGTATCAGGATCGATGCCCATGTCACGCATGATCTTTTTCGCTTCTTCCGGAATCTCATCGCTGCGCTCTTTACGCAAATCGACATCATCTGGCAGTGGCTGACCGGTAAAAGCATGCAAAAATGCTTCGCACAGCAGCTCACTGTTCGTCGCGTGACGCAGGTTATTCACCTGACGACGAGTACGCTCATCCGTTAAAATCTTCAGCACGCTCAAGGGGATAGAAACTGTAATCTTCTTGACCTGCTCGCTCTTCTTACCGTGTTCGGCGTACGGGCTGATATATTCGCCGTTCCATTCAGCCATGGGATACCTTAATTAATAAACGTTAAATGTGAGGAAATCAGCGGATTATGCCTGATTTTTTCCTGCCTGACCCCTGATATGGCGGGTTTTCTTCGCTCACAGCGTTTGAACGACCGGGTGAGCGCCAGGCGATGACGCGTAATTTTAGCGGTTATTGCGTTTCTGCTCAATCTATACGCAAAGACATTTAGATGTCCAGATGTATTGACGTCTAATTAAGGGGTGATATCCTGTGCCTCAACCTTTCACATTTCAGGAACAATAAGCCCCATGACGCGCAAACAGGCAACCATCGCAGTACGCAGCGGTTTGAATGATGACGAGCAATATGGCTGCGTTGTCCCACCGATTCATCTCTCCAGCACCTATAACTTTCTCGATTTCAACGAGCCTCGCGCCCATGACTATTCACGCCGTGGGAATCCGACCCGCGACGTGGTGCAACGGACGCTGGCTGAACTGGAAGGCGGTGCGGGTGCGGTATTAACCAATACCGGGATGTCGGCTATTCACCTGGTGACGACGGTGTTCCTGAAGCCTGGCGATCTGCTGGTGGCGCCACATGACTGTTATGGCGGCAGCTACCGACTATTTGACAGCCTGAGTAAGCGCGGCGCTTACCGGGTGAAATTTGTCGATCAGGGCGACCTGAATGCGCTGCAGGCCGCACTGAATGAGAAACCGAAGCTGGTGCTGATCGAAAGCCCCAGCAATCCGTTGTTACGGGTGGTTGATATCAACGCCATTTGCGCGGCTGCTCGCGAGGCTGGTGCCATCAGCGTAGTGGATAACACCTTTATGAGTCCGGCATTACAGAATCCACTGGCGCTGGGCGCCGATCTGGTGATTCATTCCTGCACCAAATACCTCAATGGTCACTCCGATGTGGTGGCAGGGGCGGTCATCGCCAAAGATCCTCAGCTGGCGACCGATCTGGCGTGGTGGGCCAATAATATTGGCGTCACCGGTTCGGCGTTTGACAGTTATTTGCTGCTGCGCGGTATCCGGACCTTAGCGCCACGTATGGCCGCGGCGCAACGCAACGCATTAGCGATTGTTGATTACCTGAAGCAACAGAAACAGGTCAAAAAGTTGTATCATCCTTCGCTGCCGGAAAACGCCGGACACGAACATGCAGCGCGACAGCAACGCGGCTTTGGCGCGATGCTGAGCTTCGAGGTCGACGGTGACGAGGCCCTGCTGCGTCGCTTCCTGAAAGCGTTGCGGCTATTTACGCTGGCGGAATCGCTGGGCGGCGTGGAGAGTCTGATCTCCCACACGGCGACCATGACGCATGCGGGAATGTCGGCAGAAGCACGCGCTGCAGCGGGCATCTCCGACACGCTGTTGCGTGTTTCTGTCGGCATCGAAGATCACGAAGATTTAATTGCCGATCTGGATAATGCATTCCGGATCGCAGCTGAGGGTTAAGCATGACGATTTCAGCAGGTGCGGGCACGCCGGATATCAGGCAGTTGCATAAATTTGGCGGCAGCAGCCTGGCGGATGCGCGCTGCTATCAGCGCGTTGCCAGCATCATGGCGGACTACAGCCAGCCGGGTGACATGATGGTGGTGTCGGCGGCGGGCTCGACCACCAATCAGCTGATCAACTGGCTGAAGCTCAGCCAGAGTGACCGGCTGTCCGCGCATCAGGTGCAACAGGCTTTACGGCGTTATCAAAGCGAGCTGATTAGCGCGCTGCTGCCTGCTGAGGTCGCAGAACCTTTAGTGACGGCTTTCATCCGCGATCTGGAAAAGCTGGCCGCCCTGCTGGATGGCACGCTGACTGACGCGGTTTATGCGGAAGTGGTGGGGCACGGTGAAGTCTGGTCGGCCCGTCTGATGTCAGCGGTACTGAGCCAGCATGATATGCAGGCCTGCTGGCTGGATGCGCGCGATTTTCTGCGGGCTGAACGGGCCGCGCAACCGCAGGTGGATGAAGGCAAGTCATGGCCGCTGTTGCAAACCCTGCTGGCGCAGCATCCTCACAAGCGCATCGTAGTGACCGGCTTTATCAGCCGTAATGATGCCGGTGAAACGGTGCTGCTCGGACGTAACGGTTCCGACTATTCTGCAACGCAGATTGGCGCGCTGGCCGGCGTGGGTCGCGTCACCATCTGGAGTGATGTGGCGGGCGTCTACAGTGCCGATCCCCGCAAAGTTTCCGATGCCTGCTTGCTGCCGCTGTTAAGGCTGGATGAAGCCAGCGAACTGGCACGCCTGGCCGCGCCGGTGCTGCACACCCGCACCCTGCAGCCGGTTTCAGGCAGCGACATCGATCTGCAACTGCGCTGTAGCTACCAGCCGGAACAGGGGTCGACCCGCATTGAGCGGGTGCTGGCGTCCGGTACCGGTGCCCGTATTGTGACCAGTCACGATGACGTCTGCCTGATTGAGATCCAGCTGCCGGAGCAGCATGACTTTGCCATCCTGCATAAAGAGATCGATCTGCTACTGAAGCGCGCCCAGCTGCGTCCGCTGGCCGTTGGCGTCCATCCCGATCGTCAGTTATTGCAGCTCTGCTACACCTCAGAAGTAGTTAACAGTGCGTTTACGTTGCTGCAGGATGCCGGTTTTCCGGGCCATCTGCAGCTGCGCGATGGGCTGGCGCTGGTGGCGCTGGTGGGGGCGGGCGTCACCCGTAATCCGCTGCATACCCATCGTTTCTGGCAGCAGTTAAAAGATCAGCCGGTGGAGTTTATCTGGCAGTCAGAACAGCACATCAGCGTGGTGGCGGTACTGCGCATCGGTCCGACTCAGCATCTGATCCAGGGATTGCATCAGTCGCTGTTCCGGGCTGAAAAGCGCATCGGGCTGATGCTGTTTGGTAAAGGCAACATCGGTTCACGCTGGCTGGAACTGTTCGCGCGCGATCAGGAAACGCTGTCGGCGCGTACCGGATTTGAATTTGTACTGGCCGGTGTCGCGGACAGTTGCCGCAGCCTGCTGAGTTATGAAGGACTGGATGCCAGTCGGGCGCTGGCCTTTTTTGATGACGAAGCCGTTGAGCGTGATGAAGAGTCGCTGTTCCTGTGGATGCGGGCGCACCCGTTTGACGACCTGGTGGTGCTGGACGTGACCGCCAGCACGCCGCTGGCGCAGCAGTATCTCGATTTCGCCAGCCACGGTTTTCACGTCATCAGCGCCAATAAGGTGGCCGGTGCCTCTGACAGCCAGACGTGGCGGCAAATTCGTGATGCCTTTACCAAAACCGGTCGTCACTGGTTATATAACGCAACCGTCGGCGCGGGTCTGCCGATTAACTACACGGTGCGCGATCTGCGTGACAGTGGTGACACCATTCTGTCGATTAGCGGTATCTTCTCCGGCACGCTGTCGTGGCTGTTTCTGCAGTTCGATGGCACCGTTCCGTTCACTGAACTGGTGGATCAGGCGTGGCAGCAGGGCTTAACCGAGCCCGATCCGCGTGTCGATCTCTCCGGACAGGACGTAATGCGTAAGCTGGTGATTCTGGCACGCGAAGCGGGTTATGACATCGAGCCGGATCAGGTGAGAGTGGAATCGCTGGTGCCGGATGACTGCCAGCAAGGTTCTGTCGACCATTTCTTTGAAAACGGGGAAGAGCTGAATGAACAAATGCTGCAACGGCTGGAAGCCGCGCAGGAATTAGGGCTGGTGCTGCGCTACGTTGCCCGTTTTGATGGCAACGGTAAAGCCCGTGTTGGCGTTGAAGCCGTCCGCCCGGAACATCCGCTCTCCGCGTTGTTGCCGTGCGATAACGTGTTTGCCATTGAAAGCCGCTGGTACCGTGATAATCCACTGGTCATTCGTGGTCCCGGCGCGGGACGTGACGTTACTGCGGGTGCTATTCAGTCAGATATCAATCGCCTGGCGCAACTGTTGTAATCCTTTCTTACAGGCGCTTCGGCGCCTGTTTGCCTCTCTGTCTCCGCTCATCGTGAATTTCCCTCATCCTGAATGAAGATTTATCCGCACCGTTGATCATTTTTTAGTTGACGCTGACGCAGGATTGCGTCATTTTGAACATCTGGACGTCTAAACGTATGGATGTTTGCAGGCCGATAGTTAACCGATGTGATCGATGAGGGTGCAGGATGAGTTTTTTTCATGCCAATCAGCGCGAAGCGCTAAACCAGAGCCTGGCAGAGCTGAACGGGCAAATTAATGTCTCATTTGAATTCTTTCCGCCTCGTACCAGCGAAATGGAAGAGACGCTGTGGTCTTCAATCGATCGCCTGAGCAGCCTGAAACCCAAATTCGTCTCTGTTACCTACGGCGCAAACTCCGGCGAGCGCGATCGCACCCACAGCATCATCAAAGGGATTAAGGATCGCACCGGTCTGGAAGCGGCACCGCATCTGACCTGTGTCGATGCCACGCGCGAAGAGCTGCGCAGCATCGCCCAGGATTACTGGAACAACGGTATCCGCCACATTGTGGCACTGCGCGGTGACCTGCCACCGGGCGGCGGCAAGCCAGAAATGTATGGCTGCGATCTGGTCTCGCTGCTGAAAGAGGTCGGTGATTTTGATATTTCGGTGGCGGCTTATCCGGAAGTCCACCCCGAAGCCAAAAGCGCGCAGGCGGATTTGATCAACCTGAAGCGGAAGATCGATGCGGGTGCCAGCCGGGCAATCACGCAGTTCTTTTTCGACGTCGAAAGTTATTTACGCTTCCGCGATCGCTGCGTTTCGACCGGCATTGACGTGGAAATTGTGCCCGGCATTTTGCCGGTCTCGAACTTTAAACAGCTGCAACGCTTTGCCACGCTGACTAACGTACGCGTACCGGGCTGGATGAATGCGATGTTTGCCGGTCTGGAGGAGGATGCCGAGACGCGCAAAATGGTGGGCGCCAACATCGCGATGGATATGGTAAAAATTCTGTCGCGCGAAGGGGTGAAAGATTTCCATTTCTATACCCTGAACCGCGCCGAAATGAGTTATGCCATCTGCCACACGCTGGGTGTGCGTCCCGCCGTCGCGGCAGCGTAATTGCTCCCTTTCAGCCAGTAAAAAAGTCGGGATGATCCCGACTTTTTTATTATCAATACCGGGCGCGGATGCCACGCCCGTATCGGCTTAACCGGTGTTGCGCATACCTGCCGCTACACCGGCGATGGTGACCATTAATGCCTGCTCAACGCGCGCATCCGGTTCATCACCGCGGGCTTCCTGCGCGCGTGAACGGTGCAGCAGTTCCGCCTGCAGGACGTTGAGGGGATCGGTATAGACGTTACGCAGCGCAATCGACTCGGCAATCCACGGTTGATCGGCCATCAGGTGAGAGTCATTGGCGATGGTTAATACCGCTTTGATATCCGCATCCAGCTGATCGCGCAGCTGTTTGCCCAGTGGCCAGAGGGATTTTTCGACCAGTCGCTGATCGTAATACTCCGCCAGCCACAGGTCCGCTTTCGAGAACACCATCTCCAGCATGCCAAGACGGGTAGAAAAGAACGGCCAGTCGCGGCACATCGCTTCCAGCTGATCCTGATGGCCCGCCGCCATCGCCTGTTGCAGCGCGGCACCGGCACCCAGCCAGGCAGGTAGCATCAGACGGTTTTGCGTCCAGGCGAAAATCCATGGAATCGCACGCAGAGACTCTACACCGCCGGTCGGACGGCGCTTGGCCGGACGTGAACCCAGCGGCAGTTTGCCCAGCTCCTGCTCCGGCGTCGCTGAACGGAAGTAGGGCACAAAATCTTTGTTCTCACGCACATAGCCACGGTACATCGCACAGGAGTCGGTGGAGAGCTGATCCATGATGTCGCGCCATTCGCGTTTCGGTTCCGGCGGCGGCATCAGGTTTGCTTCAAGAATCGCGCCGGTATAGAGCGACAGGCTGGCGATGGTGACTTCTGGTAAACCATATTTGAAGCGGATCATCTCGCCCTGTTCGGTGACGCGCAGGCCGCCACGCAGGCTGCCCGGTGGCTGTGACAGCAGAGCCGCATGGGCCGGTGCGCCGCCACGGCCGATGGTGCCGCCGCGTCCGTGGAACAGGGTCAGCGAAATGCCCGCCTTTTCACAGGTTTTGATCAGCGCATCCTGCGCCTGATATTGTGCCCAGCTGGCCGCCATCACGCCGGCATCTTTCGCCGAGTCGGAATAGCCAATCATCACCATCTGTTTGCCCTGAATAAAGCCGCGATACCAGTCAATGCTCAGCAGCTGGCTCATCACGTCGTTGGCATTATTCAGGTCGTCGAGCGTTTCAAACAGCGGAGCCACCGGCATGGCATAATTGATGCCCGCCTCTTTCAGCAGCAGATGAACCGCCAGAACGTCAGACGGCGTTTTCGCCATCGAGATAACGTACGCTGCGATAGAACCCTGCGGTGCTTCAGCCGCAACGCGGCAGGTTTCCAGCACTTCGCGCGTCTCATCGCTGGGTTCCCAGCTGCGTGGCAGCAGCGGACGTTTTGAGTTCAGTTCACGGATCAGGAAGGCCTGTTTATCCGCTTCGGACCAGCTTTCATAATCGCCAAGGCCGAGATAGCGGGTCACTTCTGCAATCGCTTCGGTATGACGGGTGCTCTCCTGACGCAGGTCGATACGTACCAGCGGTACGCCAAAGCACTTCACGCGGCGCAGCGTATCAAGCAGCTGGCCGTTGGCGATGATGCCCATACCGCACTGTTGCAGCGACTGATAAATGGCATACAGTGGATCCCACAACTGATCGTTAGAGACCAGCAGGTCCGCCGGACGCGGCAGACGTTCGCCTTTCAGCCGACGCTCAAGGAACGCCTGGGTGGTCAGCAGCTGGCTGCGCAGACGTTTCAGGATCACCCGATAAGGTTCGAGCGCTTCCGGATCGCCGCTCAGCTCGCGCACTTCCTCGCTGCATTCGGACATCGACAGCTCGGAAATCAGCACGCCAATATCACGCAGGAACAGATCAGCGGCTTTCCAGCGGCTCAGCTGCATCGCGTGACGGGTGATCGCCGCCGTGACGTTGGGGTTACCATCGCGATCGCCGCCCATCCATGAGGTGAACTGCACCGGCACGAAATCAACCGGTAATTTCATCCCGAATGCCTCTTCAACCTGCTCGTTCAGCTCGCGCAGAAAGGCAGGTACGCCTTCCCATAAGCTGTTCTCGACCACGGCAAAGCCCCATTTGGCTTCATCGATCGGCGTCGGGCGATATTTGCGGATCTCATCGGTGTGCCAGGCCTGCGCCACCAGCTGGCGCAGACGGCGCATAATCTGGTTACGCTCGTAGTCAGAAATGTCGCTGTGATCGAGTTGTTTCAGACAGCTGTTCACTTCGACCAGCTTGTGAATCAGCGTGCGGCGGGTGATTTCGGTCGGGTGTGCGGTCAGCACCAGCTCCAGCGACAGCGACTCAATCGCCTCGCGGATAGCGCTTTCGCTGATGTCACTCTGCTGTTTCAGGGTCTCAAAGGTCTTTTTCAGCAGTTCAGGATGGTTGGCGCCTTCACCGCTGTGCGAAATGGTCTGGTACTGCTCAGCTACGTTGGTGAGGTTAAGGAACTGGCTAAACGCGCGGGCTACCGGCAGTAACTCGTCATTCGAGAGGTTTTGCAGCGTATTAAGCAGTTCCTTACGATGAGTGTCATTGCCTGCACGGGATGACTTGGAGAGCTTACGGATGGTTTCCACCCGGTCGAGGATGTTCTCACCCAGCGCATCCTTAATCGTATCCCCGAGCAGTTTGCCGAGCATACTGACATTACTTCGCATTGCGGAATATTGTTCGTTCATTGGACCCTGACACCCTTATCGTCTTGAAAAACTTCTACACCCGACCCTTTTCAGGCAGCAGAAAAAGCAGCAACCTTATCTTCCCGGTAATGTACGGGGAATTTGCTCAGTTGCCGCCTGTCTGCAATCTGAAAATATCTGGATAGTCACCCGGTGGGCATAACATCGTCTTTTATCTAGCCACGTAATGCTGCGTACGTCAAATGAGTTAAAGTGGGGCGAACGTGTGGCTAACTGTCCGAAATTCATGGAATTTATCAGGAGCGGAGCGGGATAAGTTATTCTTATTGTTAAATGCCGCAGAATGACAGGGCATTTTACTGTTATCGCAGTGAAATGCCCCATTTATTGTTAATCAGTGACAAAAATGCTGCACAACCTGACTGATAAGCGCCCGTGTCGGCTTAATAAATGCGGTATCAATAAATTCGTCTGGCTGATGCGCCTGATTAATGGAGCCCGGCCCCAGTACCAGCGTCGGGCAGAGCTGCTGAATAAACGGTGCTTCGGTGCAGTAGTTCACCACTTCGGTTGGCGTGCCAAGCAGTTTTTCCACCACGCTGACCAGTTCATGGTTCGCCGGACATTCATAACCCGGAATCGGCGGATGCAGTTCGGCGACCGTTACACGACCAGGCCAGCGCGCGCTGACCGGCGCCAGTGCCTCGTTCAGCAGCCCATCCAGATCGCTAAGCGATAAGCCCGGCAAGGGGCGGATATCCATATGCAGTTCACAGCAGGCGCAGATACGGTTAGCCGCATCGCCACCGTGGATATGACCAAAGTTCATGGTGGGATAAGGAATAGCGAAGCCGTCGTGGTGGTAACGCTCTTTCAGCGTATGGCGCAGCTGCATCAGATGGGTGATCGATTCATGCATCAGTTCAATGGCGTTGACGCCGCGCGCCGGATCGCTGGAGTGGCCCGACTTACCTTCAATACGGATCACGTTCGACAGGTGCCCTTTGTGCGCCCGAACCGGCTTGAGTGAAGTCGGCTCGCCAATGATGGCGCAGTCCGGACGCAGCCGGGTCGATTCAGAAAAATATTTCGCGCCGGCCATGGTGGTCTCTTCATCGGCGGTGGCGAGAATATAGAGCGGTTTGCTCAGCGTCGTCACATCCACATCGCGCAGTGTGTCGAGAATAAAGGCGAAGAAGCCTTTCATGTCTGCCGTGCCCAGCCCGTAGAGCTTGTTGTCGTGTTCGGTCAGGGTGAATGGATCGCGGGTCCAGCGACCCTCATCGAACGGAACGGTATCAGTATGACCGGCTAACAGCAGGCCGCCTGCGCCGCTGCCGGTTCGTGCCAGCATATTAAATTTATTGCGGGTACCGGGAACCGGCTGCACTTCAACGCTGAAGCCGAGGTCACGAAACCAGCCAGCCAGCAAATTGATTAAAGTTTCATTACTCTGGTCCAGTGCGGCATCGGTTGCGCTGATCGACGGTGTAGCGATCAACTGGCGGTAGAGTTCGATAAAAGGCGGTAATTTTGTCTTCACTGTTGACGGTCCTTGAGTTAGGATGTATCAATATTCATGCATTAATAGTGAATAAAAATACATTAACGTCGTCTGCATGTGAACCTGAAATCGCTGCAAACGGCATTGTGGGCAACGGGGCAAGGCCGCGACCCGGAACGTGTGACTGTAAAAAGGGTTACAGCCTGATGTTGAATACGCTGATCGTGGGTGCCAGTGGTTACGCTGGCGTAGAGCTCGCCACCTTCCTGAATCGCCATCCAGATATCAACATAACCGCTTTAGCGGTTTCGGCGCAAAGTCCTGATGCGGGTAAGCGCTTGTCCGATCTGCATCCTCAGCTGAAAGGCGTGGTGGATCTGCCGCTGCAGCCGCTGAGCCATGCGTCGGAATGGGCAGATAAAGTGGATGTGGTATTTCTGGCAACGGCCCATGAAGTCAGCCACGATCTGGCTCCGGAATTTCTCAAGGCCGGTTGTGTGGTCTTCGACCTGTCTGGCGCCTTCCGCGTCAATGACCCGGCGTTTTATACCCGCTTTTACGGCTTCACCCATCAGCATGGCGACTGGCTGGATAAAGCGGTCTACGGCCTGGCGGAATATCAGCATCAACAGATCAAGCAGGCGCAGCTGGTGGCGGTGCCGGGGTGTTATCCGACCGCGGCTCAGCTGGCGCTGAAACCGCTGGTGGATGCGGGCCTGCTGAATACCGCACAGTGGCCGGTAATCAACGCCACCAGCGGCGTGAGTGGCGCAGGGCGTAAAGCCAGCGTCGGCACCAGCTTCTGCGAAGTCAGCCTGCAACCTTACGGCCTGTTCAATCATCGTCATCACCCGGAAATCGTGGCCCATCTCGGCACGCCGGTGATTTTCACGCCGCATCTGGGCAACTTCCCTCGCGGCATTCTGGCGACCATCACTTGCCGGTTAAATCCGGGCGTGAGTCGCGAGGATGTGGCGGCAGTATTCCAGCGCGCGTATCACGATAAGCCTCTGGTCCGGCTCTACGAGCAGGGCGTACCGGCACTGAAAGCGGTGGTGGGTCTGCCTTATTGCGATATCGGTTTTGAGCTACAGGGCGAGCATCTGATTGTGGTGGCAGCCGAAGATAACCTGCTGAAAGGCGCCGCGTCGCAGGCCGTACAGTGTCTGAATATTCGCTTCGGCTTCCCGGAAACCACGTCACTGACTTAACGGACGACTAAACCATGACCAATCCATTGATTATCAAGCTGGGCGGTGTGCTGTTAGACAGCGAAGAAGCGCTGGCCCGTCTGTTTGATGCGCTGCTGACCTACCGCAGCGCCCATCAGCGCCCGCTGATTATTGTCCACGGTGGCGGTTGCCTGGTGGATGAACTGATGAAAAAGCTGGCGCTGCCGGTGAAGAAAAAGAATGGCCTGCGCGTCACGCCAGCCGATCAGATCGACATTATTACCGGTGCGCTGGCGGGAACCGCCAATAAAACGCTGTTGGCGTGGGCGAAAAAAACCGGCATCAACGCAGTGGGCCTCTGCCTTGGCGATGCCGGCATGGTCAACATCACCCCGTTTGATGAAGAACTGGGCCACGTGGGTCATGCCATGCCGGGTAACCCGGCGTTGATGAACACCCTGCTGGCGGCCGGTTATATGCCGGTGGTCAGCTCTATCGGTATCACCGATGATGGCGAACTGATGAACGTCAACGCTGACCAGGCGGCGACGGCGCTGGCCTCGACTCTCGGCGCGGATTTAGTCCTGCTGTCTGACGTCAGCGGTATTCTCGACGGCAAAGGTCAGCGTATCGAAGAGATGACCGCCGACAAAGCGGAACAACTGATTACCCAGGGCATCATTACCGATGGCATGATTGTGAAGGTGCACGCGGCGCTGGATGCGGCGCGTACGCTGGGCCGCCCGGTGGATATCGCCAGCTGGCGTCATGCTGAGCGGTTGCCTGACCTGTTTAACGGCGTGCCGATTGGCACCCGGATTCTCGCTTAACGACTCTGATTCAAGGATTACGAAATGCAAACGCAAGGCATCAAAAAAATCGTTCTGGCTTACTCCGGTGGTCTTGATACGTCGGCCATCATTCCGTGGCTGAAAGAGAACTACGGCGGCTGTGAGGTGGTGGCGTTTGTGGCCGATATCGGTCAGGAGCGCAGCGATCTGGAAGGCGTAGAGAAGAAAGCGCTGCAGTCTGGTGCCTCAGAGTGCCATGTGGTTGATCTGCGTGAAGAGTTCATCAGTGATTACGTTTATCCGGTCCTGCAGACCGGCGCATTATACGAAGGCACCTACCTGCTGGGGACCTCGATGGCGCGTCCTATCATCGCGAAAGCCCAGGTTGAGCTGGCGCTGAAAGTGGGTGCGGATGCACTGTGTCATGGCGCAACCGGTAAAGGTAACGACCAGGTGCGTTTCGAAACCACCTACACCGCGCTGGCTCCGCAGCTGAAAGTGGTCGCGCCGTGGCGTGAATGGAACCTGCGTTCGCGTGAAGCGCTGCTGGACTACCTGAAAGAGCGCAACATCCCGACCACCGCGTCGCTGGAAAAAATCTACAGCCGTGATGAAAACGCCTGGCACATCTCCACCGAAGGCGGCGTGCTGGAAAGCCCGGCCAATGCACCGAATAAAGATTGCTGGGTCTGGACCGTCGATCCTTTAGAGGCGCCGGATCAGCCAGAAGAAGTGACGGTAACCGTTGAGAAAGGTCGGGTAGTGGCAGTGAACGGCGAAAAACTGAGTCCGTTCCAGTGTCTGGAAAAACTCAACGTAATCGGCGCGAAACACGGTGTGGGTCGGATCGATATCGTCGAAAACCGTCTGGTCGGCATCAAATCCCGTGGCTGCTATGAAACCCCAGGCGGCACTATCATGGTTAACGCGCTGCGTGCGGTTGAGCAGCTGGTACTGGATCGCGATAGCTTTAAATGGCGTGAGCAGCTGGGTCAGGAGATGTCTTACGTGGTCTATGACGGTCGCTGGTTCGCACCGCTGCGTAAGTCAATTCAGGCGGCGGCAGAATCACTGGCCGAAGAGGTGAATGGCGAAGTGGTGCTGCAGCTCTATAAGGGTCAGGCAACGGCGACGCAGAAGCGTTCACCTAACAGCCTCTACTCTGAAGAGTTCGCGACCTTTGGCGAAGACGAAGTCTACGACCACCGTCACGCCGGCGGCTTTATCCGTCTGTTCTCGCTCTCTTCGCGCATCCGCGCCCTGAACGAGCAGAAGAAGTAATTTTCAGGCGAGGTGCGCCTCGCCTCACCGTTTGAGCTCAGGGGCGGCATTTATGCCGCCCTTTGTTTAATGATTTAAAGGAGTTTCACATGGCACTTTGGGGTGGACGGTTTACCCAGGCAGCAGATCAACGTTTCAAACAGTTCAACGATTCGCTGCGCTTCGATTACCGCCTGGCGGAGCAGGACATCATTGGCTCGGTCGCCTGGTCCAAAGCGCTGGTGACGGTAAATGTCCTGACACAGGATGAACAGCAGCAGCTGGAAGCCGCGCTGAATGCCTTGCTGGCCTCGGTGCGCGCCAATCCTGAGCAGATTTTGCAGAGCGACGCCGAAGACATCCATAGCTGGGTTGAAGGCCAGCTGATCGACAAAGTCGGTTCGCTGGGTAAAAAACTGCATACCGGTCGTAGCCGTAACGATCAGGTCGCCACCGATCTCAAACTGTGGTGCAAAATGCAGGTCGAGGCGCTGCTGGGTGCCACCCGTGAGTTGCAGCAGGCGCTGGTGGTCACCGCCGAAGCCAACCAGGATGCGGTGATGCCGGGCTACACTCACCTGCAGCGGGCGCAGCCGGTGACGTTCGCACACTGGTGTCTGGCCTATGTTGAAATGCTGGCACGGGATGAAAGTCGTCTGCAGGATACCCTGAAGCGGCTTGACGTCAGCCCGCTGGGCTGTGGCGCGCTGGCCGGTACGGCCTATGAAATTGATCGTCAGCAACTGGCGGGCTGGCTGGGCTTCGCCTCGGCGACCCGTAACAGTCTGGATACGGTATCTGACCGCGATCATGTGCTGGAACTGCTCTCTGACGCCGCGATCGGCATGGTCCATCTGTCGCGCTTTGCCGAAGATATGATCTTCTTCAACACCGGTGAAGCGGGCTTTATCGAACTGTCCGACAAGGTGACGTCGGGTTCCTCACTGATGCCACAGAAGAAGAATCCGGATGCGCTGGAGCTGATCCGTGGCAAGTGTGGTCGGGTACAGGGCGCACTGACCGGCATGATGATGACGCTGAAAGGCTTGCCGCTGGCCTACAACAAAGATATGCAGGAAGACAAAGAGGGGCTGTTCGACGCGCTCGATACCTGGCTCGACTGCCTGCATATGTCGGTACTGGTGCTGGATGGCCTGCAGGTGAAGCGTCCACGTTGTCAGGAAGCCGCCGAGCAGGGTTACGCGAACTCTACCGAGCTGGCTGATTATCTGGTGGCGAAGGGGGTTCCGTTCCGCGAAGCGCACCATATTGTCGGGGAAGTGGTGGTGGAGGCCATCCGGCAGGGCGTGGCGCTGGAGGCCCTGTCGCTGGCGCAGTTACAACCGTTCAGCGCGGTGATTGAAGAGGATGTCTATCCGATTCTGGCGCTGCAATCCTGTCTGGATCAGCGTAATGCCCAGGGCGGCGTCTCGCCACAGCAGGTTGCGCAGGCTATCGCGGAAGCGAAGGAAAGACTTAGCTAAGCAAATAACAATTAAATTGATTTGCTGGCAAAGAGGACACTTTGCCAGTTTTATTTTCTTTGTTCAAAAAGCGTGTGAAGGCCTGAACAAGAGGCGGGGCCGCTTAGGGGGCGGACTGTAAGGGAGAGCATCTCACCCTGGTCGCGCTTATTATTTTGCCAGCAAGTTTTCAGTTCGCCTCGCGAATGCGTCTTGGCGATGGATGGGATTATTCAGCGCCAAAACTTTTCCGATAGTCGCTGAGCAGCAGGCCCGTCTGTTCGTAACCTATCGTTAATGAAGATATCAGGCCCAGTGCTCCGCCCATTATGGGACCAACCATTATCCCCACTAATTGGGAAATTGCGCCGACAATAAATCCGCCACCGCCGCCCAGTAGCCCCCCAGAGACATACCGGTAGACATACCATCCAACACATTACTTAATACCTGATCCATCGTCGCCCAGGTTTCCATAGTAACGGCTGCGCCGCTGACAAATTGTTGTTCAGTCGTTGATAATTCTCTCATGCTTGTTCCTTTATCCGAAATAAAAAAGGCGTGATAATCTAATTTTAAAAGAGTATCCCGCCCTGACTTATTTATTAAAACTGATCAACCAAAAAAACTGATATTAATAGGTGTTACCTGGGCCGAAGATGGTGCGGTAATCTGCTATTAATTCACGCACAGTATCAACATCTGTTGCTGCGCCAACTACGAGACCAAGCAAACCGCCCATAATTGGCGAAACGATAATACCAACCAGTTGAGAAATCCCACCTATAATCCAGCCGCCGCCAGTGCCCCATTTTCCGCCAATTGCCATACCAGTTGCGGCACCGTCCATCATGCCGAACAGCGCGCCTGCCATGTCTGCACCGCTGACAGAATTCAATTCCTCATGAGATAATGTACGCATAGTTATTTCCTTTATATATGTTGAATTTATTTGCTGTGTATTAAAATCGCGCCTTAGCAACACGATTAATGTAGTGCGAGGTTACAATAATCAATATGAAAGCCATGGTATATAGACAAATTGCTATATTGATAAAATCCTTCGAATTATCGGGCCTCATTTTGAAATGCATAAGGAAACAGGATTGTTTTCTGGTGTGTCTCATTAAGATGGATTGCTCGTTTATCGCCATTAATTTCCGGAAATTCCTGTAGGAAAAACGATTCAAAGCAGAGTAATGATTAAGTCGTATTTGTCACTATGCGATTTTATTACAGCGTTAATACTTCCAGATAACAGGCTGATGGGGAAGGGTAGGGTGCTGAAAAAATTGATGTCAAAGGGGGGTGGAAAATAAAAGGGGTGAGAAAAATAAAATTCTGAGGCAACTAATATAGCGACGCTTAATCCATTCAGCGTATCAGCGGCGAAAAGCGAATAATAGACAATAGAAAGAGATTATTTTGTGGAAATATTGAGCCTGCAGGGTAAAAAAAGCGGGCATGATAAATGCCCGCCAACCTCTAGCTTCAGAATTACGACTTTTTTTATAGGCACATCATCAAAGGGCCAGCACTCCCGGCTGACACAGTGATAGGTTTACGCTGACAGCAGGAACTGCTCCAGGTCATCGCTGCCGCCGATATGACGACCACCGATAAACACCTGTGGTACCGTCGCCCGGCCAGAAACGGCACGCAGGCTAACGGTGGTGGCATCCTGTCCCAGCACGATCTCTTCATACTGAATACCGTGGTCTATCAGCAGCTGTTTTGCTTTAGTGCAGAACGGGCAGCCCGGCTTGGTAAAAACCGAGACAGATTCCTGCGCTTTACATTCCGGGGCCAGGTACCGCAGCATCGTATCGGCATCTGATACTTCAAACGGATCGCCTGGCTTGTTGGGTTCAACAAACATTTTCTCAACCACACCGTTACGTACCAGCATGGAGTAACGCCACGAGCGCGCACCAAAGCCGAGATCGGCTTTCTCAACCAGCATCTCCATGCCTCGGGTAAATTCGCCGTTACCATCAGGAATAAAGGTAATGTTCTCGGCACGCTGTTCCGCTTTCCACGCATTCATCACAAAGGTGTCATTGACGGAGACACACAAAATGCTGTCCACGCCCTGTTGCGCGAAAAGGCTGTACAGTTCGTTGTAACGCGGCAGATGGCTGGATGAACAAGTCGGTGTAAAAGCCCCCGGCAGAGAGAAAACGATCACAGTTTTATTTTTAAACAGTTCATCAGTGGTGATATCGACCCAGCGATCGCCCTGACGCGTGTGAAATGTGACCGGCGGAATTGCTTTACCTTCCTGACTTGAAAACATTTTTTCTCCAGAGTGGCGCATGCCTTACTTCAATGCGTGCATTATTCCCGCCCACCCTTGATAGGCTAATCGTTCATTGCTATTCTATCTATCGCCACGGACTATCGTGGTCTGGAGGGTAATAATGAATATTCGTGATCTTGAATATCTGGTTTCGCTTGCTGAACACCGTCATTTCCGCCGCGCTGCGGATGCGTGTCATGTCAGTCAGCCTACGTTAAGCGGGCAGATCCGTAAGCTGGAAGATGAGCTGGGCGTCATGCTGCTGGAGCGCACCAGCCGTAAAGTGCTGTTCACTCAGGCGGGATTGCTGCTGGTGGATCAGGCACGAACGGTGCTGCGCGAAGTAAAAGTGCTGAAAGAGATGGCCAGTCAGCAAGGGGAAGCGATGTCAGGCCCGCTGCATATCGGCCTCATTCCCACCACCGGCCCCTATCTGCTGCCGCAAATTATTCCGATGCTGCATCAGACGTTCCCGAAACTTGAAATGTATCTGCACGAAGCGCAAACCCAGCAGCTACTGGCCCAGCTCGATAGCGGCAAGCTGGACTGTGCCATTCTGGCGCTGGTCAAAGAGAGTGAAGCCTTTATTGAGGTGCCGTTGTTTGATGAGCCAATGAAACTGGCAGTCTATGCTGATCATCCGTGGCGCGATCGCGATCGGGTGCCGATGTCCGATCTGGCTGGCGAAAAACTGCTGATGCTGGAAGATGGTCACTGTTTGCGCGATCAGGCGATGGGCTTCTGTTTCGAGGCGGGCGCGGATGAAGATACTCATTTCCGCGCGACCAGTCTTGAAACGCTGCGCAATATGGTGGCGGCAGGCAGCGGCATTACGCTGCTTCCGGCGCTGGCGGTACCACCAGAACGTATTCGCGATGGTGTCTGCTATCTGCCCTGTTATAAACCGGTTCCTCAGCGCACTATCGCGCTGGTCTACCGTCCGGGTTCACCTCTGCGCAGCCGTTATGAACAGCTGGCAGAGGCCATTAAAACCCACATGCAACATCATTTCGACACGGCGTTAAAACAGGCGGTTTAAGCCATTTAATGCCGCCACGCGATAGGCTTCGGCCATGGTAGGGTAGTTAAAGGTGGTATTCACGAAGTACTCAATCGTGTTGCCACCATTTTTCTGCTCCATGATCGCCTGACCGATGTGGATAATTTCGGCCGCACGTTCGCCAAAGCAGTGGATTCCCAGAATCTCTTTGGTTTCGCGGTGGAACAGGATCTTCAGGCTGCCAACGTTCATACCGACAATCTGCGCCCGCGCCAGATGTTTAAACTGCGCACGTCCCACTTCGTAAGGTACCTTCATCGCCGTCAGCTGCTGCTCGGTTTTGCCTACGGAGCTGATTTCCGGAATGGTATAGATCCCGGTCGGGATATCTTCAATCAGATGCGCTGAGGCTTCGCCTTTAATGATCGCCTGTGCGGCAATCCGGCCCTGATCGTAAGCCGCTGAGGCCAGGCTCGGGTAACCAATTACATCACCGACCGCATAGATGTGCGGCTGCGCGGTCTGGTACATGCTGTTGACTTTCAGCAGGCCACGGCCATCCGCTTCCAGTCCGACATTTTCCAGCGACAGCGAATCGGTGTTGCCGGTACGCCCGTTGGCGTACAGCAGACAGTCCGCTTTCACTTTCTTGCCCGATTTCAGATGGATAATCACGCCATCTTCCACCCCTTCGATCTTCTCAAACTCTTCGTTGTGACGAATAACCACGCCGCTGTTCCAGAAGTGGTATGAGAGTGAGTCAGACATCTCCTGATCCAGGAATGCCAGCAGACGATCGCGGGTATTAATCAGGTCAACTTTGACGTTCAGGCCCCTGAAAATCGACGCATATTCACAGCCAATCACCCCGGCACCATAAATAATTACGTGGCCAGGTTCGTGATGCAGATTAAGAATGGAGTCGGAGTCATAGACGCGCGGATGGGTAAAATCAACGTCATCAGGATGGTAAGGGCGCGAACCACAGGCGATGACAAACTTTTCCGCAGTCAGGCGTTCACGTGTGCCATCAGGTTGTTCAATCTCGAGGGTGTTAGCATCAACAAAACGGGCATCACCCTGATAAAGCTCACAGCGGTTACGCTCATAGAACCCCTGACGCATCGCCGTTTGCTGGCTGATCACGTTTTCAGTGTGATTAAGAATGTCAGCGAATGAGGAGCGGAGCAGTCGGGTGTGGTCGCTGTAGAGCGGGTTTTGGTTAAATTCGATGATGCGACTGACGGCGTGGCGAAGTGCTTTAGAAGGGATGGTGCCCCAGTGCGTACAACCGCCGCCGATGTTGTGGTAGCGTTCGATCACTGCGATGCGCGCTCCCTGCTTCACCAGTCCCATCGCCGCACCTTCACCGCCGGGTCCTGAGCCAATCACAATGGCATCGTAATCGTAAGACTTTTGCATACCGATACGTCCTATTATTTATACATTTTTACAACGAGATTCTAACATCTCGCCGCGCACTTCTGAATTCTATCAGCGATTTTCATCACAGTTTGACAAAGAGTGAGGTTCACAGGCGGTGACAAAGTTTGCCACTCTGTACGCTGAAAATTTTGTTATAGTGCCCGCTTAATACCGCAAAAGGCAGAGAGAATGGGCGTCAGAGCGCAACAAAAAGAACGTACACGACGTACACTGATTGAAGCAGCGTTCAGTCAGCTCAGCGCCGAACGCAGTTTTGCCAGTCTGAGTTTGCGAGAGGTTGCCCGTGAAGCGGGCATTGCCCCGACCTCGTTTTATCGACATTTTAAGGATGTTGATGAGCTGGGGCTGACCATGGTCGATGAAAGCGGACTGATGTTGCGACAACTGATGCGCCAGGCACGCCAGCGTATCGCCAAGGGCGGCAGCATTATCAAAACCTCGGTTGCCACCTTTATGGAGTTCATTGGCAACAATCCCAATGCATTCCGCCTGTTACTGCGTGAACGTTCCGGCACCTCTGCCGCTTTTCGTGCTGCGGTGGCACGTGAAATTCAGCATTTTATCGCTGAACTGGCCGATTATCTTGAGGTCGAAAACCGCATGCCGCGCAGTTTTACCGAAGCGCAGGCTGAAGCGATGGTGACCATTGTGTTCAGCGCAGGTGCCGAAGCGCTGGATGTCGATGCTGAACAGCGCCGTAAGCTGGAAGATCGTCTGGTGCTGCAATTACGCATGATCGCCAAAGGCGCCTATTACTGGTACCGCCGGGAACAAGAACGACTGGCGGTAACCCTGGAAAAACCCGAGAGCAATGAATAAGGATCAGGCCATGACCCACCCGAGTTCCCGCGATAAAGGCACATTGTTACTGGCTTTTATTACCGGTTTAGCGATTAACGGCTCGTTTTCCGTGCTGTTCAGCGCTTTTGTTCCGTTTTCGATTTTTCCGCTGATCGCGCTTGGCCTGGCGGCCTGGTGTCTGCATCAGCGTTATCTCAACACCAACATGCCTGACGGTATGCCGGGCCTGGCGGCAGCGTTTTTCCTGCTGGGGATTCTGGTTTATAGCGCGCTGGTGCGGGCGGAATATCCCGATATTGGCTCGAACTTCATCCCGACCATTCTGATGGTGGCGCTGGTGTTCTGGATTGCGACACGCTTTAAGCGCAAACGTAATCAGTAAGGGCGAGAGAATAAAAAACGGGAACCTCAGGGTTCCCGTTTTTGTTTACGCTTTACGCGTCAGCAGCACGCCGCATTCCATATGGTGGGTATAGGGGAACTGATCAAACAGCGCCAGTCGTGTCACCTCATGGGTCTGCGCCAGCGTCTGAAGATTATCGCTCAGGGTCTGCGGGTTGCAGGAGATATAAAGGATGCGCGGATAAGCCTGCACCATCTTCACCGTCTCTTCATCCAGCCCACTGCGCGGCGGATCGACAAAAATGGTTTCGCATTCATAGCTGCTCAGGTCAATGCCTTCCAGGCGATTGAAACGGCGCACGCCGGTCATCGCCTGCGTAAACTCTTCAGCCGCCATACGGATGATCTGCACATTATCGATCTGGTTAGCGGCAATGTTGTACTGCGCTGACGCCACCGAGGGTTTGGCGATTTCGGTTGCCAGCACCCGGCGGAAATTACGCGCCAGCGCCAGTGAGAAGTTGCCGTTGCCGCAATAGAGCTCCAGCAGGTCACCCTGCGAACCCTGAGTGACGTCCAGCGCCCATTCCAGCATCTGAATATTCATCGCTGCGTTTGGCTGAGTGAAGCTGTTCTCAACCTGCCGATAAATCATCTCTCGTCCTGCTACCGGCAGACGTTCATCGACATAATCCCGATCGAGGCAGATTTTGGTTTTGGTGGCGCGACCAATCAGCTGCACATCAAGCCCTTCGGCGCGTAGCTGATCCCGCAGTTCGCTGGCGGCCTGCTGCCACGCGTCATCCAGCTTACGGTGATAGAGCAGCGAGATAACAATCTGATTGCTCAGAGTCGACAGATAATCGATCTGAAACAGTTTATGGCGCAGCGTACGATTGTCGCGGATCGCCGCGATCATCTTCGGCATCAGCTGGTTGATCAATTCACTGGCGGCCGGGAACTGATCGACACGGATCCGCTCGCGGGTCTGCTGATCAAAGATAATGTGGTAGATGTCATCGCCATCGTGCCACAGGCGGAACTCGGCACGCATACGATAGTGGCTGACCGGTGAACGGAACACCTCCACCTCGGGCGCAGCAAATGGCGTCATCATCGTCACTAAACGACTGACTTTTTCCGCCAGTTGCGCGTCATATTGTTCAATAGGGAGATGTTCGGGTGTCATGATCCGTCCTGATTAATAGCTTACCAGCGGGCGATTGTAGGGATTCACTTGCTGATGTCCAGCCCTGCGGCGATAAGAAGTGTGGAAGTCTGGACTTCCGAATCGCCACTCCGTAGACTGCGTTTGCCGGCCTCAAGCCCGAGATAATAGGGAATCCAGTGTGAATCTGGAGCTGACGCGCAGCGGTAAGGAATGTCGTGGTGAGTGCAATTGCAGACACTGTCCTGCGGGATGGGAAGTCATCACCACTTATGGTTCCCAGCCCGAAGACCTGCCGGTGTGACGTCGCTACTTGTACGATCATCGCGTTCTATTGATTGTATGCCTGCGGCATCCTGCTTTATCTTTTGGATGCAATTAAAAATGACGAAAACTACCGCATCGCTGTTTGCCTTTAGTGCAACGGCGGTTTCTCTCTGGGCGCAAAACGGTTTTGCTCAGGGGAATGATGATACGCAAATAGTCACTGCCAATCGTTTTGTTCAGCCGGTGTCGAGCGTGCTGGCACCCACCACAGTGGTCACGCGGGATGAGATCGACCGCTGGCAGGCTAAAAGCCTGACCGATGTGATGCGTCGTCTGCCCGGCGTCGATATTACTCAAAGCGGTGGCATGGGACAGCAGAGTTCGCTGTTTATCCGCGGCACCGAGTCCCGGCACGTCCTGATTCTGATTGATGGCATTCGCCTCAACCAGGCCGGAATTTCCGGCTCCTCCGATCTCAGCCAGATTCCTCTTTCGCTGGTGCAGCGGATTGAATATATCCGCGGCGCGCGTTCAGCGGTCTACGGTTCGGATGCGATTGGCGGCGTGGTCAATATCATCACCGGCCGGGCGCAACCGGGCACCATGCTGACGGCGGGCGTCGGTTCCAACGGTTACCAGTCTTACGATGGCGCTACGCAGCAGATGCTGGGTGACGCAACGAAGCTGACCCTGGCGGGTAACTATACCTATACCAAAGGGTATGACGTGGTGGCGGGTTATCCCAACGATTATGGCCCGGCGCAACATGACCGTGATGGCTTCATGAGCAAAACGCTGTATGGCAATCTTGAGCATCAGTTCAGTGATGAACTCAGCGGTTTTGTGCGCGGCTACGGTTTTGATAACCGCACCGCCTACGACGGCTCAGAGAGCTACGATGCCAGTTACACCAGCGTCATCGGTCTGGCGGATACCCGTCAGCTCTACAGCCAGACCTGGGACACCGGCTTACGCTTTAATCGGGATATCTACTCAACCCAGCTTATCGCCAGCTATGGTCGCACCAAAGACATTAACTACGATCCGCGCAATGGCCGCTACGGCGCCGCGTCTACCTTTGATGATGTCACCCAGTACAATCTGCAGTGGGGTAACACTGTGCAGGTGGGGCAGGGCGCTATCAGCGCCGGTGTTGACTGGCAGAAAGAGACGACCGAACCGGGCACCAACACTCTGTCAGAGGGCTATGAGCAGCGCAACACGGGACTTTATCTGACTGGCCAGCAGCAGTTTGGCAGTGTGACACTGGAAGGGGCAGTGCGCGGTGATGATAACAACCAGTTTGGCTGGCACAACACCTGGCAGACCGCCGTTGGCTGGGAGTTTATCTCTGGTTACCGCGCATTTGCTTCTTACGGGACAGCCTTTAAGGCGCCGAACCTCTCTCAGGTCTACAGTCCCTTTTATGGTAATCGCGACCTCGACCCGGAAAAGAGTAAGCAATGGGAAGGTGGGTTTGAAGGCCTGACCGGACCGGTTAACTGGCGTGTATCAGGGTATCGCAATGATATCGATAACCTGATTGATAGCGATCCGGCGACCTATCGCTACTACAACATTAAGCAGGCACGCATTAAAGGTGTTGAGGCGACCGCTTCTTTTGATACCGGGCCACTGGCGCATCAGCTCTCTTATGATTATGTCGATGCCCGCGACGGCAGTACCGACCAGCCACTTATCCGTCGTGCTAAACAGCAGGTGAAGTATCAACTCGACTGGACGCTGTATGATTTTGACTGGTCAGTGACTTATCACTATCTGGGCGACCGTTATGATACCAACTTCAACAGTTCGCCCAGCCGTCGTGTGAAGCTGGGCGGGGTAAGCCTGTGGGATCTTGCTGTCTCATATCCGGTCACTTCACAACTCACGGTTCGTGGTAGAATTGCCAACCTGTTCGATAAAGATTACGAGACAGTGTATGGCTATCAAACCCCAGGACGAGAGTATTACCTCAGTGGCAGCTACAGCTTCTGATTTGCGCCCCACCGTGCTGGTATTCGACTCCGGCGTCGGTGGGCTTTCGGTCTATGATGAGGTCCGTCAACTGCTGCCGGACCTTCACTATCTTTACGCCTTCGATAACGCCGGTTTTCCCTATGGCGAGAAAAGCGAAACCTTTATCGTGGAACGCGTGGTGGCGATTGTTGATGCCATTACCCAGCGCTACCCGCTCTCTCTGGTCATCATCGCCTGTAATACGGCCAGTACCGTCTCGCTGCCCGCTTTACGTGAGCGCTTTGCTTTTCCGGTGGTGGGGGTCGTGCCGGCAATTAAACCGGCGGCACGTCTGACGCGCAATGGGGTGGTGGGCTTGCTGGCAACGCGCGCTACGGTACGTCGTCCTTATACACATGAGCTGGTGGCTCAGTTCGCCGGCGCATGTAACATCGAAATGCTGGGGTCGGCAGAGCTGGTGGAGTTGGCCGAAGCCAAACTGCATGGTGAGGAAGTGGCACTGGAAGAGGTACGTCGTATTGTTCAGCCGTGGCTGCGCATGGCAGAACCGCCAGATACGGTGGTATTGGGTTGTACTCACTTTCCTTTACTGCGTGATGAGCTACAACAGGTCTTGCCAGAAGGTACCCGACTCATCGATTCCGGTGCGGCAATAGCACGACGTACGGCATGGCTACTGGAACACGAAGCACCCGAAGTGCGTTCTTCGCAACATAACGTGGCATTTTGCACTGAACTGGATAGTGAAGCTGTACAATTATCACCCGTTTTAAGGCGTTATGGCTTTCCTTTGCTGGAAAAACTGGCGGTTTAACGGCTTTTAGTTGAAAAAATCAGCACTCAGAATTTTATTTGAAATTAGCACTTGTCAGCCTCCGGAAACTCCCTATAATGCGCCTCCACTGACACGGCACAACGGCTTACGAAGCGCCGGGTTAAGTAGGTTCGAAATCATACGAACCAGTGAGTTAAGCAGAAATTAACGCTTGACTGACAATGCGGAAAGCGTAATATACGCAGCCCGCGCCGCAGGAATATGTGGCAACG